>CAUPYF010000012.1:0-18060 GCA_963515435.1 uncultured Tannerella sp. | reverse complement strand
CCGCGACCCCCTGCGTGACAGGCAGGTATTCTAACCAGCTGAACTACCACACCATGTTAGCCATCATTTCGTGCGAACACAGCTTTGTTCCCTAATTGCGCGGCAAAGATAAGGGCATTTCCGAAAGTGCAAAGCCTTCCCCCGAAAATTTCTGAAAAATCAATGGTCGGCTGGACGCGAGCGTACCGAAACAGATGCCGACCATTGAAATACTGAGATTATTCGTTCTTTATGCTCTTCACCGGATTAGCATTCGCCGCGCGCCAGTTTTGGAAGGTGACGGTGGCCAACGTGACGACAGCCACGGCGATGAAGGCGAGCACGAACACCCACCAACGCAGCGGCGTGCGGTAGGCGAAGTTTTCGAGCCATCGCGTGACGCCGTAGTAAGCTACGGGCGCGGCGATGACGAAGCAGATGGCCACGATGCGCAGGTAGGTGCGATTGAATAGGACCAAGATCTGCCCAGTGGAGGAGCCGAACACCTTGCGGATGCCGATCTCCTTGCGCCTGTATTCGCTGTCGAACACCACGAGGCCGAACACGCCGACAATGGAGATAAACACGGCCATTGCGCTGAAGAGCGTGATGAGCGATCCGACGGCGCGTTCCTTTTCGTAGAGCTGTTGAAGCACTTCGTCGAAGAAGCGGACGTTGAAGGAATATTCGGGATCGAATTCCTTCAGGGTGGCGAGCACGTGGTGCATTGCGGCGCGCATGTCTGAACCAGCCTTGACCTTGATATAGGCGTAACCAGGGAGGAAATTGTTGCGGTTTTTAGTGCCCCACACGCAGAAGGCCATCGGGACAACCTCGGTGCGGAAGGAGGCGAACTTGACGTCGGGCATGAAGCCGACTACTTCTATGCTGTCGATCATCAGGCCCGGCTCTAAGCTGAATTGTCGGTGTGCCATCTCATTAAACACATAAGCGCCATGACGTGTGCGCGCATCTTCATCGCGGAAGCTGCGCCCTTCGGTGATCTTAATGCCCATCACGTCGAGGAAAGACGGATCGACGGGCAGCACGTGAAATGAAATGTCTTCCCCCCGAAACTCCGTGCCCCAACTCATGTAAAAATCGGCGCTGGAGAGCAGACGTTCACCGTAAGTCACGCCTGCGATGCCGGCGTTGGCCTTGAGGCGGTCAGTAAAGGCGGATTGGCGCTTCTTGACGACGTCGCTGAGGTTGGTCACGATCAGGGCGTCACGGTCGTAGCCTAACGGGGCGTGCTGCATGTAGTGGTTTTGCAGGGAGATGAAGCCGGCGCTGATGATCAGTGCGAAGGAGGTAAAGAACTGTATGCCGATGAGTGCGTTGCGGAGTGCGTGGCCGCGGGGCGAGAGGCCGAAGCTGCCCTTGAGCACGAGCGCGGGCGGAAAGGAGGTCATGTAATACGCCGGATACAGACCGGCGACAATTCCCGTCAGCAGGGCGAGCAGGGCAGTCAGGATGGTCACGGGCAGGTGAACGATGAAGTCGAGGTCGGTTTGGACAAGCGACGACAGCGGGCTCTTTGCGAATAAATCGACCAGCCCGAGGGCTATCAGATAGGCCGCCATACTCATCAGTACAGACTCAGCCACAAGTGCGCGACGGATTGTTCCGGTGGTGCTGCCGAGCACCTTCTGCGTGTTGATGCTGCGGATGCGCATCGGCGTGAATGCCATGCTGAAGTTGGTGAAGTTGATGCCCGCGATGACGATCACCACGACGGCGATGGCTACGAGCACACGCAGTGTCTGCGGATCGGCCTTGGGCATATTGTCGAATTGGGCGTCGGTGATAAAATGCACATCGTGCAGGGGAGTGAGGCGCAAGTGGGCAATTTGATCCTTCACCTTGTCGTCGAACTTTTGCTTCTTGAAGTGCGCGATGATCGACGGGGCGTTGGCGGCGTCGTCCACGCGGACGAACACCTGATAGCTGAAGTTGTTCCAGCGCGTCTTGTTTTCATCGTCGGGGATTGCCTCGTAGATCACATTCCCGACCAGCGTGCCAGCGGGGAAGTCGCGGTACACGGCACCGACTGTCAGGGTGCATTCACCCTTGTGTTTCCGTTTGCGGAAGGGCGATCGGCTGCGCAGCTGCTGACCGATGGCCGATCGGCGGCCGAACATTTTGTGCGCCATGCTTTGGGGGATCATCACGTGATTGGGCGTGCGGAGTGCGTCCTTCGATCCCTCCACAAAATCGAACGTGAAGACGTCGGCAAAGCCGGGCGATACGTTCATGGTCTGCTCTTCAAACGCCTGTCCGACAGCGGTGCTGTCGCCTACGACGAAGACTTCGCCGATGGCGCCGCTTTCATACGTTCCGGCCACGATGTGTGGCGAGGAGGCGAAAAAAGTCTCAGCCATCGGTCGGCTGTGAATGGGTAGCGTTCCGTTCTCGTCAGTGACTTCGAGGCGGAAGATGCGGGCGTGATTCGGGTCGGAGCGGTCGAAGGTGCGGTCGAAGTCCACCTGCATCATCATCACCATAAAGGCGGCGAAGGCGACGGACAGACCTAATACATTTAATACAGTCGCCATCCGAAACCGGCGGACGACGCTGAGTAGGTTGCGGTAAAGGGTATGCATGTCTCTTGTTTAGGTGTTTGGGCTCGCTGCGCGAGCTGGTTTAGGGGGCTTTGCCCCTTGTTTATTTGTTTGAGGGCTAACGCCCCGTTGAGTTGTTGAGGGCTTACGCCCTGTTGAATTGTTTAGATGTTGATCAACTCAACGATTCAACAAATAAACCGGCTCGCTCCGGCAAGCCCCCAACAACTCATTCATTCCGGATGCTTTTCACCGGATTAGCATTCGCCGCGCGCCAGTTTTGGAAGGTGACGGTGGCCAACGTGACGGCAGCCACGGCGAAGAAGGCGAGCACGAACACCCACCAACGCAGCGGCGTGCGGTAGGCGAAATTCTGGAGCCATCGCATGACGCCGTAGTAAGCCACAGGCGCGGCGATGACGAAGCAGATGGCTACGATGCGCAGGTAGGTGCGATTGAATAGGAGCAAGATCTGCCGCGTGGAGGAGCCGAACACCTTGCGGATGCCAATCTCCTTGCGCCTGTATTCGCTGTCGAACACCACGAGGCCGAACACGCCGACGAGCGACAGCAGCACAGCGAGCAGGCCGAAGAGTGTGATGAGCGTGCGGAGGGTCGTCTCCTTCTGATAAAGCGTGTCGTCGATGGTGTCGTAAAACTCAATGTCGATGAGGTAAGACGGGTCAATGGCGGCGACGGTCTTGCGGATGTGAGCTGCGGCGGCGCGCGGGTCGGTGCCGGCGCGGAGGCGGATGTAGGAGACGCGCAGATTGGGGCCGGGCTGCACGGCGGCAAGGGCGATGTTGGCCGATTCTTGCCGCAGGGAAGCGATGTGCAAGTCGCCCGTGAAGCCGATGAGGTCGCCCTCGTGGTCATCCCAGTAGCGGAAGGGGCCGCACTCCATGCCGAGGCTACGGCGGGCGTGGTCGTTGAAGATGAAGGCGGGTCGCTTGCTGCGCGCATCGGCCTCGGTGAAGTCGCGGCCGTCGGCCAAGTGGATGCCCATCGTGCGGAAGAAATTCCATGATACGGTGATGAGGAAGTAGGAAAACTCCCGGCCGCGATACTCCGTCCCTTCGGTCATGTAGGTGTCTTTCGATCCGACCTTCTCCGACGAGAACGCCACGTCTTCGATGCCCGCAAAGGCCTTCAGCTGGTCGGCATATTCGCGAGCATGGCCACCGGCGATGGCGCCGTTGAGCTCTACGACGGCGATCCGATCGCGGTCGAAACCGGCGGGGTAGCTGCGCAGGTAGCTGTTTTGCAGCTGTACGAAGCCGGCCCCGATGATGAGCGCCATGGAGATGACGAACTGCACGCCCACGAGGGCCATGCGCAGCCGTCGTCCGCGGGGCGAGAGGCCGAAGCTGCCCTTGAGCACGAGCGCGGGCGGGAAGGAGGTCATGTAATACGCCGGATACAGGCCCGCGGCGAGGCCGGTGAGCAGGGCTATGAGCGCAGTCAATAAGATGAGCACGGGGTGGTGGAGGGGCGACGTGTCGGCCTCGACAAATGTGAGCCATCGGCTTTCGCTTAACGCCCAAACGATGCCCACAGCAACGACCCACGCAGCGAGGCAGACGGCGCAGGCCTCGATCAGGAGCGAGCGGCGGAGTGCGCCGTCGGTGCTACCTAAGACCTTCTGCGTGTTGATGCTCTTCATCCGCAGGGGCGTCATGGCGGTGCTGAAGTTGGTGTAGTTCACGGCGGCGATCAGGAGGATCAGCAGGGCGATGCCGAAGAGCAGGCGCACAACATCGACGTTGCCGCTGCGGAAGATGCGCCCATCGCCGCTCTCGTTCATAAAGTAGATGTCGGTCAGGGGGACGAGCGTGATCTGCTCGCCGGGGCGGTCGATGTTGCTGAAGTCGAAGCGACGGTTGAAGTCGGCAGCCACGTCGGTGGCCGATGCGGCGCGGTCGAGGCGCAGGTAGCAGATGAAGTTGCTGGCGGAGAAGTTCCCCTTCAGGCAGGCCTCGTCGATGGCGGTGTAGATCACATTGCGGAGCTGCGTGTTGCCGGGGAAGTCGCGGTAGACGGCGCCCACCGTGAGGTCGAGCAGCGTCGTGTCGTCGTCGCGGTTCTTGCTCCAGATCCGTTCCTCGGCATGCAGCCGCCGCCCCACAGCCGCCGCATCGCCAAAGAGTCGGCGCGCCATGCTTTGGGGGATGATCACTTTGTCCGGCTCACGCAGGCAGTCGGCATCGCCCTCGACGATGGGGAAGTCGAACGTGCGGACGAGCGCCGGGAGGCACGTCTGCACCGGCTCGCGGAAGCCGTGTCGGGCACCGGCCTTGTCCGTGACAGTGAAGTAGACATCGCCCACGAAGGGGTTGAGGAGCGTGCCGGCCTCGATGTGTGGCGAGGAGGCGATGACGGCCTCCACGAAGCCGCGCGGCAGGATGGTGGAGAACGTGCCTGCCTGCGACAGGTCGACGCGGAAGATGCGGTCGGCGCCGGGGTGGCAACGGTCGTAGCTCCGTTCGTAATCCACCTGCATCATAATCGCCATGAAGGCGGCGAAGGCGACGGCCAGCCCTAATACATTTAATACAGTCGCCATCCGAAACCGGCGGACGACGCTTAGTAGGTTGCGATAGATGGTATGCATGTTTCCTAATTATTAATTGTTAATGATTAACCAGTGTGCCGGTAGGGGCGAATAATCATTCGCCCTTACCAAACGTCACCGGCGTCATGGCTGGGCATCTTTGGGGGGCGTTGCCCCCGGACCCCTACCTTCTTTTCTTCCCTTGATGGAAGAAAAGAAGGCAAAAGAAGATCAAGGCGTCAGGGGACGCCGGCCAACTTCGGGTACGTCTAAAGACTGTTTCGGGTTGATCATTCATTCCGGATGCTCTTCACCGGATTAGCATTCGCCGCGCGCCAGTTTTGGAAGGTGACGGTGGCCAACGTAACGGCAGCCACGGCGACGAACGCGAGCACGAACACCCACCAACGCAGCGGCGTGCGGTAAGCAAAGTTTTCGAGCCATCGGGTCACGCCGTAATAAGCCACAGGCGCGGCGATGATGAAGCAGATGGCCACGATGCGCAGGTAGGTGCGATTGAATAGGGCCAAGATCTGCCGCGTGGAGGAGCCGAACACCTTGCGGATGCCGATCTCCTTGCGCCGGTATTCGCTGTCAAAAAGGACGAGGCCGAACACGCCGACGATGGAGATAAACACGGCCATTGCGCTGAAGAGCGTGATGAGCGATCCGATGGCGCGCTCCTTCTCATAGGTCTGCTGCAGGACGCCGTCGAAGAAGCGCACGTCGAAGGGGTACTCCGGGTCGAGCTCCTTCAGCACCGCGCGCACATGATCCATCGCGGCACGCAGATCCGTGCCCACCTTCATTTTAATGTAAGCGTAGCAGGATTTGTTGCCCCAGTTCGTACCTCCGACAAAGAAGGCCATCGGTGCCACCTCCGTGCGGAAGGAAGCGAACTTGATGTCGGGTATGAAGCCAACGATCGCTATGCTGTCGATCATCGTGCCAAGCTCTAACCCGAACTCTTGGTGTGCGCGTTCGTTGAAGACGTAGGCGCCGTGGCGAGTCTTCGCGTCCTCCGGGCGGAAGTCGCGCCCCTCGTTGACTTGGATGCCTAACACATCGAGAAATTCAGACTCCACCGGCAAGACCGTGTAGTTGATCTGCTTGCCGCGATAATCCCGTCCCCAAGTCATATAAGAATCGCCACTCGAGAGGATGCGTTCGGCATAAGCCACGCCCGAGACGCCGGCGTAAGCCTTGAGGCGATTCGTCAGCGCGTCGCGGCTGTCCATGAGCGCGTCGTTGAGGTCGGTGATGATCAGCTCGTCGCGGTCATAGCCGAGAGGCGCGTGCTGCATGTAATGGTTTTGCAAATACATGAAGGAGGCGCTGATGATGAGGGCGAACGAGGCAAAGAATTGCACGCCGATCAGGGCGTTGCGCAGCGCCCGTCCGCGGGGCGAGAGGCCGAAGCTGCCCTTGAGCACGAGCGCGGGCGGGAAGGAGGTCATGTAATACGCCGGATAGACACCCGCGGCGAGGCCGGTCAGCAGGGCGATGAGCGCAGCCAGCCCCGCGATGCCTATGTGGGTGATCAGATCAAGATCGGTGGTGACGAGCGCGGCGAGCGGACTGCGGGCAAAGAGCACAACTAATCCGACTGCCAGCGCGTAGGCCACGAGGCTCATCAGCACGGACTCGGCCACAAGTGCGCGGCGGATTGTCCCGGTGGTGCTGCCGAGCACCTTCTGCGTGTTAATGCTGCGGATGCGCATGGGTGTGAGCGCCATGCTGAAGTTGGTGAAGTTTATGCCCGCAATGACGATCACCACGATGGCGATGGCCAGTAACACATGCAGTGTCTGTCGGTTGGCTTTCGGCGTGTTGTCAAACTGGGCGTCGGTAGTGAAATGCACCTCGGGCAGGGGCGTGAAGCGCAGGTCGCCACCCACGTCATCCCAGCTGGCGTCGCTCGCCTCTTCGCCGAAGACCTCCTTGATGTCCGCGACAATGCGCTGTTTGAAATTCTCGTAGATGGTGGGAATGTTCGCTGCGTCGTCCACGCGGATAAAGACGGAGTAATTCCAGTTGCCCCAGTTCTGCCGGTTCTCCTTGTCGGGGATGGCCCGATAGACGACGTTCTCGATGAGCGTATTGCCGGGGAAGTCACGGTAGACGGCGCCGACGGTCGGAGCGAAGTTGGCGTTGATCAGTTTCTTCCCTACGGCCGACCCACTGCCGAACATCTTGCGCGCCATGCTGAGCGGGATGATCACTTGATCGGGCGTGCGGAGTGCGTCCTTGGAGCCCTCCACAAAATCGAACGCGAAGACGTCAGTAAATCCTGGCGATACGGTCTCGTAGGCTTCCCGAAACGACTTCCTGCCGGCACCGTCTTCCACGACGAAGGCGACGTCATAGGAATAATTGAGGTACGCTCCGGCCAAGATGTGCGGCGAGGAAGCAAAGAGCGCCTCGGCTATGGGTCGGCTCAGGATGACCTGTGCCCCGCGCTCGTGATTGACGAACTCGACACGGAAGATGCGGGCGTGGTTCGGGTCGGAGCGGTCGAAGGTGCGGTCGAAGTCCACCTGCATGAGGATGATCATAAAGGCGGCAAAGGCAACGGCTAACCCTAATACATTTAATAGGGTCGCCACGCGGAAGCGGCGGACGACGCTCAGGAGGTTGCGGTAGATGGTGTGCATGTTTCCTAATTATTAATTGTCAATGGTCAATGGTCAATGATTATCCGGTGTGCCCCCTTGTAGGGGCGCACGCGCATACGCCCTCAAAACGCCCCGGAAGGGGCGAATGATCAGGCGACCGGGTACCTGTAGGGCGTATGCGATACGCCCCTACAAGCCCCCGTAATCATTAAACATTAATCATTCAGGCTACAGCCTTGTCGTGTTCACGATTTGTCCGTCGAAGAGGTTGATGATGCGGTTGGCGAAGCCCGCGTCGTGTTGCGAGTGGGTGACCATGACGATTGTCGTGCCCTCGTCGTGCAGGTCGTTCAGCAGGCGGATCACCTCGAGGCCGTTCTTCGAGTCGAGGTTACCCGTCGGCTCGTCGGCGAGGATCAGTTTCGGGTTTGCCACGACGGCGCGCGCGATGGCCACGCGTTGCTGCTGTCCGCCGGAGAGTTGCTGCGGGAAGTGGCGCCCGCGGTGACTGATGCTCATGCGCTTGAGGATGGCGTGCACACGCTCCTTGCGTTCGGCGGCCTTAATGCCGAGGTAAGTCAGGGGCAGCTCCACGTTCTCGAATACGTTCAGCTCGTCGATCAGGTTAAAGCTCTGAAAGACGAACCCGATGTTGCCCTTGCGAACCTCGGTACGTTCCTTTTCGCGCAGGTGGCCCACCTCGCGGCCGTCCAAATAATAGTCGCCCTCGGTGGGATTGTCGAGTAGGCCGAGGATGTTGAGCAGGGTGGACTTGCCGCAGCCCGAGGGGCCCATGATGGCCACAAATTCGCCGTCGGCAACTTCTAACGTGACCTTGTTCAGGGCAATGGTTTGGATCTCTTCTGTCTCGAAATACTTTGTCAGATTCTCTACTTTAATCATGATGGGTTAGGGTGTTATGTGTGTGAATATTTGAATGATTCATTGGGGATTTCGGTGCTTGCACCGGCGGTGCAAATGCCAAATCGGTTTTTTTTGGTGCTTGCCCAACTTGGGCAAATGATAAAACAGACTTTTTGGCGCTTGCCCAACTTGGGCAAGCATTTTTCATTCATTCTTTATGCTGTTCACTGGGTTTTCGCGGGCGGCGCGACGGACATTCAGCGCCACGACGGCGGCGATGACGCTGAGCATAACCAAGCCGCAGAGCGCGAAGAGGTACCACGCGAGCGACACTTTCTCCGAGAAGCCCTCCTGCCACAGCGAGGCCACGTAAGCCGCCGCACCGCAACCGAAGACTAACGCGGGCACGGCCATGCGCACGATGTCGCGCTCGAAGAGCCGCATCACCTCGCCGACGGTGGCGCCATTGATCTTGCGGATGGCGATCTCCTTGCGGCGGCGATTGATCTCGTCGCGCGTGTAGCCGAAGAGGCCGATCAGGGCGATGATCAGCGTGATGGCGCCGCCGATCATCACGGCATTGCGGAAGCGCCGCGCGTCCACATAACGCGCCGTCATCTCCGCCCGCCAGTCGCTCACCTCCACCTCCCGGTCGGGCAGCAAGCGTTGCAGCGTCTCCCGCGCGTGGCGCATGGCCTCGGGCGTCATGTGGTGAAACTTGATGAGCAGATACGGCGTCTCCCGCGGATTGCAACTGTAGAAGAGTACGGAGGGGCGCTCGTCCTCGTTGTGGATCGTGCCCACGCGGACGTCTTCATACACGCCGCAGATGGTGAAAGGCTCGTCGTTATTGTCGCCGCTATGCTCGGTGATGAGGAGCTGTTTGCCCACTGCGCCGTCCGACCAATCCGCGAACTGCTTCATCTTCTCCACAAAGCGGCGGCTGACCATCACCTCGTGCGACCAAGAGACATTTTCCGTGAACGATCGCCCCTCGATGATGGGGATTTCCATCGCGGCCAAATAGCCGTTACCCACCTCATAGAGGTCGGCGATGTTGAAGAGCTCACGATTGTCGTTCGGCAGAAAGATGTTGTTGCCCGATGCACCCTCGAAGAGCAGCTGATAGAAGGTAGATACGGCCGACACTTCGGGCAATCGCCCCACCTCGTCAATGAGCTTGACGCGCAGCGTAGAGTCGGCGCCGCGCATGCTGACGTAGGCCAGATTATCGTAGCGATACCCCGGATCGTCGTGCACCATGCGGTTGTATTGCCGGGCGATGACCACGAGCAGCGAGAGGAGGAACCCGACGGCAACGAATTGCAGGGAGAGCAGGGCGAGCTTCCAGCGGCGGCGATGCTCATGGAAGTTGCGGAAGGCGGCGGCTACGGGAACGCGGGCGAAGAGACGGCCCGGAAGCAATCCGGCCACTAAGAAGACGACGGCGCAAATGCCAAAGAGGAGCAGCAGGCTGCGCCGGGTGAAGAGGGCGCCGAGCGTGGCGTCCAGCAGCTCTTCGACCGTGGCGCGGAAAGCGAGGATGAGCGCGCCGGCCAGTAGGATGGAAAGGAGCAGATGGAGGAACGTCTCGGAGAGGATCATGCCGCCGATGTTCGCCCGCGAGGCACCGTAACACTTGTGCACGGCCACCTCCTTCGTCCGCCCCACAAGCGAGGAGATGACGATGAGCACGTAGTTCATCACGGCCGTGAAGACGAGCGCGAAGGCGAGGAGCGCTAAGAGCCACGTCATGCGGCGCACCTCGGGCAGGCTGTCGTGCACGGCGTCGAGCGGCGTGAGGGAGTAGCTCAGCTCTACGCCTGCCTTCTTCAGCATCTCCGCGTCCTGGTGCTTCAGCTGCATGGCGTGCATGGCGTCGGCAAGGCTGTCGGGGTGGACGCCGGGCTGCAGCTTGACAAAGCCCATGTAGCGGTCGTTGCCGACCCAGTTCATGGTGCCGTCGAAGTTGGGTGTGCGGAGCAGGTCGATGGAGATGATGGCGTCGTAACGCAGCGAGGCGTTCTCGGGGACGGTCTCGAAGACGCCGCCGATGGTCAGCTCTTCGCCGCTCCATTGCTCGGCCTTGAGCCGCTTGCCGACGACATCGCCGCCGCCCATCTTGTCGGCCAACTCGCGGGAGATCATAATCAGTCCATCGCCGCGCGGAGCGGTGAGCACGCGCTGTGCATCGCCCTGCAGCATGGGCCGCGGCAGGACGTTGAAGAATGAATCGTCGGCAGCGATCATGTGCACCTCGAAGCGCTTCTTGTCTTCGGTGTACATGTTGCCCTCGTAGATCCACGTGCAACGCGTGGCTTGCTGCACGCCGGGCACTTCTTCGCGCATGCCGACAGCCACGCCGCCACTGACTTGCTCGAACGCTTTCAGCTCGTTGTTTATGACGATCATCTCGTTGAGGCGATAGATGCGGTCGGCGTCGGGGTAGAACGTGTCGTACGACTGCTCGAAGCAGACCTTGGCGATGAGCACTAATCCCATAGCCAGCCCGACGGCGAGCGACAGGATCTTGATTCCGTTGTTTCGGCCGCGCTTCGTCAATGAGCGCAGGGCGAGGAGGAGGTTTTTCTGTAGCATGATGGTTGTTCTTAGTTCTTAATGATTATGGGAGGCGCATATCAATGATTGCTACCCGGCTAATCATTGATCATTGACAATTAATAATTACTGAATGACTAACACCTCGCTGTTCTTATAGCTCTCGTAGCCGGAGACGATGACGCGTTCGCCGGGCTCGAGGCCTTCGGTTACTTCGTAATACTGCGGGTTCTGCCGGCCGATCTTGATCTTGCGGCGATAGGCGCGCTTCCCGTCGCGGTCGACGACGAAGATCCAGTTGCCGCCTGTGCTTTGGAAGAAGGTGCCCTTGGGGATCATGACGCACTCCGTGGGCTGACCCAGCTCGAGGTTGATGTAATAAGTCTGGCCGCTGCGGATGTTGTCCGGGCGCTCGCCGGTGAAGACGAAGTCGGTGCGGAACTTGCCGTCGCGTACCTCGGGATAGACCTTGCGGACGGTCAGGGCGAAGTGTGCGCCTTGGCGGTCGAAGGTGGCGTTGAGGCCGGTGCGTACGCGGTCGATGTAGTGCTCGTCGATGAGCGCTTCCACCTTGTAGTCGGAGAGGTCGTTGATCTGCCCAATCTTCTGACCCGGCTGCACGTTCTGCCCGAGCACGACGTCAAGAAGCCCGAGTTCGCCGTCGATCTGCGAACGCACATCGAGTTTGTCTTTGCGCTCACGGATCAACAGCACGTTGCGGCGCATGTTGGAGAGGTTGTCTTCCATTTGACTCATTTGAATGGAGCGGTAAAGCGAATCTTGACGCAGCCGCTCGACGATGAGCGCGTGTTTGCGGCGCGCCAACTCGTAGTCCTCCTTGGCCTGCACAAAATCCTCGCGGGCGATGAGCTTCTCGTTGTAGAGCTGCTCCTGCTGCCGATACGTACGCAGGCGGCGGGTGATGTCAAGGTCTAATTGCAGCTTCTCCGTCTTGTTGCGCAGGCGGTCTTGCTCCATCGCCACCTGCGTGTTGCGGAGCAGGTTCTGCTTCTCGGCAAGTTCCGCCTCGGCGTTGAGGATTTGCAGCTCAAGGTTCGAGTTGCTCAGGCGGACGATCACGTCGCCGCGGCGCACCTGGGCGCCTTCCTCCACGACGAGCTCCTGCACGATGCCGCCCTCCTCGGGGCTGAGTTGCACGACGGTGATGGGCTGCACCTGCCCGTCGACACGCACGAAGTCGTTGAATTGGTCGCGCCGGACTTCGCCGATGCTGAGGCTGCGCGCGTCTACACGCAGCGTCGAGGCGTGGTTGCCGAAGATGATCCACAGCACGAGGACGAGCAGCGCCGCGCCGCCCGCGATGTACGGCAGGTGCTTCCGCCGTATGCCTTTCTTCTTTTCTAATTGTATATCCATGAGGTTACGAGTTACAGGTTACGAGTTACCGGCCTTAGGGGAAAAATCTTTCGCCCCTACGAGCCATCCTTCCTTATAATATTCCACAAGGCGCCGCTTGATCTCATACGAGAGCTGCTTCTGAAGCAGGTTGGCGCGCGCCTCGAGCAACGTATTGGCCGCAGTTCGCAGATCGATTGCGGAGGAGAGACCCTCCTCGAATTTGCGGAGCGTCACGCGATAAGCAATCGAATCAGCCTCCACCTTCCGCCGCATCTGCACGGCCTCCTTCGCAAACCCTTCGCGGTCGGCCACGGCCTGCTCCACGGCAGTGCGCAGCTGCTGGAGCGTCTCGTCGCGCTCAGTGTTGGCAATGCGCATTGTGTTGCGTGCGCGCCGGGCCGACGTGTAGCGGCTCAGCCCGTCGAAGAGGGGGATGGAGAGCGTCAGAGCTAAGTATTCGCCCCGGTTGTTGTCGAAGAATTGCTTAGAGAAAGCCGTCGTGTTCTGGTCTGCCAAGTTGCGGAAGTAGTTCGTCGTGATGCCCGCCTCGAAGGTAAGCTGCGGGAGCATCGCGCCGCGAGCCACACGGTATTGATAGCGCGCCGCCTGCCTGCGGCATTCAGCCGCCTGCATCGTCGAGTTCGCCGCCTTTGCCCGGAGGAAGATCTCCTCCGCCGTCGCCTCTTCCTCGCCCGACGTCGGGGGGACAGCCACGGTGGTATCGAGCACGAGTGCCTTGTCGGTCGGATAATTCATCGTCTCCTTGAGCGTTCGCACGGCCGCGTCGCAGAGGTTGCGCTGATGCGTCAGGTTGTAATCGTCGGCCGCCACCTGTGCCGCCACCTGCGCCACGTCGGCCGCGCCCTTTATGCCTAACTCCTCCATGCGCTGCGTCTTGTGCAGCATACGGCTGCTCTCGTCGAGCTTCTCCGAGGCCAACCGCACCGTGCCGCCATAGTAAAGCACATTGGCGAAGGCTTCCATCACGGCCAGCGCCGCCTCGTCCTGCGCCCGGCGCAGCTCATGCCCCCCAAGCAAGCGGTTGATGCGCGCCGCCTTCGTCCCGTTAATCAGCTGGCCGCCGTCGAAGAGGGGCAGCGAGGCGTAGACGGCGTAGGAGTTGTTGAAGGTGGAGACGTTGTTGTACGTGTTCGTCTGCGGGTCGATCGAGCGGCCGTAGTTCAGCTGTCCGCCGATGCGCGCCCCGACCGAGGGGAAGAGTCCGGCCACGGCCGCGCGGTATTCGGCGCGGTAGGTGTCGCTCCGGTGCTGCCCGGCGCGCACCTTGAGGCTATTCTCCGCGGCGTAGCGCATGCAGTCGTCCATCGTCCACGGCCGCGCCTCCTGCGCCCGCCCCGCGACAACGGCTGCGCCGAGCATCAGGCTGTATATCCAAATCCTTTTCATCGTTTCGTTCGTATGGTTTGGTCTTATCATGTGCCAAAACCATGCCGCCGGGGGCAAACGCATTGCGCCCAGTCAGTTAACGAAAAGGGGGGCGGAGGGGCGTGTCCAATATGTAGACAGGCGCGTCAAGGATTTGGACAGGGAGGGGGAGTGAAAAACAAAAAATGCCGGGCACATGGACTTGCATGTACCCGGCATAACCCTTAATCATTCATTCGATTCATGCCCGGGGGGTTCGCCCCCGAGCTATCGTCCGGCGCCTATTCAGAGCGCTTTTCATTCCTCCGGCAGGTGGATGTCATCATCGCCGTCGTCCGGCTTGGGCTTCTTCGGATCCTTAGGCTTCTCGTCGCCGGGCTTTTGGGGATCCTCGGGTTTCTTCGGATCCTCGGGCTTCTTCGGATCCTTCGGCTTCTTCGGGTCCTTGGGCTGCTTGGGATCCTTAGGCTGTTTGGGGTCCTTCGGCTGTTTGTCTTTATCGTCCTTGAGCGCAGCGGCGCGGCGAATCAGCAGCTCTGTGTAGTGCTTGCGGATCACGTTGATGGCTGTCAGGGCCTTGCCCCATTCCGGTACGACCGGATAGGCGTCCGTCATGGCCATCACGTAGATGCAAAGGCTGGTGTACTTATCCGTCAACTCGCGGCGCATCTTGATTATGTGTGTCTCTTCAACTTCTGCCTCCGAGGCGCGTCGACTGGCCATGAAGGTGCGAAAGGCGTCGTTCGTAGTCCGTATGCCTGTCACTTCGGCTTCTAAATGAAGCGTTGTTACTGCTGATGCGAATGGTTCCTTCTTCAGGTCGTTGAGCAGGTTGTCCGTTGCGCCGGTCTGATTGGAGAAGTTCAGTTTCTGAATCCCGCTGTGCCGCTCCCAGAGGATTTGCAAATTGCCGTAGGCTGTCTGCTCAGCTGCGTTATCTGACAGCCGGGCGATTTGAAACTTCAGCATGAACCGGCTCACGGCCTTGTCGCGTTCATTGTCTTTTTGCTTCATCTCCGCTGTTTTCGGATCCTTCACCGGATTGCGTGTGACCACCTCAAAGTGATCTGTTCCGTCTTTCGTCTCCTTCAGATAGCGTTTAAGCGGTACATCCGTCGTCATCAAGTTTCCGACCGCTGTTTCCACATCGGCTGTTGTCTCACGCAGCAGGGTTATGAATTCCATCTGCTGCAATCTTGCCACATTACATGAATGAAGTGTCTTCATAGGAGTTTATGTGTTTAGAATAAATGATTTAGTTCCCAATCGCTCTATCGATTGGCCTTCGGAGCGCAATAATACGGCGAAAATGTTGGCTTTGAATTGTCGCTTCGCCTTGACTTCTCTTCTCCGCAAGAAGTGAAAAGGGCATTGACAGCTGTCAGAGGTATGCTTCCGCCAGTTTTCTGCCCTCTGACAGTTGTCAAAGCTTCGAAAACTCGAGGATTCTACCCTCTGACAGTTGTCAATGCGCTGAATTCTCAAGTTTTTTACCCTTTGACAATTGTCAATGCCCAGAAATCTCAAGGATTCTACCCTTTGACAACTGTCAACGGGCAGAATCCTCGAGGTTGCATGCCGTTGACTGCTGTCAATGGCCGATCTCTTAAATGTTTTAACAGATAGGCGGGGGAATTGCTTCCTCCCCCCCCGGCGTGCATTGTTACTTATTCTCGTCGAGCAATTCCTTGATCGCCTCCTTATCGAAGCCCAGGTCGTGAGCGATTTTGAAGAGGTAGATCTTCTCCGTGGGGCGGACGATGTTGTCGACCTTGACGACGCTGATCAGGCTCTCAAGCAGGGAGGTGGCGTAGATCGCGTTCCCACGGAGGCGGTTGAAGTCGATGTCCTGGAGCTTCTCGTCGTGCAGTTGTCCCACCAGCTCCATCTTGTCTTCGTCCGAGAGTTCGTCGGAGCTGTCGATCATGCCCGTGATGAAGTCCTTCTCTTCTTGGCAGAAATCGAAGTCGATCTTGGCAATGTTGATGCAGGCTTGGATCTTGATTTTCTCCAGATTCTCCGGCGCTTCCTGCACGTCTTGCTCCTCGAAAGCGACGTCCTCCACCTTGTTTTCGTCGAAGAAGACGTTCTCGTGCAGCGATCGCATCATGGGCATTTCTTCGCGCAAATGCTTGTGCAGCTTTTCGGCCATCGGCTTGAATGAGAAGGCTGTGATGGCGCCCGAAAGCACGCCGCCCAAGAGGGGGATGGCTTTGCCTACGCCCTTCCCGAAGGTGTCCTTGGTCATCTTGAAGCCGATCCACTTGGCAACCTGCTTGATGACGGGGTAATACATCGTCTTGGTGAGTGCCTGTTGCGGCAGTCGCTTGGCTGCTTGCATGGAGACGCGTTTGGCAACCTCCGTGACCAGCTTGGTGGCGGCCTGGGCGCCAAACATGATGCCCACGAAGAGCGTCAGCACGTTGCGCGTGCCCTCGGTGATCTGTCCCTTCTCATCCAGCAAGTCGGGCCAACCATAGATGTAGCCCAACTTCTGCGCTACCACTAATACATGCCAGTAATACTGTGTAATATCTGCCGGCATTGTAGCAGCCATGGCCAGTCCGCCGGGGATGCCAGCGGCGGTGGAGGCGACTGTCGCCTTCGTCATGTGCGAATTGATGACGCCCCGCGCGGCACGCTCGAGGGCTGCGTCGTCAAACAGGTCAATCGGGCGTTTGTCCCGCAATTGATTGGCGTTGTCATACATGGAAAACTCTTTCATCAGGAAAGCGTTTCTGTCCACTTTCACCATAGGCATGGACAAGGCAACAGACATCACCTTGTCCCAAGAATTTGATTCATTCATGTTGTTCGATTTCGTTTTGGTTGTGTGTAATAAGAATCTTGCTAAGCGCTGTATGCTTGCTGTTGGAGAGATACAAGGAGCCAATCAAGCCCTATCCCTGACCGGCTCCTTTACTCCCCACTCCGCAAGGGAGAGGGGAATCGCTCGATCACTGAAAATTGCAATGCGTCTTCAGCGATCCGATGTCACATTCGTTTCATTGTCTGATGTCACAGAACAATCATTCTGCCATCAATTTTTGGAACTACTGAAGAGCTTAAAAGCAGCCACGGCTATTACGGCAATAGCCTTAATGACTTTAGCGGCCTCTCCAGCCTTTTCAATCGTATTTCCCATAATCAATACAGTTAATTAATAAGACCATAGTATATATGCATCATTGTCATGAAGCCACGAGTTTGTAAATCAGTCCTCCCAACAGTGCGACCAAGAGGATAACGATGCTCCCCAGTATCCACAAGGCCCACTTGAGGAACTTCAATATCCCTGCGAATGCGATGCTACTGTCTCGAGCGAACCCTTGTGCGATCCCCAATAAGGCGTCTCCTTGATTCTTCTCTCCCCCTCTCTACAGCGCCGGCGCATGTCTTCCGCGGTTGTGCCCTTTGGGGTGATGCACACAGAAGGACGACGTCAGACGCTCGATTGTGCGAGCCTCCGCGCCGCAGTATTTGCAGGTGTAGACCGCCTTCTCTGTCCCCTCGTAGAGCTTGTGTTTTCCCCGGGCGGGTCCGTCGGGGTGGCGCGTGCACAGTCCTGCCCGCGTCAGCTCACTGACGCTCTTAAACGGCCGGCCGCAGTATTCGCAATAAAAGTTTCGATTGTTCATATCTCGTGTATTGATCGTTTGCGCTTTATCCACCCCGCTAAACACGACGCGTCCACGCGTATCCTCTTCGAAAGGGCACGCGAACACCGCTGCGAACGACAAAAGGCATCCGCAGATGATCAAAAGCACGCTGCGCTTGTTCTTAAATATTAAACAGGGGGGGGGTATTTTTAACAACCGTGTACCAAAATGCCTTCTCGGGAGCTTCTTCCTGCCGTCTGTGGAGAGGCTGCGTCATGTTTGGGTTTGAAATCTTCATCGGTGCAATCAAACGGTTGTTGTTTTTCTTAACGGCTGCAAATATAGACGCACCTTTTTGCGAGAGAAATAAAACGGATGTCTTTTTTTGGATACGGGTGTTCGTCCTACGCCCCTACAAATGGGTACATGCCCACGCCCAGCCGATGATCAGGACATGCACAAAAAAGGGCGACCACTAAGGGCCGCCCACGGGTATATAAAAGCTGAAATAGAAGCACACAGCTTATCCAAGCTGCGCGCGGATGGCGCGGCTCTCGGTCTCGAAGCCGGGCTTGTCGAGCAGGGCG
>CAUPYF010000011.1:0-18481 GCA_963515435.1 uncultured Tannerella sp. | reverse complement strand
GTTTTTTTCATGCGAAATCCTGAGGAAATCGGCCGAAAAAGTTTTTTTCATGCGAAATCCTGAGGAAATCAGCCGAAAAAGTTTTTTTCATGCGAAATCCTGAGGAAATCGGCCGAAAAAGTTTTTTTCATGCGATTGTACGATACAATGGGCCGAAAAAGTTTTGACGTTTCCGGATACTCTGCCGGGGGGAGAACGACGTCATTCTTACCTTGAACACACGTTGCCTAAATGCAATTTTTAGCATATCTCTCCCGTAATCCCTTATTGCGGCGTTAAAATAAGCTACTTTTGTGGCCGTAGAATAAGAAAAAACAATCCCTCATGAAGACGAATCAACCACTCCTCACCTTGCCATTCCTCCTCTGCACGCTGATATTTCTCATCACCGGTTGCCATCGATCTGTGCCCGAATTCACCGTTTCCGGCATCGTGGCGGGAGCTGAGGGGCAAACTATCTACCTCGAAAATATCGGGCTCACATCCGTTACTCTGCTTGACTCTACCCGGGTCGGAGCCTCAGGTAAATTCTCCTTCAAAAGTCCCCGCCCCCAGTATCCTGACTTCTACCGCCTGCGTCTGAAGAACCAATGGATCAACTTTGCCATCGATTCCGTCGAGGCCCTCACCTTCACCGCCGACGCCAAGAGCTTCGCTACCTCCTACACCGTCAAAGGCTCCGACGATTGCATCGCCATCAAGGAAATCTCCCTCGCACAGCTCGACGCCGGTCAGGAGATCCGTCGTGCCCGCGACGAATACCAATCCGGCGCCCTTTCTGACTCCGCCTACCGCCAATGTGTGGCCGACGCTACCGAGGCTTATAAAGCCGTCGCACGGAAATACATCTACGCCCGCCCCATGTCTACCGCCGCCTATTTCGCACTCTTCCAGCAAGTCGATGGCTTGTTCCTCTTCGATCTCTACGACAAGAACGACTCACGTGCCTTCGGTGCCGTCGCCACGAGCTACAACAACCTCTATCCCGAAAGCCCTCGCGCTAAACACCTCTACAACCTCGCCCTGCAATCCCTTAAAGCAACCCGAAACCGCCACGAGCTTAACCTCGAAAGCGTCCCCACGCAAGAGATTGACATGATAGACATCGAGCTCTCCGACCTGCACGGCACACCAGTCAAACTCTCAGACGTAGCCCGCGGAAACATCACCATCCTTTGCTTCACAGCCTACGAAACGGAGTGGTCTCCTACCCTCAATCTTACCCTCGGCTCTCTCTACGAGAAATACCGCGATCGCGGACTTCGGATCTACCAAGTCTCTCTTGGCGACGACGTCCACTTTTGGAAAAACGTCGCCTCACATCTTGCCTGGACCTGCGTTCGTGACCCTGAATCTTCTCGGTACGCCGCTCTCTACAACGTCCGTAGCCTGCCCACCCTCTTCCTGCTCGACCGTCAGGGGATTCCCATCAAACGCATCGATCAACCCGACCAGCTCGAGAGCGAACTCAAAACCATCGGACTTTGAGCTGTTGAGCTGTAATCACCCTCCCCGCCCAACAAAACAAAAGCGACCCCACGGGGCCGCTTTTTCGTTTCTGAAACGCTTATCGCTGGCTTTCGATCAGTCGCCGATTCAGTACCTCATCCTCGCCTATGAGCTGTAGGACGAGGAGATAGACCCTTGTGCAGGGATTGTGCTCGGCAAAGCGGTTGTCGGTAAAGGCTTCGCAACTCTTCCGTGCCCGTTCGATGGCGTCGCGTTGGGAGCCGTAGTGGGTCATGATGTAGTAATTCTCCTTGTCGCCCTTGGTGTAGGTGTACCTCTTCTTGGAGGTGTACAGGGGCGACCGATTGACGGCTTCGGGGATGGCCTTTCGGTATTCGCTGCGTCTCATGGGCGTCACGCGATTGTGGAAATGATAGAGGTATCATAGCTCGAAGGCCTCGTTGCTCCATGCGCACTCGATGTGGTTGTCGCGCGCCTTGATGATGGCGCTGTTAAAGCGTTTGGCGGGGAAGGAGTCGCGGTCAAAGACGGCCCATACACAGTCGTATTCGCTATCTGTCCCTTTGGCTCTGTCGCGTAACTCGATGGCCTTATCGACGACGTTGAGGGTGTTGCACCCCATACCTTCCACTTCGACGTTGTAGACGAACGTCCCCTTGCGATAGGTAGGGAAGGCCATGAAGTAGTTCGGCTCCGTCTTCTTACCCTCGCAGACGATCAGTATTTTGCAGACGTAATTGTGTGGTATTGCTCGTTGCGCCTGCTTTTTGTATCGTTTGAGTATGGCGTTGTCGATCTTGATTCGGTTGGCCGGCATGTTGGGGAGGGCAGGAGGTGTTATTCATTGATGATATAAGGGATGGCGCCATATCGGCCGGCGTTGTAGTTCCTTTCGTAGTTGGTGCCATTGCCGGGCTTCGATCCGTCGGGCAGGACGACGTCCATAAGGCAGTAGAGGTCAGTTTGCTCGGTGGCATCCTTCTCGGTGAACCAGATCTGGTCGCGTCTGACCCTTTTTAGTGAAAGTAAGTGAGTGTCGTGCGTGGTATAGAGTAGTTGGGCGTTACGGGGATTGCTATCGGCGGCATTGAAGAGGCCGATGATGTGTTGTGAAATGGCCGGGTGCATTTTGGCGTCGAGTTCGTCGATGATGAGTGTGGAGCCGTGATATAGGGTGTCGAAGATGGGGCCGGCCAAGTCGAAGATTTTGCGTGTGCCGGAGGATTCGCGCTCATCGAAGGCGAACTTAACGGTACCGCAGACGGCTCCTTTGTGGTTGTATAGGTTATGGACGGAGTCGATTTCGATTTGCTTCATGCCCATGCGTTCTTTCGAAAGGTATTGCCGCTTTTCTTTCGATACGCCGTCGGGGATGGACTCTACCTCATGGGTGAGGAGGCGCTCGAACCCGAGTTGGAGTTGCTTAAAGAATTTCAATGCGTCCTTGCTTTCTTCTTCCTTTTCGTGGAAAAACGTTTTGGAGAAGGAGCGATAAACCTCGTTCTCTAATCCCCAAATCACTTTGAGGTCGTGCAGGAACCAGGAGACGATCTTCTTTGCGGTGTTGCCGCCTAACTGTGCACAGAGGGAGAGGAAGAGCCGGTTGTTGTTCAACTTGACATTGTTCCCGATGTTTCCTTCTGGGTATTCCTCTTCATTGATGGCGATGCCGTTCGCATTACGGATAAAGAGCTCGTGTTCTTTCGATCGCGAGGTGGTCTTACGGAATAGCCATTCGTCCTCGATGGTGGCTTTGTAGTAACAGAATCCGTAGCGGTAGTAGAAGCTGTCTTGTAGGAAGGTAATCTCGAAGAGCGTAGGCTCGTGGACATCTTTGAGTAGCAGGAAGGGGTCGTAGAGCAATTCGTCTTCGTCATTAAGCCGGACAGAGTCGACGACGCAATCTTTCATCGTCAATAGTGCTTTGATCAGATTGGATTTGCCACTCGAGTTGGCGCCATAGACTGCCAGCGTCTTGAGTACCTCATAGGAGGAGACTTTCGATACGTTCGCTTTCTCGTCTTCTTTCAGTTTCTGAGCAAGCAGAGAGATGGTCTTTTTTGCATGAAAAGAGCGGTAGTTCCCGACGGTGAAATCAAGCAACATATTCGTAGATCTTTAGTTTATGATGTTCCATAAGTCGATGACGAAAATACGCTCGTTTTGGATTAATCGCTAATTGCCAGTTGTTAATGATCATCATAGTGCCTCCGATAGGAATAAGAAGCGGCTCTGAAAGGTGATGGCAAGGAGGGAATAGCAAACGCGCTTCTCCCACACTTTTGGGCAGTTAGATGTCTGGCATTAGTTAATTGCTGCCCCATAGCGGAGCGTGATTACTCGAGGATAGTAGGCTAAGGTGGCGCCGAAGAAGGTGATGTAGATCTTCTTTTCGCGCGTGTCGATAGCGTAGAGGTTGAAGGTGTTGTTTTGCGTACCGCTGGTATAGCGGGCGATGGGGGAGAGGGGGTTCTTTTCAGATGGTGACATGTTGTTTGCCACCAGCACGAGCTGCTTCGGTAGCGAACGATTGATGTTTGGCACCCAACTCACCTCGTAGTTCAGATACGTGTGCACATGTCCGCCCATGTAGCAGATGAACTCGCCTGGCGAGGCGCTGAAGTCGGCACGGACCGTGAGTATGTCGCCCGGCACGATCTTGTTCGTGTAGCGCTTCTCTATTCGTGTCTTGCTGCGGAAGGCCTCGATGATTTCCGGGATCATGTACCACGAATAGACCTGCTCGTTGGCGATGTAGCGGAGCGCTTCGCGGTCGTTCGTGGGCAGGGGGTGGTGCAGGAGGATGATGACGCTGTGGCGGGGTGTCATCCCCTGCTTGAGCGCCACGTTCGTCAGCCAGTCGATTTGCCGCTGCGAGTAGGCGGCTCGGAATTGCGTGTTGATGCTGTCGTGTGTGCGGTCGAGCTCGTCGAGGGCCACGATGCGGATGTGTCCGCCGCGGCCGTCGGGCAGGTCGGTGTAGTAATAATTGCTGCGGCCGTCAGCATAGATGGGGTGGTTGATGCGGGCTGTGACGGCGGTGTAGAAGTCCTCGCGCGAGATCCATTCTGAGGGTGTACGGTTGATCATGTTGCCGTCGTGATTGCCGGTGCAGGTGAAGGAGGGGACGAGGTTGCCGCTGAAGAAGTGGCGAGCGAAGGTGTTCATGTACATCATCGCTTTTTCGCGCGGGGTCTGCGGGGTGTTGGATATGTAGTCGCCCGTGGCCACCATCGTGTTCACCTTCACGGGCGGGCGGTTGGCGAAGTGCACGGCCTCGAGCAGGTTCTCCGGGTTGCGCCAATGGTTGTTGCTCGACCAATCGGAGATGTGTACGTCAGAGATGTGCACGACGACGAAGCGGTTTGCCCGCATCGAGTCCGTGGCGATGCGTGAGAGCAGGCGGGCGCTGTTGCGGCGGTTCGTTTCGTAATACCCATTTCCCGGCTTCTCTTCCGCCTCCCGCTCGTCGGAGCAGCCTGACCAAATTCCGCCTGCGAGCAATACGCAGGAGAGCATAAGCAGTTCAATCTTCATGTGCGTGTTGTTTGCGTCTTTATCTCGGTTTAAGTGGGGTATCCCCCGTTCATTTATTGTTTCCGCGTCGGTTGATGGGAGTTCTTCCCATAACGCTGCATAGGCCTACTCATTCGGCGCGCAAAAATAGACAGGTCGCGAATATTGAAAAGAGGGGCTGTCGATCCGCCTTCTCCCTGATCCGAACCGATCGACACACGATGTATAGCACCCGCAAATACTGCTCTGATGTATTTAATACTCATCCATGTATATTAAATACTCGTATAATGTATAGTTGAACGAAAATGGTTTGCGAATAGGTCTGTATCCGGTGCAGCCTGAAGGGGGGCCACCAAGCCCCCTCTAATTTTAACGTGAGTTCGACGCAAGAAAGAGGTTCCTTATTCCTGTAGAATGTCTTTGATAGAGCGCTGCAACGGCTAAAAATGTTTTTGGAAATGCTTGCGGAAACTCCGCAAGCATTTCCAAAAACGTTTGGGCCGTTGTGTGAATTCCGTAGACACGACCTTTCTGCCGACTTTATTCTTATATCGAACCCACGTTAATTATTCGCAATCTATTTCTGATAGGCTATATATTAAACACTCATGTGATGTATATTAAATACTGCTCTGAGGTATATTAAATGTGTTTCTGATCGACTATAAATGCCTGATATGGATAGATTGAATCAGCTTGGGAACTCATTGAGGGGACGTTGCGAACTCATCCTCAAGTGGATCGAAACCTATCGCGAGGGGCTCCCCGGCATCGTCTTCGGCGCAACGCAGCACCTCTATATTTGCCTGCCGATAACGATTCGTACACCATATATATATGTAAGGAGATGAGAAAAACGATCCGAACACTTTGCGGCGAGGCCCTGTTGCTGCTCGCAGCAGCCTGTAGCAGCGACAAACCCGAACCGCAACCGACACCCCCGCCGATGCCTGCGCCCGACGGGCCCGTGCAGACGGTGACGTACGCCGCCTCCAACGAGCTTTTCCCCAACCCCGAACGCGGCTTCTATCGCTACTCGATCAACACGGACGAACTGACTGAGCGCAAGGTGCACGAGTGCCGAAGCGAAAACATCACCCTGATTTACCGCTTCTATTACCTCAAGAAATTTCGCGGCGGGACCCCGCTGAGTGGTGCCTTGTTGTCGCAAATCGACGCTGACATGGCCGTCCTCCGCCGCGCAGGCGGGAAGGCCATCGTGCGCTTCGCCTACTCCAACAGCGGCACGGAGCCGGACGCCTCGCTCGCCGTCGTCCTCCGCCATTTGGAGCAGCTCCGGCCCGTCCTCCAGCGCAACAAGGACGTGATTGCCGTGCTCCAGGCTGGCTTCATCGGCGCTTGGGGCGAGTGGCACAGCTCCAAGAATGGCCTCGACACGGACGCTTCGCGGCGGGCTATCTTAGACAAACTGCTCGACGTTATGCCCCCCGAGCGCTTCGTGCAGGTGCGCAAGCCAGCATACAAACGCACCTATGTGGGCGTTCGGGAGGCACTGCCGCAGGCCGAGGCTTTCGGACGGAGCGCGCGGGCACGCATCGGGCTGCACAACGACTGCTTCCTCTCGGGTAAAAACGATGTGGGCACGTACACCGATGTCGCTGAGGAAAAGACTTATCTGCACGACGAAGGCCTCTACGTGCCCATGGGCGGAGAGACCTGCCGGCCGCGCGATGTGGCGCCGGCTGACTGCGACAAGGCGCGTGCGGAGATGCGGCGCCTCCGCTGGTCATACCTCAACCGCAGCTATTACAAGCCCGTGCTCGAGGGCTGGGAGGCGCAGGGGTGCATGGATGAAATTGCTCGGAATATGGGCTACCGCATCGTCCTCCGTGAGGGGCGCTTCTCCGAACGCCATGCGCCGGGCACGGACATGACCCTCTCCCTTCGCCTGCGCAACGTGGGCTACGCCCCGATGTTCAACCCGCGGCGTGCGGAGCTAATCCTCCGATCGGCTGACGGCAGTGCCATCTACATGGCCACCCTGCCTGACGATCCGCGCCGTTGGCAGCCAGACAGCGATGCGCAGCTATCCGCCACTGTCACCCTGCCGCGCGACATTGCCCCGGGTAACTACCGCCTCTTTCTCTTCCTACCCGACCCCGAGCCGCGTCTGCATGACCGCCCCGCGTTTGCCGTGCGCTTTGCCAATCGTTACTGTTGGGAGGAGGCCACGGGCTACAATGATCTGGGCGTGATCATCCGCATCGAGCGTCGCCACGATCTGCCCGCCGGCCACTCCGAGGTGAGGTTTGTGAGGAAGGGAAATTAGAGGTAATAGGAGGTGGTAGGGGCACCTCTTGTGGTCGTCCTGTCACATCGAATGCGTGTACCAGTTGGAACGGCATAGGGTGACGGGCGCCTGGAAAGACGAGCCAGGTGGACGCGGTGCTGGCTTTCACCCCCTTTTGCCCGTAGCCTTGACCTTCTTCTACTCCTTTTCTTGTGTCAAGACAAGAAAAGGAGTAGAAGAAGGAATGTCAGCCAGCAAAGAGGCTTTACCGGATGAATGCTTTTCAAAGGCGGGGGCATCCCCGCCAAATCGCTTCTTTTGCGCTCCGAATCATATACATATTATAATTACGTAACGAATGAAGATTGCAATCGTTGGAACAGGCTACGTCGGTCTGGTGACCGGTACCTGCTTTGCTGAGATGGGCGTCGAGGTGTTCTGTGTGGACATTGACCGCCGCAAAATCGAGAACTTGAAGAAGGGCATTGTCCCTATCTATGAACCGGGCTTAGAGGAGATGGTAGTTCGCAACTGTGAGGTAGGGCGCCTGCACTTCACAACGGAGCTCTCCGAGGTGCTCGATCAGGTAGAGATCGTCTTTAGCGCTGTCGGCACACCCCCGGACGAGGATGGCAGTGCGGATCTGAAGTATGTGCTCAACGTGGCCCGCACCATCGGCCGGGCGATGAACAAATACCTGTTAGTTGTCACTAAGAGTACTGTCCCCGTAGGCACGGCCCGCAAGATCCGCCAGACTATCGCTGACGAGCTGGCCCAGCGTGGGACCAAGATCGACTTCGACATCGCCTCTAACCCCGAGTTCCTCAAAGAAGGTGCCGCCGTGAAGGACTTCATGCACCCGGATCGCATTGTTGTAGGCGTCGAGTCCGACCGTGCGAAGAAGCTCATGGAGAAACTCTATCATCCGTTTATGCTCAACAACTTTCGCATCATTTATATGGACATTCCCTCAGCTGAGATGACGAAGTATGCGGCGAACGCCATGCTGGCTACACGCATCAGCTTTATGAACGACATGGCTAACCTTTGCGAGATCATCGGTGCGGACGTGAACATGGTGCGCAAGGGTATTGGCTCCGACACACGCATCGGCAGTAGTTTCCTCTATGCCGGTTGCGGCTATGGTGGCTCCTGTTTCCCGAAGGACGTCAAGGCGCTGATCCGCACGGCTGGCGAGCATGGCTACCCGATGCGCATCCTTCAAGCTGTGGAGGACGTGAATGAGGAGCAGAAGACGCTTCTTTTCCGCAAGCTTGAGGCGCATTTCGACGGGCAGTTGGCGGGGCGAAAGGTGGCCATGTGGGGCCTGGCCTTCAAGCCCGAGACGGACGACATGCGCGAGGCGCCTTCGCTCGTGCTCATCGATCGACTGTTGGAGGCAGGCAGCCATGTGATGGCCTACGACCCCGTGTCAATCCCTGAGGCGCGACGTCGTATCGGCGACCGCATCGCGTATGCGAAGAACATCTATGAGACGGTCGAGGGTGCCGACGTGCTGATGATTGTCACCGAGTGGAAGGAGTTTCGTCTGCCCGCCTGGGCACGCATCCACAGCCTGATGAAGACACCACTCATCCTCGACGGGCGCAACATCTACAACATTGCCGAGATTGAAGAGGCGGGATTTGTGTACCACTGTATCGGCAGATAAAGACACAACGGTCACCATACACCAATCCCCGCCGTGCATCCACGAAAGGAGCACGGCGGGGATTTTTCGTTCTTCCCTTTTCGTTTAACTGTTTACTGCGGCCTTAGGATCACCATCTTCTGTGCGCGGGTAGCTTCGGAGGAGCCGGCCGTACGGATGGCCGCGCGATAGATGTAGACGCCGGGGCGCAGACGGGCACCGCTGCCGTTGGTCAGATTCCACGTGACGGTGTAGGCGCGGAAGAGCTCCGACGATCCGCTCTCCGTGTGCTGCCACTGCAGGCGGCCGGTCAGGTCGTAGACGTCGATCGTAACGTCCATGCGCGACTCGGGGCGGTTGTGCTCTAAGTAGAACGTGACGCGGTCGCGGGCGGGCACGGGGCCAGCCCTCAGCTCTGTGATGAAGGGCTTAAGCCCCTCCACGACGCGGAAGGTGAAGGTGCGTGTGGTGGAGTTGTTGAATATGTCCCACACCTTGAATTCGGCCGTGTGCAGCCCTGTGGGCAGTCGAGGTATGGAGAAGCGCACGACACCTTCACCCGCCGCTTCGGGGCGGTTCGTGTAGTAACTGTTCAGGCTGTAACTGAGGGTGGGGTTGTTGTCGATAGTCAGCATGATGTCGTGGCCGATGCTGCTGCCGGTGATGTTGACGCCGCTCTTGTCCCAGAGGCGGGCCACGAAGAAAGGTGTCTCGTTCGTGTCGTCGCCGTTGCGCCAGGTACTGTCATTGAGGTAGAGCGCACGGATCTCCGGGCCGACGGTGTCGCGCTCGATGTCGGTGGCGGTTCCGCCCACGGTGTAGCGACGGAAGGCGCCGTTGGCCTCGTGATTGTTGGTGGCGTCGTAGGCGTAGAGGCTCATCTTGCCGTTGCGGTTGGAGTAGGAGATGTCCGCGGGGACGATGAAGCTGAGCGTGAACCGGCCGCCGGAGACGGTCGTGTTGCCGCGGTAGATCGTGTTCGGGTAGTCCGTGTAGGTGTATGTCTTGCCTGTGCGATTGTTGTTGAGGGTAGTGATCTCTTTTTCGCTGTCGAGGACGACGGCAGTCAGGGTGCCGTTGAAGTTGGTCATCACTGCGCTGTCCATGCCGAGCACTTCACCCGTGACCGTTACGCGGTCGAGGGCGCGGAAGTTGACGGTCGTAGCGTCCGTGACCGGTTGTCCGTTCACCTCGGTAACGCGGATTTTGTAACCCGGGAAGGCGAGTGTCAGGGCCGGGTCGCCGATGAGGACGAAGCAGCGATTGAGGTAAGACGGATAGCCGTTTTTCATCTCCATCATCACCTCTCCCAGGGTCGGCCGACGGCCATCGCTGCGGCGGCTGAATAGGTGGCGGAGGAGGAGGAGGTTCATGTTGAAGTTAGGCTCGTCGTAGGCCACGCGTGAGGTGGTAATGAGTCCGATGCCGCCGCTCTTTTCGTTGAGAAAGACGTCCTCTCCGGCCGAGGTGACGGTGTGATCGAAAGGCGTAAAGTCGCACGAGGCCGTGATCCAGAGCGGCAAGTGTGAGTAGGTATATTGCTGGATCATGCTTTGTGTGATGACGTGCTCGTCGCTTAGTGACTGGGCGTTGCCGTGACCATTGTAATTGATCAGCATCGTGCCCTCGCGCTGGATGTTGCGGATGGCCGTGACCACGTCCGGGTAGGCCCCGCTGCTGCCCCCGCCCGAGCTGCTCTTCTTGTAGGCGTCGAAGAAGAGTCGGTGGTTGATGTACTCCGGGTGGTTCTGCTCTACGTATTGCGAGAGGGTGTTGGAGTGGCGCATGTGGGTCGTCTTGTAGCCGTCACCGGAATTGCCATCGTCGCCGATGAAGCAGAGGTCGTTTTTCCATGCGCCGTAGGAGGGGTTGTCGATGTAGTTAATCACCTTATTGACGGCGGCCCGCGCCTGACCGACTGAGCGCACGGGGAAGCGCCCGATGCCGAGGCGCAGGTGGCAGGTGTCGAGCTCGGCGCCTTCGCCGTCATCCAAGAAGCCGAAGTAATCGTCCGTCACGTACGTCTCGTTGTCCTTGCCGCCGAAGGACCAGTTGCCGCCGAGCGAGAAACGTGTCTGGTAAGTGAGCAGGAAGTTGGTCATGTCGATGCCCTTCCACGACGCCGAAAGTTGGCGGTTATCGTGCGAGCCATCGCCGAAGAGCAGCAGGTATTTCGGAGCATCGGCTGCGGAGGTGCGGCGGTCGTAAAGCATTTTCATAAACCGACGAATGCCCGTCGCCTCAGGTGTTCCGCTGGAGAACTCGTTATAGACCTGCTCGGGCGTGACCACGACGACACTGATCGAGTCATGTTTCGTGCGATGCTTAGCGGCCAGTCGTTCGGCTTCGCTGAGGAAGGCAGGTGGCGCGAGGATCACCATGTCCGTCTGTGGCAGTGCGTGCAGGTTTTGCGCCGTGACAGCCCCGACGGTTTCAGGTGTGGGGAACGACTTGCTGAGGTCGACCACGGCGAACTCGCGTAGCGAATTGCCGCTGGCGGCGATGGAGAAGGTCATTGCTGAGCCGTCCATGCGCGTCTCCATGCGGCTGACGCGGAGGGCGTCGGTGACATCGAAGACGGCCATCTGCGATGTGGCGCCGTCGATGACGAAGCGTGTGGCCGATCTCATGGACTCGATGTCGCGAAAGAAGGTATAGGCGTTACCGTAGGCCCGCAATGTCCGTTTGGCTTGCAGGCGGATGTAATCGAGGAAGCTGTTTTCGGCCACTTTGTCATACGTCACCGTCACCTTCGGCGCCTCGCTCTTGGCGCCGCTCCATGTGGCCGTCCCGACATAGTCGCGCGCTTTGGTGTAGATGCGGTCGTCGTGCGGGATTGTGCCCCGAAGCAGCTGTGTGCCGTCGATGGAGAGCGTGACGGTGCCCGCGCCCGTGACGCCGGTGTAGGCCACGAAGCGGAGTGTCACCCTGCCATCGTCCGCCGTAATGCCGGGCACAGAGAAGGGGAAGGTCTGCGAAAGGGTGCTGGCGAAGTTCTCGCCGAAGAGCTCGCGGCCGGAGCCTGTTTGGCCGAGCTTCTGGAGGAACTCGCGGTCTACCTCATGCAGCAGATGCTCATCGAAGGTGTTGACCACGCGCGCGGCGTCCGTAGCGGAGGCCGTCGTACCCATGTCGTTCGTCGGCGTGGCGTCAGTCACGAAGTAATAGCCGTGCATGGCGTAGGGATTGTTCTCATGGACGAAGGCCTTGCTCGAGCGATTGTAGCTCCACTTTACCGGCCCGCGGCCATAGAAGAGGATGTAGTCCGCGCCACGATAAATGGCCGTGGCAGGCACATCGTCGATGTATGTATTGAGGGAGAAGTTCTCGTCGTGAATCCACCCGCCGTAGCCGTGGACGGACACTTTGGCTGGGTCAGCGAAGCCCATCGCGCGCAGCTCGGCGTAGGTGAGCTTATAGATGCCGTCGTCTGGCACACGGATCTTCACCCATCGCCCTTCGGCCAGCGCCGAACTTCGGGCGTACAGCCCCGCATCAGCCCGCGCGCTCCCCGCCGTCATGGTCCAGAGAACGATCGCACAGCATAGCGTAGTCAGTATTCGTGTCATAAGTATGTGTAAGTGAAAAGCTAAAATCTAACAGTAAAAAATTCGGCCGAATGAAGGGCAAACGCCTTCCGCGGGTGCCTTCCTTCATCGTTTATACCCCCTGTCATTTTTGGAAATGCCCCGCGGGAATCCCGCAAACGCCAAAAAGTACTTTTTCCCCGTTGCGGGAATCCCGCAGGCATTTCCAGAAATGGATTTGACCTTTACAGGCGCGCTGCAAGCCGCATGAGGAGCTGTTTACCGGATATAAAAATCGAGCAACCGCCTGTCGCCGATGAAGCCTTCCAAATGGTCGCCGATCGCGACGGAGCCGACCCCCGAGGGGGTGCCCGTGTAGATCAAATCGCCCATACGCAGGGTAAAGAACCGACTGACGAAGGCCACGATGCGGTCGACGGAGAAGAGCATGTCGACTGTCTGCCCGCGCTGCACTGTGCGGCCGTTGAGGTCGAGGCGGAAAGTGAGGCGGCTGATGTCGCCACCCACCGAGGCGAGCGGGACGAAGGTGCCGATGGCTGCCGCGTTGTCGAACGCTTTGCAGAGCTCCCACGGCATCCCCGCGGCGCGCAAGGCCCGCTGCCTGTCGCGGGCGGTGAAGTCGATGCCCACAGTCACTTCGTCGTAATAGCGCGCGGCGAATCGTTCGTCGATGTTTTTACCCAGCCGGTCGATCTTTATGACGACCTCCGTCTCGTAATGCACCTCGTCCGAAAAGTCGGGCAGGTAAAACGGCTTTCCATCCTTGAGCACCGAGTCGGCTTTCATAAAAATCGCAGGCTCCGGAGAGATTAACGTGTGGTGCAATTCTTTATTGTGATCGGCATAGTTCATGCCAACGGCGAAGATTTTCATGGTCAGGAAAGGAGGTTCAGGCGGTTGAACATGACCGCCAAATTGGCATAGATGGAGGTGTTTTGCACCACGACATCTTGCGGGACACGGATGCGGAAAGGCGTGAAGTTCCACAGGGCGCGGATGCCGCAGGCGAGGACGAGGTCCGTGACGCGCTGGGCCTCCTCGACGGGCACGGTGATGACGGCGATGGTGGCGTCGAGGTCGTGGCTGCGCTCGGGGAGCTCGTCGAGGTGGAAGACGGGGATGCCCTCGATGCGTGTGCCGATCAGCTCAGGGCGGACGTCGAAGCCGGCCACGATGTCGAGGCCGTATTGGCCCAGGCCGGCGTCTCGCATGAGGGCGGCGCCGAGCTGACCGACGCCGAAGAGGAGGGCACGGTGAGTGCGGGTGAAGCCGAGGAAGTCGTCGAGGATGCCGATCAGGGCGTCGATCTCGTATCCGACGCGTGTTTTTCCGGAGATGTTGACGTAGGATAGGTCTTTAGCCACCTGCACGGGCGTGACACCGATCTCCTCGCCGATGCGTGTGGAGGAGACGACCGTCTCGCCGCAGCCGCGGAGCAGCTTGAGGTAAGCCAGATACCACGGCAGGCGGCGCAGCGTGGGCTCGGGCACGCGGGTATATGCGTCTTCGGGGGTCATTCCGATTTCGTGTCCCAATGGTTCTTCAGCGGGTTGGCGTACATCTCTAACAGTTTGGTGCGGAGGAAGGCTTCGTCCTTACTGGGCAGGTCGATGCGGTCAATGCGGCTTTGCAGGTAAGCCTCGAAGCGGGCTTTGTCGCGCAGGTCGTAGTTCATACGGAAGCGGAGCGAGCGGTGGAGCAGGTCGTAGGCCACGTGGTTGCCGGGGTAGAAGCGATAATGGGCGTAGATGTCTCGGTCGATGGCCGTGGCGACGGTGGCGAAGAGTTCGTTGCGAGGCGTGGCGGGGTCGAGCGTGCGGAGCGTATCGTTCAGTGGCGCCCCGATGGTGAAGTGTACCCGCCCTTTGTCGCTCAGGATGCCTGTCTCCATGCTTAGCAGGTCGTCACGGCGGTCCTTCACGTAGTTCGGATTGTCGCGCCGCAATTGGAACTCGCGGGCCTTGAGATAATCGCAAGGGTCGTATTCGTAAGAAATGGTGATCGGCACGATGTTCAGCTCCATGAGGTTGGCCAGCAGGTTATCGTCCGGCCCAGCCATGCAGAGCATCTTCAGGACGGCCGTCTGCGTGTGGTCATTGGAGTCTTTGGCACGGCCTTCACGCTGGGCTATCCAGACGGATTCGTGCGTCTCGCGTAGGGTGTGGCGGATGTATGCGGAGAGGACGCGGCTGTTCTCTAAGAGCTGGCGGGCAGAGACGTTGCGCTTGACGATGAAGCTGTTGTTGAGGCGTACCAACAGGCGGATCCAGGGATGGATGAGCAGGTTGTCGCCGATGGCGATCTGCGTCATGCCATGGCCGATCTCGTAGAGCAGGACGTTGAGGAAGGCGGCGTCGAGGACAATGTCGCGGTGGTTGGAGATGAACGTGCAGGGGGCCTTGCCTTCGGGCAGTCGGCTACGGCCGGAGATGGTCAGTGAGAAGGTGGTGCGGCGCGCGATGTCTATCACTGTCTTATATCCGATGGTCGACTTGAATTGTTCCTTGGTGTGGCAGGCCCGCATCTTCTTCGCCAGTGCTTCGCGGTCGACCTCGGGGTCGATGTATCGCAATGCCCGCCAGAGCCCGTCGGAGGCGAGCAGTTCGTCAATGGCTTGGGGTACCTCCGAGTCGTTCAGGGGGCGGATATCATCGAAAGCGGATGTCAGATTGGCTGTTTCCATTGCTGTGTTTGTGTTTATATGAAGAAATGGTTCAAAGAGGATTGATTTCATTCTCTATAATCTCGGTCATGACGTCGGTGATGTTGAGGCCGGCAGCACGGATCTGTTGAGGGATGAAGCTCGTTTGGGTCATGCCCGGCGTGGTGTTGACCTCCAGCACGACGGGCTCGCTGCCATCCGGGGGGATGATGAAATCTACGCGGATAATGCCTTTGGCACCGATGAGGTGGTAGATGTGCCGCGTCTCGTTTTGGATCCTTTCGGTCAGTTCTTCTGAGATGTGCGCGGGGGTGATCTCGCTCACCTGTCCGTTGTATTTGGCATCGAAATCGAAGAAGTCGTTGCTGGTGACGACCTCCGTCAGCGGTAGCATCGTCGTGACCTCATTCGCCTTGTAGCAGCCGCAGGTCACCTCGGTGCCGGCCACAAAACGCTCGATGATCACCTCGTCGTCGCAGGTAAAGGCCCGTCGGACGGCCTCTTCGATTTCGGCAGCCACCTTCACCTTCGTCGTGCCGAGGCTGCTACCGCCGGCGTTGGGCTTGACGAAGACGGGGAGGCCGAGAGTCTCGGTGACGACGTCCGCGAAAACATAGTCGCCGCGGCGCAGTCGGATCGCGTCCGCGACGCGTACGCCCTGACTCCGCAGGAACTGCGTGCAGGTGTATTTATTAAAGGTAAGGGCTGACGCCAGCGCGCCGCAGGAGGAGTAGGGGAGGCCGATCATGTCGAAGTAGCCCTGAAGGCGCCCGTCCTCGCCTGGTGTGCCGTGGATGGTAATGTAGGCCAGATCGAAATGGATATGTCGACCGTCGAGCGTGCGATAGCTGAAGTTGTTGCGGTCGATGGGCACCCGGGATCCGTCGGCCAGGAGTGCGCTCCACTCTTCGCGTGTCAGGAGCACGCGGTGGAGGTCGTATCGTTCTTTATCTATAAAGGAGTAGAGGCCGTCGGCGCTCTTCAGAGAGATGGCATACTCGCCGGAGTAACCCCCGGCCACAAGTGCGATCTGCTTTTTCATTGTGTGTTATGTGTAGGTGAATAGGTAAGGTCAGGCGTTAGCGGCGCAGTAGTCTCGCCATTTGTCTACGAGCGCCCGCATATCGTCGGGCAGGGGTGCGGAGAAGAACAACTCGCGGCCTGTGACGGGATGCACGAAGCCAAGTGTCTCGGCGTGCAGCGCTTGACGCGGACAGATGTCGAAGGCGTTCAGCACAAACTGCCGATAGCTGCCCGTGGGGCGACCTTTGAGGATACGGTCGCCACCGTAGCGGGCGTCATTGAAGACGGGGTGGCCGATGTGGCTAATGTGTGCGCGGATCTGATGCGTACGCCCCGTCTCGAGCCGGCACTCGAGTAGACTGACATAGCCCAAGCGCTCAGCCACGCGGTAATGGGTGATGGCTGGCTTACCCTCCTCGCTCCCGGCGGGGAAGACAGACATACGCAGTCGGTCGTGCGGGTCACGGCCGATGTTGCCTTCTATGCGCCCTTCATCTTCTTTCGGGATGCCCCAGACGAGCGCTAAGTAGCGGCGTTGGGTGGTCTTCTCGAAGAACTGCCGGCTGAGGTGAGTCTTTGCGTCTACGTTCTTGGCCACGACGAGCAGGCCGGACGTATCCTTGTCTATGCGATGCACAAGCCCCAAGCGTGGGTCGTTTGGGTCATAACCCGGCAGACCACGGAGATGGAAAGCCAGCGCATTGACGAGTGTGCCGGTATAGTTGCCGTGTCCGGGATGCACAACAAGACCTGCCGGTTTATTGACTACCAGCAGGTCTTCATCTTCGTAAATGATGTCTAAGGGGATGTCCTCAGGCAGGATCTCGAACTCGTGGCGGGGCCGTGTCATGACGATCGTGACCATCTCCCCGGGCTTGACCCGATAACTGCTCTTGACCGGCTGTCCGTCCACCCGCACGTATCCGGCCTCAGCGGCCAGCTGGATGCGGTTGCGGCTCGTGTGCGTCATCCGATCGATGAGGAACTTATCGACGCGGAGCAGGGATTGGTTCGGGTCGGCCGTGAAGCGGAAATGCTCGTAGAGCGCCTCGGTGTCGGTCGCCTCATTGTCTTCCATCTCCTCCTCGTCAGGTTCTGGCAAGAAAAGACCATCTGCCAGTGCCTCGTCGAGGGTCATCGAATGGCGATCGTTCGTGTCCTCTCGCGCCGTCATTCCTCCTCGTCTTCTTCAGGTGAGTCCTCGGAGGTAGTCCACTCCGGCTCGGTGCGTGGAGACCAGAAGGTGGAGTCGGTCCCGCCCTCGCCTCCGTCGCTCACTTTGAGCACGATCTTAGCCGCGATGGGAGCGCGTTCACCAGGCTTAAGCGTTTTGCCCCGCAGCTGTACGCCTAAGGCTAGATCGCGGTAGCTGCCGCTGACATAGAGCACATCGATGGAGGTGAATCCGCGCGATTGCAGCAGGGCGTAAGCTTGACGAAGAGATAGGTCGGTCACGTCCGGGACGATGGCCATCTGAACTGTCCGGGCGTTGATCGTCAGGTAGAGGATGCGATCCTTCTTCACTTTCGATCCGATTGCGGGGATGACCTCCACGATGGCTCCCGGCGCGACGTCTTTGGAGTAGATGGAGTCGATCACGGTGTAACGCAGTCCTTTTTTTTGGATGTCTTGGTGCGCCTCTTCAGGTGTCATCCCCTTCACGTCAGGCACAATAATGGCCTCGTTGTGGCGGGTGTATCCGTCGAGCGCCCTCAGCACCATGAGCGAAAGGAGCCAGAGTACCACTGCGGCAAGAAAGATGTGTACCACCACCGGCAGGCGCATGAACCATTCCCGTATGTCCTCGCTGTCTTTTTTCTTTTCCATAAGGCTGCGTATCCGCTTAAAACAAAGAAAGTAAAAGTCTTTCCCTTCAAACTTTTACTTTCTCTCGCCAATCTATATTCTCTTCTGTGTGGCTCCTCGTTTTTGCGTCAAGCCTTCGGATATTCGTCGGAAACCGTCAATTTCTTTCGTCCTTTTGCGCGGCGTGCAGCCAATACGCGGCGTCCGTTGGCAGTCGACATTCTCAGGCGAAATCCGTGTTTATTCTTTCTCTTGCGGTTGGAGGGTTGAAATGTTCTTTTCATTATTAATCTATCTGTTATTGTTAGGATTATCCATAAAGTCAGGGCGCAAATGTAAATTCATTTTTGATTGAAGCAAGCCGCACTGGGGCTGCCACGGCTAATGGCTAATGGCCAGTTGTCGGTGGATAGCAGACGTTTCGGTCATTGTTATAGTCGAATAAAAATGGTTTGAGAATAATTGGGGGTGCCCGATGCGGCCTGAAGGGCCGCACTGGGTACACATTCGCCGGCGTCCGCAGCCTCGGGGTTTCGCCCCGGGCTATGGTC
>CAUPYF010000010.1:0-20131 GCA_963515435.1 uncultured Tannerella sp. | reverse complement strand
ATCATTAATCATTGAGATTTAAACATGGGCCCTCATACCTCCGGCAGGTGGATGTCGTCGTCGCCGTCGTCCGGCTTGGGTTTCTTCGGGTCCTTCGGCTTCTCGTCCGGTTTTTTCGGATCCTTGGGATCCTTGGGCTTCTTGTCGTCGCCGGGTTTCTTCTTGTCCGTCCGCTTTTTGGCGTTCGTGCGGCGGTTGGCCAGAGTGGTTCTCATCTCGTCGATAAGGGCATTAACGGGTTTCATGAAGCTCAGATAAGGAGCCTCGCCATTGACTACGGCTAACGCGTTGACCGTCTCCACCAAACGACGATAGGCTCCATCGGCTTCCTCGCGTTTTTTCTTGATGACACCCGGCGCGAAGCGGTCTCCCTTTTCTTCTATACGGGTTTTAACCGCCTCGATGAATTCGTTATTCTTCTGCTCCAAATTGTTGAAGAAGGGGGTAAGTCCGGCTTTGGTCAGCTTCTGCGTTCCCATGCCGCGCAGGTCTTCGATCAGATTGAGCAGGCGCCCTGTTTCGTCCACCTGTGTAGTCCGCAGCAGGTCTCCGTATTTGTCGAAATTCTTCATGGCTTCGAGGGCTATCTGGGCGATTTCGGCGTCCGGATGGTCAGTGGATGACTTGACGAAGTTGCGCATGATGTTCCACGCCTTGTCGCGCGCTTCGTCCTTCTTGGAGGCCTCCGAGGGCTAAGGGGACGGAGGCGGCTTCTTTCAGCACTTTGTCTAACTCTTTGATGGTCGTGTCGTAAGTATCAGCTGCGGCTTTGAGGCCCGCCGAGTAGCCTGCTGCCGTGTCGACAAGCGGCAAATTCGGGACTTTCTCCTTGACCAACTTGTGGTACCCAAAGTCTTCTTCGACCTTCATTACACTCACATTGAATAGATCCTTATAGTCAAGCAGAAATGGTTCCACGAATGTGTATCCGGTGCGGTACTACAGGCCGCATCGGGTACCCCCAATTATTCGCAATCCATTTTTATTCGAGATTTATCCGAGCTCCGTTTGCACATTTAGAGAACGCCTCTATCTTTGCCACCGACAAGAGAACAAAAAGGTTCCTTGGCCGAGTGGTTAGGCGCCGGTCTGCAAAACCGTTTACAGCAGTTCGATTCTGCTAGGAACCTCACAAGACGAAAAAAGGAACGTGCCTATTCAGGCTCGTTCCTTTTTCTTTTATCCCAACCCCCGCATCCTCCCCCCCTCTTATACGCGAACCACAATGCACCACAACACTCCCTCCCCCCACCGACGCTCTTCTTTTGGCACGATGTTTGAAAAAGAGCGCCCACAGGTAATAAATAACTTTGCAGAGCAAAGCATGAAGAGTATGAGTAATAGCTATTCAAAAAGAATGATTGACGTGATCGAATCCGGACGCGAAGAAGCCAGCCGTTTGCAGAGCGGTTATATCGGGCCGGAACACCTGATGTTGGCCCTGCTGCACGAAGGCGACGGAAACGCCATCCGCATCCTCCAAGAATTCCAGGTCAACCTAACCCAGATAAAACAAGACATCGAACTCGAAATACGTAACACCGTCGACGACACCGCGCCTGGCGACATCGCTGTGACCAAAAGCACCGAACGTGTGTTGCGTATCAGCATGCTCGAGGCACGCATGTTCAAAAGTGATCGCACACGCACCGAACACCTTTTGTTGGCACTCCTCAAAGAGGAATACAATACGGTGGCGCAAGTGCTGAACCAAAGTGGGATCGATTACCGCATGGTTTACGACCGGGTTAGCGCCATCATGGGTGTGGATCGGCAGGAAGAGCCCGAGGGCGCTACGCGCGACGGATTTACCGATGACGATGAGGACGACGGGAACCTCCCGACGTCCCCTTTCAAGAAGGAGCCGGCCTCGCAACCTACGCCTCCATCCCCCACACCCTCATCCACGACCGGAACCACAGCACAGAAGACACCAAGCGATACACCCGTCTTAGACAACTTCGGCTCGGACATGACAAAGGCCGCCGCCGAGGGTAAGTTAGACCCCATCGTGGGCCGCGAGAAGGAAATCGAGCGACTGGCGCAGATCCTGAGCCGTCGAAAGAAGAACAACCCCGTGCTGATCGGCGAACCAGGTGTCGGCAAGTCAGCCATCGTCGAAGGACTGGCACAACGCATCGTACAACGCAAGGTGTCGCGCGTACTGTTCGACAAACGCGTCGTGAACTTAGACATGGCTTCGATCGTGGCCGGGACGAAATACCGGGGGCAGTTCGAGGAACGCATCAAGGCCTTACTGAACGAGCTGACAAAAAATCCGAACATCATCCTCTTTATTGACGAGATCCACACGTTGGTGGGGGCCGGATCGGCTTCGGGATCGATGGACGCGGCCAACATGCTTAAGCCTGCACTGGCGCGGGGCGAACTGCAATGTATCGGCGCCACAACGCTCGACGAATACCGTACCAACATTGAGAAGGACGGCGCCCTTGAGCGCCGTTTCCAGAAGGTGATCGTCGAACCGACAACGGCCGAAGAGACGCTACAGATCCTGAAGAACATCAAGGGACGCTACGAGGAGCACCACAATATGATCTACACCGACGTTGCGCTCGAGGCATGCGTCAAACTGACAGATCGCTACATCAGCGACCGCAACTTCCCAGACAAAGCCATCGACGCGCTCGACGAAGCCGGGTCACGTGTGCACATCGCCAACGTGGTCGTGCCGCAGCACATCGAAGAGTTAGAGGCGAAGATCGAGGAGACGAAGAACGCCAAACTGGCAGCCGTGAAGTCTCAAAACTTCGAGCTCGCCGCCGGCTATCGCGACACCGAGCGCCAGTATCTCCAGCTGCTCGACGAGGCAAAGAGCCAGTGGGAGCAGGAAATGCAAGAACACCGCGAGACGGTGGACGCCGATCAGGTAGCCGAGGTCGTAGCCATGATGTCCGGTGTGCCCGTGCAGCGCATCGCCACGACAGAGAACATTAAGCTCCGCGACATGGACACGCTCCTGAAGCAGAAAATCATCGGGCAAGACGAGGCTGTGGCTAAGATCGTCAAGGCCATCCGCCGCAACCGCGTCGGGCTGAAAGACCCCAATAAGCCCATCGGCACCTTCATGTTCCTCGGCCCCACGGGCGTCGGCAAGACGCATCTGGCCAAGAAGCTCGCCGAGTTCCTCTTCGACTCCGCCGACTCGCTCATCCGCATCGACATGAGCGAATACCTTGAGAAGTTTGCCGTCTCGCGCCTCATCGGGGCGCCTCCGGGCTACGTCGGCTACGAGGAGGGCGGACAGCTGACCGAAAAGGTACGCCGCAAACCCTACTCCGTCGTCCTGCTCGACGAGATCGAAAAGGCCCACCCAGACGTCTTCAACCTCCTCTTGCAAGTACTCGACGAGGGGCGCCTGACCGACAGCCTCGGCCGGCAGATCAACTTCAAGAACACGATCCTGATCATGACCTCCAACATCGGTACACGCCAGCTGAAGGACTTCGGTCGTGGCATCGGCTTCCACCCCCAAACAGCCGGCGCCGAGGCCGACCGCGACTATTCCCGCAGTGTCATCCGCAAGGCCCTCGAGCGCTCCTTCGCTCCCGAGTTTCTCAACCGCATCGACGACGTGATCATGTTCGATCCGCTCGAAAAAGAGTCGATCTACAAGATCATCGACATCGAGCTCGGCGACCTTTACAAGCGCATCGACACCCTCGGATACCGCCTCGAACTCACACCCGAAGCCAGAGAATACGTCACCACGAAGGGCTACGATGTGCAGTTCGGCGCCCGGCCACTCAAGCGCGCCATACAGAAGTATATCGAAGACGAGCTGGCCGAAATTGTCCTGCAAGACGGCATCCAATCGGGCGACACGATCACGATCGGCTATGACGCCGCAACCGATCGCATAACCCACGAGGTCAAGAAGCGCGTCGCCGACGAAGTGCCGACCGCAGAGTAAGTCGCACCGTTACACATCACAACAATAAAGCCCCGGAACGTAAAAAAGTCCCGGGGCTTTTGTTTTCCCATTTGCCAGAGAGAGGAGGGGGGAGGGCCATCACCCACGGGCCTCCGGCGTCACTCTTCGGCCTTTTCGCCTTCGGCCTCGGGGGTACCTTTCTGTTTATATCTGCGCCGCTGGCCCTGCATCTCGTGGTACGTCTTTTTGAACTCCCACACGGTCCGATTCATGCGGTTCACTAACGTCACAATCGCCTCGCGCGCCTCGTCCGACTTGGCGTAGAGGTATGCAGCTTCGACATATTGGCAGGCCTGCGCATAGTCCTCGTCGGCCAGTTTGCGTATCTCGAGCATTGTTGGTCGCCTATTCTCCACGCGTTGCGCCACACGCTGCGTGCCGAGTTCGGCATACTCCGTCGTCACGTCGTGTAATTGCTTCACGGTATCGGTCAGCTTCAGCAGCTCCAACTCGTCCGCAAGCTCCTTCAGATCCATCTCTAACGCTGCGATCAGCCCGCTGCGCACCTCCTTGGATCCGCCGTTTTGCATCCCTCGGAAGCGATGTATCCGGGCGTCAATCTTCAGCGCTGCCTCGCGCAGATCCGGCTCCGACCGGTAGCGGTAGGCGCGGATCAAAGAGAAAAAATAAGTCAACAGGCGTCTCCGTTCGCGATCCTTCTCTCGCATCGACTGCGTAAAGTGCGACCGCGTCCGCGATGTTGGTGCGCGCGACTCCATTCCGATGCGTTCATCCCAGCGCTTCATTAAAACTTCCGGCAATTGCAACAGCTCGGGCGGCGTGTCGCGCAAAAGGTTGTATTGATTGCGGTGAAAAGCGGCGTGCAGCCCCGCCTTGAAGCTCACGCTGTTGCTCAGCTCTATCCTGACCGTCTCCGGTAGGCCAAATATCTTTTTACTCATGAGGTGATCTCTTTTCAGTTGACTTTTTTCAAATATACACTATTTGTAAAGAATCAAACTGTATCTTTCTGTAGATATATAGATACAAATATATGAATAAATGCATCTATTTGAGAATAGAAAGATTTGTTTTAAGCACATGATGTTGCTTTTTGTTATTGAGCTAATTTATATAGATAGCAAAAATCGGATTTTTATGATGGAACTATTTTATCATATCTATAAAAAGTAAATAGGTTATACCTATATGATCTATTTCATCTATAAAAAGTTGATTTTTTATTCTATTAACTTATCTATAAGTGAGAAATGGTGACTGTATTTGATCTGATTATTTTATATTAGTCGCAAAAAGCTACCAGTTTATTATTTTGTAAAATGTAATAGTCATAAAAAGTGCACATCGGATAGTCCAAACGGGCTGCGCATTCCGGTTGGAGCAGATATTCGTAAGGCTCGGCATCCACTCACTCAAACTGAGGGAGGGATTCGGTTGCAAGTTCGCGTGCGCCGTCAGATACGAGCCGTTGTTCAGCCTCGCCCGCCCCGAGCCACTGCAAGCGGTAGAAAGTTTTGCGAAAAAGTGCTTCTTCGCCCACCCTGCGCATAGGCCTATCTTTGCCCCCATCCCCCCCTCCGCCCTATGAGCTTAGACACGCAAAACATCATGTACCTGCCCGGCGTCGGGCCGCGGCGCGCCGAGCTGCTGAAGAAGGAGATCGACGTCACTACGTACGAAGACCTGCTTTACTACTTCCCCTACCGCTACGTCGACCGCAGCCACATCTACACCGTCCGCGAGCTCGAGCGCATCGTCACGGGGCACAGCGACAAGGCGCCCTTCGTGCAGCTCCGCGGTCGCATCATCGACTTCCGAAACGCCGGCGAGGGGCGCTCCAAACGGCTCGTGGCTCGCTTCACTGACGACACGGGCACGGTCGATCTCATCTGGTTTCACGGGCAGAAATACATCCTCGACAAGCACCCCGCGGGGCGCGAATACATCATCTTTGGCCAGCCCAAGGAGTACATGCACGAATATTCCTTCGTCCACCCCGAGATGGATCCGGCCGACCGCGCCGCGCGCGTCTCCGGCGGGCTCGTGCCGCTCTACAACACCACCGAACGGATGAAGAAGGCGTCGCTCCACTCGCGCGCCCTCCGCGACCTCATCTACACGCTCCTCGCCTCGCTCGACAGCCGCCTTCCTGAGACGCTCCCGGCGCGTATCCTCGAGGAACGCGCCCTGATCCCCCTCCCCGAGGCCATGCGGCAGATCCACTTTCCCGAGTCGGCCGAACAGCTGCGGCGGGCGCAGCACCGACTTAAGTTCGAGGAGCTCTTTTACATCCAACTCAACATCCTGCGCACGGCTGCGCTGCGGCGCAACAAGTTGCAAGGCATCCCCTGCCCGCGGGTGGGTGAGGCCTTCAACGCGTTTTATAACGATCACCTGCCCTTCGCGCTGACCGAGGCGCAGAAGCGTGTCGTGCGCGAGATTCGCGGCGATATGAAGAGCGGCCGGCAGATGAACCGCCTGCTGCAGGGCGACGTGGGCAGCGGCAAGACGCTCGTCGCGCTCATGGCCATGCTCCTGGCCGTCGACAACGGTTGTCAGGCGTGCCTGATGGCGCCCACGGAGATCCTCGCTGGGCAACACTTCGCTACCCTCAGCGCGTTCCTCGGCGACATGAACGTACGCATAGAGCTGCTCACCGGGTCGACCACGAAGAGCCGGCGCGCCACCCTCTTGCCGGATGTCGAGGCGGGCCGGGTGGACATCCTCATCGGCACGCATGCACTGATTGAGGACACCGTCGCCTTCCGCCGCCTCGGCCTGGCCGTCATCGATGAGCAACACCGCTTCGGCGTGGAGCAGCGCTCGAAGCTGTGGGTCAAGAGCCGCTACGTGCCGCACGTGCTGATCATGACTGCCACGCCCATCCCGCGCACGCTGGCCATGACCGTCTATGGCGACCTCGACGTCTCCGTCATCGACGAGCTGCCCCCGGGCCGCAAGCCCGTCAAGACGGTTCACCGCTACGACGCAAAGCGGGCCGAGGTCTATGCCTTCCTGCGCAGCGAAATCAGCCGTGGGCGGCAGGTTTACGTCGTCTACCCGCTCATCGAGGAGAGCGAAACGATGGATTACAAGAACCTCGAAAAGGGCTTCGAGACCTTCCGCGAGGTCTTCCCTGAATACACTGTCTGCATGGTGCACGGGCGGATGAAGGCGAAGGAGAAGGACGCCGAAATGCAACGCTTCGTCAGTGGCGAGGCGCAGATCCTCGTGGCTACGACGGTGATCGAGGTGGGTGTGAACGTGCCGAACGCATCGGTGATGGTGATCGAGAGCGCGGAGCGGTTCGGGCTGTCACAGCTGCACCAGTTGCGTGGGCGCGTGGGGCGTGGCACGGAGCAGTCGTACTGCATCCTTGTCACGGGTTATAAATTGAGCGAGGTGACGCGCAAGCGGCTCGGCATCATCGTGGCTACCTCCGACGGTTTCCGCATCGCTGAGGAGGACCTGAAGCTCCGCGGCGCCGGCGACATGGAGGGCACGCAGCAGAGCGGCGACGGGCTGTCGTTGAAGATCGCCGATCTGGCGCATGACGGCGGCATCCTCCGCACGGCGCGCGACACGGCCTCGCGCATCCTCGACGCCGACCCAGATCTGTCGTCGCCCGAGAACGCCATGCTTCGCTCCCGTTTAGCCTCGCTCTTCCGCCGACGCATGAACTGGGGGCTTATCTCGTGAAAACGAAAGAGGAGGAGAGACTTAATACCAGTTTGTGACGTCGCGCGGGCTGGCGCTTTGGTTGTACTTCAGGTCGCGCAGCAGGGACGAGTTGACGGCGATGGAGAAGGCGTACGACTTCCACGGCCCGACGGGGATCACGCTGGCCGACATGGTGAAGCAGTGCAGGTTGCGGGAGATGGTGCACGTCATGTGGGAGATCTTCTTGGCCTCGAAGTCGTAGGATCCGTTGAAGTTGATGTTCCAGTTCTTGGTTGGCTTGATGTTGCCGCTGAAGCTGAGGTTGTGGGTGACGCGGTAGTTGTATTCTAATTTGTCGGGGTTGAAGTTGCCGTAGCCGAGGCTCATGTTGTAACTCAGGGAGAAGCTCCAGGGGACGGTGGCGTTGTAGTAGCCATCGGCGTCGTATTCGCCCGAGTCCTCCTTCTTGGCTTTACGCAGGCGTTGGCCCACGGCCGGAGTCTCCTCGGGGCTGTCGGTGGTTTCAGCCTCGTCCGCGTTGTTGGAGGCGTCTTTCTGGCTGCGGTTGTCGGAGGCGTCGCGGTCTTTTCGGCCAAACAACTTCTTGAAGGTGTCGTTCGTAAAGGTGTAGGAGAAGGTGGTGCCTGTGGAGCGTAGCCTGCCTATGCCTTTGCCGGCCTGCCAGCGAGGCTTATCGATGCGATAAGGCGTACCCGTGGCGGCGTCGTAACCATAGGTATAGGTGTCGAACACGCCGGAGAGTTGCAGGGGAAAGTTGCCGAGCTTCAGGCGGAGGTCTACGCCGAGGTCGCTCCAGCGGAAGGAATCGGCGGCCATGTTGTAGCTGATGCGAAGCGAGAGCCTGTCGATGAGGCTTACTTTTTTGATGCCCGTAGAGTCAGCATCGGAGCGCACCTTCATCTCCACGTTGTTATCTAAGGATAGCGAGAGGGCGCCCTGTCGCCCCCGCCCGGGCACGCCGAACATCTGGCCTTCGTAAGGCGAATAGAGACCCGTCATCTGGCGGCCCGAGCGATCGGTGTAAGCATAAGATTCATAGAAGCCATACTTGGGAGCGGAGAAGTCGGGGGCGACATTGTAGGAGACGGCGGCCTCCATGCGGTGACGAATCATCTGCACCTTGTCGCCAAAGATTTTCCACGGCTTGAAGAAGCCATAGACGGTGGTGGAGGCGGATACTGACGCACGGTAGTCATAGACGCGATAGAAGCCGTAGGCCGTGTCGACGGGCATGAGGCCGCCGCGGGCGGTGTCGAATTGCTGATGGACTTTGTTCGTATACCAACGCTCCACGTAGCTGGCCGAGGGGGAGATGTTGAGGAAGCCGAAGTTGTAGGTGGCGCTGATGGGGATGCTGTGCTGCGCGGCGTGCTGCCAGTCGCGGGCGAGGCTTTTGTGGAAGAAGGTGTTCTCCTTCGCGCTAAGGGAGTTGCGGAAGTAGCCCGAATAAGAGATGGAGATCTTCTCGTACCACCGTTCGCGCCCCACGGCGTGTTTGCGTTTGAGGGGATAGATGCTGCTCATGGAGAGCGTCATGTCGGGCAGGGTGACGGAGAGAGTGGAGTCTTGCGAGCGCTGATTGATGTTCATCGTGGCCGAGATGGTCAGCGGGTTATTGGGAAAGCGCTGCGAGATGCTGACGCTGGAGCCTTTGTTGTTGTTCGTCGCGTCGGGTGTGTAGAGGGTGTTGAGTTGGTTGTAGTTGTAGCTGCTGGTGGTAAAGTTGACGCCGGCTGAGAAGGTGCGATAGGGGTTGGCCTTGGCGTCTTGGGTGTGTGTCCAAGCGATCTTGAAATCCTTCGACACGCTGTAATCCGGCAGCCCCTTGTCGCCGAGTTTGGTCACGAGATAGGAGGCGTCGAAGTTGCCCGAGTAGCGGTAGCGCTTGCGATAATCCGACCGCACCGATAGCCCCCACGATCCCTTCGTGTAGATCTCGCCCGTGAGCGCGAGGTCGAAGTAATCGCTCAGGGCGAAGTAATAGCCGCCGTTGCGCAGGTTGAAGCCGCGCGCCATCTCGTCGCCATAAGTCGGGGCAATGATGCCCGACGAATACTTGTCGGTGAAAGGGAAGAAGGCGAATGGTAGGCCGATGGGGTAGAGCGGGACGTCCTCGATGACTAAGTAGGCTGGCCCGGTAACGATGTTTTTTCCCGGGCGCACCTTGGCGCGGGTCATGCGGATATAGAAGTGGGGGTGGTCATGCTCATCGCACGTAGTGTAGCGGCCATCTACGATGTTCATTGCGTTGTCGGGCATCTTCTTCGTGGCCTCGGCCATGAGGAAACCTTCTCCCTGCTTCGTCAGCACATCGGCGGCGTAGGCCTTGCGCGAGCGGAAGTTGTAACGCATCGTTCGGGCCTCGATCTGCTGTTCACCCTCGATGAAGAGAGGGTAGCCATACTCGCTTCCGGTGGTGTCAATGGCGTAGGTGGCAAAGACAATGCTGCTGTCGAGGCTCATTTCGATGCGCTCGGATTGCAGCTCAATGTTTTGGTATTTCACATCGCCCTGGCCGAAGAGGTAGGCCATGTTGCCCGCTGTCATGACGATGGAGTCTGCCGCCTGATACTTCACCGGCGCCTCGAGCATGCCTTTACGATGCGCCGTGTCGCGCCCAGCCGTATCCACGCGCGCCGCTACCCTCCGAAGCGTATCGCCGCCTGCGGAGGTCTGCGCCTGCATGCTGACCCAGAGGGCCAAGGCGCAGAGAAGAAGGCCTGCTTTTAGAGAAAGATTTTGCACCACCCATCAAACCGTTTCACGTCCTCCTGGCCATAGGCCGCCAGCCCGTGCCGAATCTTCTCGATCGGCTTTTCACGCTCCAGCTTCGTCTTGCTGAAGAATTTATCGGCGAAGCAGATTAGCTGCTCTTCGAGGGAGAGGGGCAGCATGTCGTGCGGCGGAATGGACAGGCCCCGCGCTTCGATCATGGTGCGCGAGAGGCCGGCGCCCGTGTGGCGTTCGCAGACGAGCGCGTGGCGCGGATAGCCCAAGGAGCGCATCAGTTCGGCGCCAAGCCAGCCGTGGCAGATGTAGGGCGCCGAGCCGTGGCAATCGATTTCGGGCGCGTCGCAGAGGTAGATGCCGATGTCGTGCAGCATGGCGGCTTCGCTGATGAAGGTGCGGTCGAGTGTCATTTCCGGGTGCAACTCGGCCAGAGCCAGCGCCTTGTCGCGGACACTACGGCTGTGGCTGACTAATATCTCATAGGCCCGTGAGCCCGGACGATAGTATTCGGAAAGGATGGCTAAGGGGTTCATAAGGAGAGATAGCATGTTTATGAATAAATCATTTTCCGGTAGGGGCGCAAAAATAAGGAGACTTTACAGAGCGCCACTTCGGGTTGGTGAGAGGCGGAGAACGGCTCCGTCTTCTACTTTTGCCCCCCTCGATAATGAATTCCCCGCAACGATGAAAATCCTCCTGACCCTTATTGGCCTCATCGGCCTGACCACGGCTTCTGACTGCCCACACCTCCCTGACGATTCTGCCACTATATATAAAAGGTATAACACCCCCACCCTCGGCAACGAACGCATGGACATGCTCCTCCCGCTGCTCGATGGCCGCCGCGTGGCACTGGCTGTCAACCACACGTCCGTTGTTGGCCCCGGCCACACCCATCTGCTCGACACACTGCTGGCTCTCGGCGTCGACGTGCACAAGGTCTTCACCCCCGAACACGGCTTCCGCGGAGCCGACGACGCCGGAGCGCGCGTCTCCGACAGCCGTCACCCCGACCGCGACATCCCCATCATCTCCCTTTTCGGCCGCTCGCTACGGCCCACCGTGGCGCAGATGAGCGACATCGACGTCGTTGTCTTCGACATCCAAGATGTCGGCGCCCGCTTCTACACCTACATCAGCACCATGCACAACCTCATGGAGGCCTGCGCCGCACACGGCCGCACCTTCATCGTCCTCGACCGCCCCAACCCGAACGACTTCATCGACGGCCCCATCAGGCAGCCCCGCTACAAGTCCTTTATCGGCATGCACCCCATCCCCATCCTCCACGGCCTGACCATCGGCGAGTTGGCCCGCATGATCGATGGCGAAGGATGGCTGGCGGGCGGCGCGCACTGCCGCCTCACGGTCGTGCCCATGATCGGATGGAAACACGGCGACACATTCAGCCTGCCTGTCAAACCCTCGCCCAACCTGCCCAACCAACAGGCCGTGCGCCTCTACCCCTCGCTCTGCTTCTTCGAGGGCACCTGCATGAGCGTCGGGCGCGGCACACATTTCCCCTTCCAAGTCGTCGGTTATCCCGCGCCACACACCGGCCGCTTCACCTTCACCCCCGTGCCCATTCCCGGCATGGATTCCGCCCCCCTCTACCGCGGCCGACTCTGCTACGGAGACGATCTCCGCGAGCCGACCTACGAGGGCGGACTCACCCTGCGCTTCCTCCTCGACTTCTACGCCCGAACCGGCCGCGACGCAAAGACATTCTTCCGCCGCCCCGCCATGTTCGACCTTATCGCGGGCACCGATGAGCTACGCCGACAGATCATCGCCGGACAGTCCGAGGCCCAGATCCGCGCCACGTGGCAGCCTGACTTAGACCGCTATCGCCTCATGCGCCGCAAATACCTGCTCTACCCCGACTAATCCAGCATCACCAGCCGCTCCGGATGCCGGCGCAGCTCGTCGACCATGCGGATATTCTCCGGCAGGGTGCGGTCGAGCGACAGCGGCGGCAGCTCGTCGAGCGCAAAAAAGCGCTGGTCGAGAATGTCAAATGTCCCCGCCAGCTCACCCCCGATCACCGTGCACAGGATGAACATCTTGTAGACATACAGCGGCGACGCCGGATAGTCATGGCATCGCTTATCGAGCACCGCCAACAGGCGCTCCACACGCACGTCGAGCCCCGTTTCCTCCTTCGTCTCCTTCACCGCCACCTCGGACGGCGTATACCCCACGTCAGACCACCCGCCGGGCATCGACCAGCGCCCGTCAGCCTTCTCACGCACGAGCAAAATCTCATTGCGCTCATTGAAGACCGCCGCGCGGATGTCCACCTTCGGCGTGACATACTCCTTCACCGGGTGATAGCACGCCGCGATCTCCTCCTCCTTCACTCCGCTGACAATCGACGCGATACGGTCGCTCAGCCCGAGTAACTCCTGGCAGCGTTCCGTTTCATAATCATTTGACGAGTACGACAGTCCCGTCTGTGCCAACGCCCGTATGCGCTGCGCGATGCCAATCAATTCTTTTCCTTTTTCCATTTCATTATCGGGATAAACAAATCAGGAAAAATAACGCAACAATCGGCCCTTTATGATGCCTTCCCGCCTTGTTTATCCCTCCAAAAACAACCCCGCAGCCCCTGCTCGGCCCCGTTTACCCCTCAAAAAGTAGATTTTCAAGCCTTCGGAACTTCCTGATTGTATGCTTTATGTTATTTCATTCGTTCGGAAGTTTCCGAAAGATAGTAATAGCCATTTTCAAATCATCGGATATTACCGAAGATATAAAAACAACTATTTTCAAATCATTGGAATTTTCCGATAGTATAAAATGCGCAGTTTTTCATACCTCCGGAATTTCCCGAAAGATAGAAATCACTGTTTTCAAATCATCATAATTTCCCGAAAAGATAAATAAATCTACTTTTAGACATTCGGATATTTCCGAAGATGTGAAAACAGCTATTTATTGATTATCGGGAGTTTCCGAAAGAAGTAAATATATAGTTTTTTAACCATGTAAATTTCCCGAAATATAGTAATAGCCATTTTCGAATCTTCGGAATTCTCCGATCGATTGTATCTACATGTATAAGACTTTCGGGTGTTCCCGAACGATTGAAATTAGCTTTATTATATAATCGGGAATTTCCGAAGACTTGAAAACCTGCTTTTTGAGGGGTAAATGGGGCCGAGCAGGGGCCGCGGGGTAGTTTTTGAGGGGTAAATGGGGCCGGGCAAGGGCCGCGGAGGAATCTCAGAAGGATTATCGGTGCCCATTTGCCATAAAAAAAGAGCTCGAGGCCGATGAACGAATGTCATACGGCCCCGAGCCTTGGTGATTTATGGGGGAGGGAGGTGATTCCGGTGCGATTCGAACGCACGACCCACAGCTTAGAAGGCTGTTGCTCTATCCTGCTGAGCTACGGAACCCTGTTGGCTTTTCTGCGGGCGCAAATATAGAAAAGATGCCATACGCCGGAATAGTCTCTCGGGGCGGACGCGCGGGCCGGGAGGGGGAGATGAAAACTGGCAGCATATTTGATAAAGAGCGGGATATTAGAACAAAAAGACAATCATAGAACAACAAAATATGGATACAAACGAGCCGATGACGGCAAATGATGAAGTGAAAGAAGAAGGCACGGAGGAGACAAATGTGCAGAGCAAAACGGAATTTTCGTCAGCTGACAACGACGGAACTGACGATATGGCGGACGCGAAATCGGCCCCTGATGAAGAGACGGAGGCGACGAATTGGGAGACGAAATACAAGGAAATGAACGACGCCTACCTGAGGCTGCGGGCGGAGTTTGACAACTATCGCAAGCGGACGCTGCGCGAGAAGTCGGAGCTGATCAAAAGCGGCGGCGAGTCGGCGCTGATCGACCTGCTTCCGGTGGTCGACGACTTCGAGCGGGCACTCGAGACGATGAAGAAAACGTCCGACCCGGCGGCTGTCAGTGAGGGCGTGGAGCTGATCTATAATAAGTTCATGTCTTACCTCAGCCGGCAGGGCGTGAAGCCGATAGAGGCCGTGGGGCAACCCTTCGGCACGGAGATGTTTGAGGCGATCGCCATGATCCCGGCGCCGGACGAGGCGCAGAAGGGACGCGTGATGGATTGTGTGCAGACGGGGTATGTGTTACACGATAAGGTGATCCGCCACGCTAAGGTGGTGGTGGGCGAATAAGTGCCTGCCCCCCCTTTACATGTTTCCCCTATATAGATAAGGAATAGAAGGCAGTGGAAAAACGAGACTACTACGAAGTGCTGGGCGTGGAGAAAAACGCCACGGCGGATGAGATAAAGAAGGCTTACAGGCAGAAGGCGATCCAGTATCACCCGGATCGCAACCCGGGCGACAAGGAGGCGGAGGAGAAGTTCAAAGAGGCGGCCGAGGCCTACGATGTGTTGAGCAACGATGAGAAGCGCGCGCGGTATGATCGGTTCGGGCATGCGGGCATGAGTGGCGCGGCCGGTGGCGGCCCGGGCGGCTATAGCGGCATGTCGATGGAGGATATTTTCGCACAATTCGGCGATCTGTTTGGAGGGCACTTTTCGGGATTCTCCGGGTTTTCCGGTTTCGGCAACGCAGGGGGGGGCGGCGGACGTTCCGTACAGCGCGGTTCTGACCTGCGGGTGAAGGTGAAGCTCACGCTCAAAGAGATTGCTACGGGCGTGGAGAAGAAAATCAAGGTGAAAAAATACGTGCCTTGCGCACACTGTCACGGCAGCGGGGCGGAGGACGAAAAGGCGGTGGCGACCTGCTCCACGTGTCACGGCAGTGGCTATGTGACGCGCGTGGCAAACACCTTCCTGGGACAGATGCAGACACAGTCGACCTGCCCCACGTGCGGCGGATTGGGCGAGACGATCACGCGGAAGTGCCCCGAGTGCAACGGCGAGGGCGTGGTGCGCGCCGAAGAGGTGATCACGCTTAACATCCCTGCTGGTGTGGGCGAAGGCATGCAGCTATCGATGAGCGGGAAGGGCAATGCGGCGCGTCGGGGGGGCGTCAATGGCGATCTGCTGATCGTGATCGAAGAGGAACGCCACCCCGAATTGCTCCGCGATGAGAATGACCTTATATATAACCTCTTGCTCACTTTCCCGCAGGCTGCGCTGGGCGCGTCAGTGGAGATCCCGACGGTGGACGGGCGCGTGAAGGTGAAGATCGAGCCGGGGACGCAGTCCGGTAAGGTGCTGCGTCTGCGCAATAAGGGGTTGCCCTCGGTCAACAGTTATGGCACGGGAGACTTGCTGATCAACATCAAAGTCTACGTCCCCGAGCGACTGACGGAGGAGGAGAAAAGCAAGATCGAGAGCTTAGCCGGTGCGGCGAATTTCACGCCCGATGCGTCGGCAAAGGAGCGCGCTTTCCGTACACTGAGGGATTTCGAGGATTGATCGGCAGACGCACACAGGATGGTGTACTACGAGTTTCGATTCGCTTACGACGGCTCGATATCGATGGATACGGAGACGATCAACGACGTCTTAGCCGCAGAGTTGGCCACGATCGGCTTCGAGAGTTTCATGTCAGACGCTGACGGCATGAATGCCTACATCCCCGCCTCAACCTATCACGCCGAGGAGCTGACGCAATTACTCATCGACTTCCCCCTGCCGGACGTCACCATCCGCCATACCTGCACGCTTGTCCCAGACCGAGACTGGAATGAGGAGTGGGAGAAAAACTACTTCCACCCCGTGCGCATTGGTCGGGAGTGCCTCATCCGCGCCTCCTTTCACCAGCCCGAGGAGGATTTCACGTACACAATCGTGATCGACCCGCGGATGGCCTTCGGCACAGGCAATCACGCCACGACGGAGTTGATGATCCGCGAGATGTTGCCGCTCGACCTTCACGATCGGGAGGTCTTAGACATGGGATGCGGCACGGCCGTACTCGCCATCTTAGCCGCACAGAAAGGTGCACGCCGTGTCGTGGCGATCGACATCGACGAATGGGCTTGTCGCAATGCCGCCGATAACTGCCGCCAGAACGGCACACCCGATATTCGTATCCTCCGTGGTGGCGCCGAACAGATCTCAGCCTGCGGAACGTTTGACTACATCTTTGCCAATATCAATCGGAATATTCTTCTGAGTGACATCCGATACTACGTGCCCGCACTACGTTCCGGAGGTAGGCTTTATTTGAGTGGTTTCTACGAAAAAGATGTGCCTGCCGTGGAGCGAGAATGTCGCCTGCAAGGCCTTTTGCCAGGCCCCTATTCGTCCCGCAACGAGTGGGCTGCCGTATCGGCCGGGAAGGATTGGTAAAGATCATTAAAAGCCTGTTGTATGGCAGGGTGCTATTCTCCCGAATGCGTACGTTTGCGGAAAACATTAACGCATTTTTAATTGTAGATCACTATGAAAAGTAATGTAGATTCCAAGTTCTTTTTAGGACTGGTCATCGGCGGGGCTGTAGGCGCTGCCATTGGCTATTTGGCCGCAACGGATAAACGTGAGCAACTTATCGACGAGCTGAACGATGTGGTCGGTAAGGTGAGAAGCAGTGTGAATTCGGCTATTTCCAAGTACAAGGAGTGCCGGGTGCCTCAGATCATCGATGAGGTGGAAAACGCTGCGGAAGATGCCGAACTCGTCTAACAACTTATGAAGCACGACGCGGAGCAATTCCTTCAGGAGATTAAAAAGGATTTGACCCAATATGGAAAGCTCCGATTAGAGCTTTTGAAACTGGAGACGTATGAGAAGGCGGGAAAATTATTTTCCGTCCTCTCATACAGTTTAATCTTACTCACGCTCTCCTTTTTCCTGACTCTATTTCTTTTCCTTGCGCTCGGATTCTTCCTGAGCGAGTGGTTACATTCTACAGGAGTCGGATTCTCCATCGTTGCCATTCTCTATGTGCTACTGGTCGGAGGTGTGGTGGCCTTCAAAGACAAAATACGAAGGCTGATCCTGAACGCCATACTGGAAATACTTATGAACGACGACGATAACGACACGCCCCCTGCCACAAACGCCCCCCATGACAACAACCATCCCTCCGCAAACCCCGCTGGGCAAACTGCAGGCTGATAAGCATCGCCTGCAACACCAATGTAAAGAGCAGGAAGAACGGCTGAACGTTCATTTCCGTTACCTACAAAACAACGCGGGTAATCTGCTGCTCTCGGGCGTATTCGCATTGCTCTCCACGACGGGGACGCCCAAGGCGGAAAAGAATGTGTCGACAAAAACGCGGCAGCAACAGCATCCTTTCGCTCGGCATAAGCCGTCAGCCAGTGCGCCGGAACTTCCCTTGGGACTTTCATCGCTGCTAAAGATGCCCAAATTGCTTTCGATTGGATCGGGTTGGATGCCTGTGGTGTGGGAAGTGGCTCAGCCTCTCCTGGTCACGTGGAGTATTAAGCGAGTGAAGCGGATAATAGGCGGAGTTTTCACCCGAAAAAAAAATAGAAGCCGCCCCAGCAATAAGGAATAACTTTGTGGACGATAACAAGAACGAAAAATGAGGCGTACAATATCCATCCTCTTTGCAGCAGCAATCCTTATCGGGTTGCTCGTTTCATGTGCGACCCCCTGCGGCTGTTAGAACGAATGACACATACATATCATAAATAATAATCAACCCTTTAATTTTTACGATAATGACGAAAGTAGGTATCAATGGATTTGGCCGCATCGGACGGTTCGTGTTCCGTGCAGCCATGAAGAGAAACGACATCGAGGTAGTGGGCATTAACGACCTCTGCCCGGTGGATTACATGGCATACATGCTGAAGTACGACACGATGCACGGCCGTTTTGACGGAACGGTGGAGGCTGACGTAGAAAACAGTACGCTGATAGTGAACGGCAAGAAGATCCGCATCACGGCGGAGAAGGATCCCGCCAACCTGAAATGGAATGAGGTAGGCGCCGAATACGTGGTGGAATCTACCGGCCTGTTCCTGACCAAAGAGAAGGCTGAAAGCCACCTGAAGGCGGGCGCGAAATACGTTGTGATGTCGGCTCCGTCGAAGGACGACACGCCGATGTTCGTCTGTGGAGTGAATCTCAACACTTACAAGAAGGGCACTCCGATCGTCTCCAACGCTTCCTGCACCACCAACTGTCTGGCACCGATCGCCAAGGTGCTTCATGATAAATTCGGCATTCAGAGCGGACTGATGACGACCGTGCACTCAGTGACGGCCACGCAGAAGACTGTCGACGGGCCGTCAATGAAGGACTGGCGCGGCGGGCGCGCAGCTTGCGGCAACATCATCCCCTCGTCCACCGGTGCGGCCAAGGCTGTGGGCAAGGTGATCCCGAACCTGAACGGCAAGTTGACCGGCGTCTCGATGCGTGTCCCGACCCTCGACGTATCGGTGGTCGACCTGACCGTGAACTTGGAGAAGCCTGCTTCGAAGGATGCCATCTGCAAGGCCATGAAGGAAGCTTCGGAAGGTGAACTGAAGGGTATCCTCGGATATACGGAAGACGCCGTAGTGTCGTCCGACTTCCTCGGATGCACGCTGACATCGATCTTCGATGCAAATGCTGGCGTTTACTTGACCGATACCTTCGTGAAGGTGATCTCATGGTACGACAATGAGATCGGATACTCCAACAAGGTGCTTGACCTGATTGCTCACATGGCCAAGGTAAACGGATGATGATTCGGACAGGTTCCGGATTTCAATTCAGTGAATAAATAGGATGATGCGGGGCGGCGCTTTCAGAGATGAGGGCGGCGCCCCGACTTCTTTTAGGGGTAGAAATCCCCCTTTGATAGGTTCGAGACGTGGTGTCGGTGAGTTTCGGACGTAGTGTCAGGAGGTTCGAGACGTGGTAGTAGTGATACATTCGGAAGTAGTCATCGATAGGTTCGGTACGTGATCAAAATTTAATCATTCACGAGCTAATTCCAATTCTCGCATGCGTGCTTCCCCGCCCTATCACTTACCGCCTCCCTTATAATTTTCCTCCAAGATCTTTTCCAAGTCTGAGGCTTTGTAGAGAATCTTGCCGGCGAACTGCGTGTAGGGGATGATCTTTCGATCGCGATAGTCCTGCAAGGTGCGGGGGCTGATGTAGAGCCGTTCGCAAACTTCCTTGCCCGTGAGGAAATGCTCACCGCTGAAGAGCGGCCGGTGTGTCTCGGACACTTCTCGAATCTTTTCTCTGACGCGTCGCAAGGCGGAGAGTACCACCTGCATCTCGCCCGTTTCCATACTTAAGTCTTGAATCGCTTCCATCATCGCTGCGTCGTGTTTGCCGTTTTGTCAGACTTCACGCAGAGCAACTGCTCCACGTCCTCCCGCTTGTAATAGCACTTGTGCCCGATCTGCGCGAAGGGCAACACGCTTGTGTCTCGGTAGTGTTGCAAGGTGCGTTTACTGATGCCAAGCAGTCGGCAAACGTCTCCGTTATGCAACCAATCCGTGTGTTTAGATGGTTCTCCGAAAGCCTTCAGGCAACATGCGGCAAGGCTCAGCACTTCATCTCGCAGGCTCAGCCAATCGGCTTCTGTAATAATCAAATACTTCATGGTCTCACGTATTAGTTTTCTGGTTCGTATTTTAGGTTTTACTGTTTTCGGCAGCAAACGTAATTGCACACAAAACGCTGCCTATGCAATCGGGAACAGTAGGGATGCAAATGGAACAGTAAGGATATGGCTGGTGTAGCATGGACGCAGTTTCCGTTCATTCGGAAAACAGCCGCAACGGAAAGCAGATTGCAACCTTCCCATAGTTTCCCTTATCTTTTTCTTTCACTGTCATTTTGTCTTGCTGGAGGTGTAAATCACTCTCTTGTAAGACCTGTTCCCCGGAAGAAATCGACAGCAAACGGACGCAACATCATG
>CAUPYF010000009.1:0-20132 GCA_963515435.1 uncultured Tannerella sp. | reverse complement strand
CGAAGCCGCAGCCGAGGATGGCGGTCAGGCCGGCCTCGCGGAAGCGATCCTTGTAAGCCCATTGCCAACTGTATTCGTATTTGGCTTCGTCGAGCGGCTCGTAATTGGCCGTATCCAAGTAGCTCACGCCGTACTTCAGGCAGGCGTTCATGATGTGCAAGTCTTGGTAAGGCAGCGCAAGGTTGACGACCAACTCCGGCTGGAAATCCTCGAAGAGGCGCACTAACTCGTCCTCCTTATCCGCATCCACCTGGGCCGTACAGACGCGCACGTCCTTGATGTCTGCCGCTATGCGATCGCATTTGTTCTTCGTGCGGCTGGCCAGCATGATGTCCGTAAACACGTCAGCATTCATAGCCATCTTCTTCACAGCTACGGTGCTCACGCCTCCGGCGCCAATCACTAATATCTTACCCATAGGAACTATATAACTGTTGTGTATGTATGCGTTTTGCGTACGACAAAAGTAGGCCATTTTCCACGAAGCAGCCGGGGATGTTCCGTTAATGGTAAGTTGTCAGTGATCCATGTTTCTAACGGAGACACTCCCGTGATGCCCGAAGGTCAATGATTACTTCAGTATCCAGGCTACAATTAGCAACTAAGATGCCGTTTTTAAGTCTTGCAACAATCTTGCAAACATCAAAAAGAGCTTTATCCTCGTTGCGGGACTCCCGCAAGTGCTGACTGTTCAGGATTTGGCGCTTGCCGCGTTCTTGCTCGCAGCCTTGCGCTGGTTCATACGGATCCGGAACTTGCACTTGGAGCACATGCCGTAGATGTAGAGCGAGTGACACTCATAGGTGAACTTTGAGATGCGCCGATGCGCCAGTTCGCGCGTCAGGCGTTCGTCTTGCACCTCAATCACGGCGCCGCAGTAGGTGCAGACAGCGTGGTGGTGAGTGGCGGCGGCTTCTTGCAGCTCGTACTGCACGGACTGCGAAGAGAACTGGTGGCGGATCACGATGCGCGCGTCCATGAGCAGCTCGAGCGTGTTGTAGATCGAGGCACGGCTGACGTGGAAATTCTCCTCTTCCAATTGGCGGAGAACCATCTCCACGTCAAAATGCCCGCGGATGCGACAGATGTGCTCCAAGATCTTGAAACGCTCCGTCGTCTTGCGCAGCCCACGATCGGAGAGGAAGCGCGAAAACGACGCCTTCATCGGCTCAAAAGCGTAGATGTCGGTTGCTGGACTCATAGCGGGGGAGGTTGGAGTTACAAGTGACGAACTCTCGGTACTCGTAACCTGTAACTCTTCACTTGTCACTATTCAATTATACGTCGGCAGGAAGGAGTAATCCTTGCTGTAGCGCATCATCTGGTCGGGGTAACTCTCGGTATAGTCCAGGGTGACGTCGGTCACTTCGCCCGCAGCGTTGCGCACCTCCTTCATCACGGGATTCACGAAGCCTTTGTAGGGCGCGAGGTTCAGCCGAGCGTAACGCGCCAGCACCTCCTCGTGCAGCGCGCGATCCACCTTCACGCCATAATCCTCCACGAGCTTGCGTCCGGCCTCGAAGTCGCCCTCGCTCTTGATACGTTGCAGCTCAGCCAGCAGCTGAGCAAAGAGGCCGCGCAGCTTCACGTAATCGTTGATCACGACGAACGTCTTGCCGTCGCGCTTCTCGAAGGCCACCACGTTGTCCGCCTTGCCCTTCTCGTAGACCCAGCGGGCGATGAGCTGACGGTTGCGCATGTGCGCCTCCTCGATGTCGTTGCCCGGCAGGATACGCACAAGCTGCGTCATCAGGCCATTCATGATGTATTTATAGTACTCCGCCTTGTAGGCCTCGGGGTCGGTGAGCAGGCCTAACTCGAGGAGCTTCGGGTCGGCCAAGTAGTAGAGGGCGAAGATGTCGGCGCGGGCCTCTTCGAGAGTGGAACTGTAGGCGCCGAGCGCGTTTGGGTCGGTGCCCTCGAGCAGCTGCCCGGAAGCGTGGCCGAGGCACTCGTGGAGGTCGGTGTGGAGGTTGTCCGTGGTGAAGCCGTACGTGTCGATCCGCTTACGCTCGGCTTCGTTGCAAACAAACTCTTCGCGGAAGCCGTTTCCGATGGCTGCCTTGTCGTAGGCCTCGGTGATGTTCTCGATCGTGACCGACTTGGAGCCGTGATCCTTGCGGATCCAGTCAGCGTTGGGCAGGTTGATGCCGATGGGCGTCGTCGGGTAGCAGTCGCCGCCAAGCATCGTCACGGTGATCACCTTGGCCGTGATGCCCTTCACCTTTTTCTTGCGGAAGCGCGGATCCATCGGGGCGTTGTCCTCGAACCACTGTGCGTTTTCGCTGATCGTCCGTGTGCGCTTCGTGGCCTTGCGGTTGATGAAGTTCGCGATGGCCTCCCAGCTGGCTTTCATGCCGAGTGGATCGCCATATGATTCCGTGAAGCCGTTCACAAAGTCCACCTCCGAGGCGGTATCCTTGACCCACAGGATGGCGTAGGCATCAAACGTCTTCAGGTCGCCCGTGCGGTAATACTCCACAAGCTTCTTGATCACGGCGCGCTGGGCGTCATTCTCAGCAAACGGCTCTGCCTTCAGGAGCTCGTTCACGATGCGCTCAATGGCCTCGGTGTAAAGCCCGCCGACCTTCCAGACCTTCTCCACCAGCTTGCCGTCGGGCATCTTGCAGAGGCGGCTGTTCAGGCCGTAGGAGGGCGCCGTGGAATCGTTCGGGTTACGCATGGCGGCATAGAAAGCCTCGGCCTCCTTTTGCGTCACGCCACCTTCGTAATAGTTGTTGGCCGACGCTAAGAGGATGTCGCCGCTGCCGCTCTGCACGGTGCGCTTGGGCATCACCTTCGGGTCGAAGATGACGGGCGTGATCTCTGCCAGCCAGGCGTCCACCGTCTGCCCCTTGCGCACGGGCACGTGCTTCGGATCGAGGCTGCGGATGCATTGCGCAAAGTATTCCGCGGTGAATCCCGTCGGCTCGAACTTGTCCTCGCCGTAGTGATGATGTATGCCGTTGGCCAACCAAACGCGTTTGAGATACAGCTCCAATGCCTTGAAGCGCACGTCGCCTCGGTCGCCACGATACTCCCGATGAATGGCCTCTAAGGCGCGGCGGATGGTCAGGTTGTAGCGGCAGTTCTGGTCGTACACGATGTCGCGCCCCATCAGTGCTGCCTCCGAGAGGTGATAGAGCAATTGCTTCTGCTTCAGCGAAAGCTCCTCGAACCCAGGCACCTCGTAGCGGATGATTTCAATGTCAGCAAAGCGATCCACAGTGTAGTCGATTGCCGGTTTACTATCAGCCTGCGCATGCACTGCACCGGCCGAAAGAAGTGATGTTGTCATAAGAAGTAAAATGGACTTTTTCATTGTGATGGATATATATGTTTTTCAATTGTATCGACTCAAAAAGAAAGAGCGAACGCCTTCGGACGGCCGCTCCCTCATGCGCCCTATATATAATGTATAATGAGGTCAAGCCAACGTGTCGATCGGCTCTTCCTTTGCCTCCCAGCCCAGCGCACTGGCGCCGAGCACTGCCGCGTCGCTCTCCTTGAGTTGCGAGAACAGCAACCGCGTCTTGCCCTGGAAGACTTTCAGCATGTGCGCCTCCATCGACCGCTTCACCGGCTCCATGATCAGGTCGCCAGCCTTAGCCAGTCCACCGAAGAGGATGATTGCTTCCGGGCTGGAGAACGCCACAAAGTTGGCAAACGCCTCACCCAAGATCTCACCCGTCATCTCGAAGATCTCGATCGACAGCTTGTCGCCCTGCATGGCCGCGTCGAACACATCCTTCGACGTGATCTTTTCCGGCTCCAACGCCCGCAGCAGACTCTCGTCCGTGCGCATCGTCAGAAACTCGCGTGCCGTCCGCGCCACACCCGTAGCAGACGTGTACGTCTCCAAGCAACCGTGACGCCCGCAGCCGCACAGCCGACCGTTCTCACGGCGCACCGTCGTGTGCCCCAGCTCGCCAGCGAAGCCGTCATGGCCATAGACCAGATTTCCCCCGCAGACAATGCCGCTGCCCACGCCCGTGCCTAACGTGATCACGATAAAATCCTTCAGTCCACGCGCCGCACCATAGGTCATCTCGCCGATAGCCGCTGCATTCGCATCGTTCGTCAGCGTCACGGGGATGCCCCCCGTACGGTCGCTGATCAGCTGCGCCAGCGGCACCTTGCCCTTCCACGGCAGGTTGGCCGCGAACTCAATGCAGCCGTTGAAATAATTCCCATTCGGCGCCCCCACACCGATGCCCTTGATCTTGTCCCGTCCGCCAGCCGCTCGGATCACGGCCTGCAGCCCTTCGCCCAAAGCGCGGACATAGTCGTTCACATCTTCATACTGTCCGGTCTTGATCGAACCGTTATACAGCACATTGCCTCGCGTATCGACGACACCGAACACCGTGTTCGTCCCGCCGATATCTATCCCGATTACATACGGCTTATCCATGATTTACCTGTTTTTATGTGATACATTGATTATGTGCGCTCAAAGATAAAGACGAAAAAAAGATCCCGACGTTTTCACACGTCGGGATCTTCCCAAAGTAACCTATGAAGCCTTTCAGACGGGGGAGGAGAGATGCAAGCCCTGAGGCCTTCACTTCATCTCCTTCTTCCCCTCGTCCTTCTTGGTTTTGTCACAATGCTTGCCGCCCTTCTTGTCCTTGTTGCAGCAGCCCTTCTTCTCTTTGTCGGACTTGTCGCAGTGCTTGCCGTCCTTCTTCTCGCAGTGCTTACCGTCCTTTTTGTCGGTTTGCTCCATCTGCTGGCCTTCCTTCTTCGTGTCCTGTGCGCCGGCCGAAACCGCTACGCCGAACGTCATGGCAGCTGCGATAGCTGCGCTCAAAATCATTCTCTTCATAATTCTCTATTGCTATATAAATAAGATTTGAAAACCGCAGGCAAAGGAATGCCATTTCGCATCGTTCCGACGCCATCCTCGGAGGTCAATTAAAGATATTTGTCTGAATCGCCCTGCTTTTTGTCTTTTTTGGAGCCTTCTCGCCTTCCTTCGGCTCTCCACCTTAACAAAACTTTCCGAGGCCTCCGCTTTTCTGTTTATGCACATGCCTTTCGCACGAAAATCCTATCGCAACAGGCTTCGCCACATCATTGGCGGCCGAAAAACCGAATCAAAAAAGCTTCGCCGCTCCCCCCACCGCCCAAGAGCTTGAACCAAGTGGTTCCCCCGCTCTGAGAGCCTATGTTTTATTTATCGACATACTATCAAAAAAAATCACTCACTAACTCAATTATAGACAGTAGCTCGAAATAATTCTCATACACTGTTTTATTTATAGTCATATCACTATGCTGCTTTGCCAATCGTTTATAATAAAAACAGTATGTAATTTCATTTTTGTACAATGTTTACAACAGAAATATCGTTAAAAATATTTTATCGATAGATTCCTTGCATAAACAATATGATAAAAAATTACACCATTTATTTATAATCAAAATATCGAGTATTCCATTTTTTCACATCATTTCTATTACATACAATATATCTAAATATTTTCATATTGAATTTTCAATATAATTGATGCGTATGTCATTTTATTCTATCTGTCTATAAAATGAATAGTAGGAAATCATTATTACACAATACGTCTATAATAAAAATAGTAGGTAAAAATTTTTCGACAGATCGTCAATAAATAAAACATAGGCTCTCAGAGCGGAGGGAACCACTTGGTTCAAGCTCTTGGGCGGTGGAGGGAGCGGCGAAGCTTTTTTGATTCGATTTTTCGGCAGCCAACGATGGGGCTAAAGCGTTTACGTGTTTTTTTCGGGCGCGGCGGACGGCGGGTAGGGCTTTTTTGCGGAAAGACAGCGGGTGACCTACTTTTGTGCGCAAAACTCAATGGATCATGTTTGAAAACTTAAGTGACAGATTAGAACGCTCATTCAAGCTGCTGAAGGGCGAAGGGAAGATCACCGAACTGAACGTGGCGGAGACGCTCAAGGACGTGCGGCGGGCGCTGCTCGACGCGGACGTGAACTATAAGATGGCCAAGCAATTCACCGACACGGTGAAGGCCAAGGCTATGGGGCAAAACGTGCTGACGGCGCTCAAGCCGAACCAGGTGATGGTGAAAATCGTGCACGACGAGCTGGCGGCGCTTATGGGCGCGTCGGCCTCGGAGCTGGAGCTGAAGGGGCAGCCGGCCGTCATCCTGATGGCGGGCCTGCAGGGGTCGGGTAAGACGACCTTCTCGGGTAAGCTGGCCGGCATGTTGCGCAGCAAGAAGAGCAAGAAGCCGCTGCTGGCAGCGTGCGACGTGTACCGTCCGGCGGCTATTGATCAGCTGCATGTCTTGGGTGAACAGATAGGCGTGCCGGTGTATTCCGAGCGGGAGAACAAGAACCCGGTGGAGATCGCGGAGCATGCCATCGCGGAGGCGCAGCGCACGGGGCGTGACTTAGTGATCATCGATACGGCCGGCCGACTGGCTGTCGACGAGCAGATGATGCGGGAGATCGCGGCCATCAAGCAGGCGATCAACCCGGATGAGACGCTCTTCGTGGTCGACTCGATGACGGGTCAGGATGCGGTGAACACGGCGAAGGAGTTTAACGACCGGCTCGATTTTTCTGGCGTGGTGCTCACGAAGCTCGACGGCGATACGCGTGGTGGCGCGGCGCTCTCGATCCGTACGGTGGTCGACAAGCCGATCAAGTTCATCGGCACGGGCGAGAAGATGGAGGCGCTGGACGTGTTCCACCCCGAACGTATGGCGGACCGCATCCTGGGCATGGGTGACGTGGTTTCGCTCGTGGAGCGCGCGCAGGAACAGTATGACGAGGCTGAGGCGCGACGATTGCAAAAGAAGCTCGCGAAGAATCAATTCGACTTCAACGATTTCCTCGGGCAGATCCAGCAGATCAAACGGATGGGCAACCTGAAAGATTTGGCGGCAATGATCCCGGGCGTGGGCAAGGCACTGAAGAATATTGACATCGACGAGAACGCATTCAAGAGCATCGAGGCCATCATTTGCTCGATGACGCCCAAGGAACGTATGAACCCGGCGATCCTGAACGGGTCGCGGCGGCAACGCATCGCGACGGGCAGCGGAACGTCAGTGCAGGACGTGAACAAGCTGATCAAGCAGTTCGACGAGACGCGCAAGATGATGCGCATGATCACGACCGCCAAGCCGGGCAGCCGCCTCGCACCGCCTCTGCGGAGGAAGTAAGCAAAGCAACACGTATATATAAAAGGTATAGAAGGATGGAAGAACACAGCTATCAACTGATCGACGGCAAGGCCGTGGCAGAGCAGGCCAAGAAGGAATTGGCTGCTGAAGTGGAAAAGATGAAACAGAGCGGACGGAAGGCGCCGCATCTGGCAGCGATATTAGTGGGGCATGACGGGGGGAGCGAAGCCTATGTGGCCAACAAGGTGAAGAATTGCGAAGAGATCGGGCTGCGCTCGTCGCTGGTGCGCTTCGATGAGGACGTAACAGAGCAGGCATTACTCGACAAAGTGCACGAGTTGAACGCGGATGAGGATGTGGACGGGCTGATCGTGCAGATGCCACTACCGAAGCACATCACGGCGCAGCGCGTGATCGAGGCTATCGATTACCGCAAGGATGTGGACGGCTTCCACCCGATCAATGTCGGGCGCATGTCGATCGGCCTGCCGTGTTTCAAGCCGGCTACGCCCGCAGGCATCATCGAGCTGCTCCGCCATTACGAAATCCCGACCAAGGGCAAGCATTGCGTGATCCTTGGCCGTAGCAACATCGTCGGTAAGCCAATGGCGATGCTGATGATGCAGAAGGACAATCCAGGCGACTGCACCGTGACGGTCTGCCACAGTCGGTCGGAGAACCTGCGGGAGATGTGCCTGAGCGCGGACATCATCATCGCGGCGCTCGGCGTGCCGGAGTTTCTGAAGGCGGACATGGTGAAGGATGGTACTGTGGTGATCGACGTGGGCACGACGCGCGTACCGAGTAGCGTGACGAAAAGCGGCTACCGATTAATGGGCGACGTGGCGTTCAATGAGGTGGCGCCGAAGTGCAGCTACATTACGCCCGTGCCTGGCGGCGTAGGCCCGATGACGATCATCTCGCTGATGCGAAACACGCTGTTAGCGGGGGCGAAGGCGGTCTTCGGTTGATCTCGAATAAATCGCGCCTGACTTTGCCAGTGTGAGAATTGGTATATATTTGCGACGCATTCCGACAGGGGATGCGCTCTTTATGGTGAATGTAGCTCAGTTGGTTAGAGCATCGGATTGTGGTTCCGGGGGTCGTGGGTTCAAGTCCCATCTTTCACCCTCCTCGTTTTTAATTCCCCTTATTTGATTTAGACCTCTTCTCCCCCATCGCTTAAAAGTGCGATGAAGAGGTTTTCTCCCCCCCGTTTTAGCCTGTCGAGGTTCCCCCTCGGCAGGCTTTCTATTTATATACCTTGAGGATAGCCGTAGTGTTACCTCTTCGGCTCGTTGCGGGGCCAGTGAGCCCCCCGGCCGTAACCCGCAGCGCCACGGCCCGTTGGCGATTTTCCGTACATTTGTTGCGAAAGAGGCAGCATCAGCGCTACTTAATTACCTATCATATAATCCAAAAAATAAAAAAACTGACGAAATCATGAATTTGATTCAAAGTATCGTAGATCGCGCAAAAGCGAACAAGCAACGCATCGTCCTGCCCGAGGGCACGGAGGAGCGCACACTCACGGCCGCCGACCGGCTCGTAGCCGACGGCGTGGCAGACATCATCCTGATCGGTGAGCCGGACGCCATCCGCAAGGAGGCCGACCGTCTCGGGCTGAAGCACATCGGCGGAGCCCAACTGATTGACCCGAAGAACCACGACAAGAAGCAGGCTTACGCCGACCTGCTCCTCGACCTGCGCCGTGCCAAGGGCATGACGCCGGAGAAGGCCGCGGGATTAGTAGAAGATCCGCTCTATTTGGCTTGCCTGATGATTAAGGCGGGCGACGCTGACGGCGAGATTGCCGGCGCACGCAACACGACGGGCGATGTGCTCCGTCCGGCGTTGCAGATCATTAAGACAACGAAGGGCATCTCGTGCGTTTCGGGCGCCTTCTTGATGTTTGTCAAAGATCCGTCGTACGGCCGCGAGGGCATACTGCTCTTCGCGGACTGCGCCGTGCTGCCCGACCCGACAGCGGCGGAGCTGGCGCAGATCGCTGTCTCGTCTGCGGCTACGGCACGCGCCATGATCGGCATTGAGCCGCGCGTGGCTATGCTGAGCTTCTCGACGAAGGGGAGCGCGAAGCATGAACGCGTGGACAAGGTGGCTGAGGCTACCCGACTGGCGCATGAGATGGAGCCGTCGCTGATGATCGACGGGGAGCTGCAACTCGACGCCGCATTAGTCGAGAAAGTGGCCACACTGAAGGCGCCGGGTAGCACGGTGGCGGGGCATGCCGACGTGCTCGTCTTCCCCTCGCTTGAGGCCGGCAACATTGGCTATAAGCTCGTGCAACGCTTGGGCGGCGCCGAGGCCATCGGGCCGATCTTGCAGGGCATGGCGGCTCCGGTGAACGACCTCTCGCGCGGCTGCTCCGTGGACGACATCTATCACATGGTAGCCATCGCGTGCAACCAATCCATTGCACTTAAAAACCAGAAATAGAAAGAAGACCGAAGGATTATGAAAACATTGGTATTGAACTGCGGCAGCAGCTCCATTAAGTACAAGCTCTTCGACATGACCTCGGGCGAGGTGATGGCACAGGGAGGCATCGAGAAGGTGGGCCTCCCGAAATCGTTCCTCAAGTTCACCGACAAGAACGGCGAGAAGGTGATCCTCGAAAAGGCCATCCCCGACCATACGGTGGGCATCGCCTTCATCCTCGACACCCTGACCGACGCCAAGTATGGCTGCCTGAAGAACTTCAAGGACATCGACGCCGTCGGCCATCGCGTGGTGCATGGCGCGGAGAAATTCGCCTCCAGCGTGCTCATCACCAAAGAGCTGTTGGAGAAGGTCAAGGAGTGCACCCCGCTGGCACCGCTCCATAACCCAGCCAACCTGAAGGGTATCGAGGCGATCGAAAAGATCATGCCGGGCACACCCCAGGTGGCCGTCTTCGACACGGCGTTCCACCAGACCATGCCCGACTACGCCTACCTCTACGCCCTGCCCTACCGCATGTATAAGGACTACGGTGTGCGCCGCTACGGCTTCCACGGCACGAGCCACCGCTACGTGTCGCGCCGCGCATGCGAGATCCTCGGCGTGCCCTACGAACAGCAGCGCATCATCACTGCCCACATCGGCAACGGCGCCTCCATCACCGCCATCAAGGGCGGCAAATCCATCGACACATCGATGGGCATGACCCCCACGGAAGGCCTGATGATGGGCACACGCTGCGGCGATGTGGACGCTGGCGCACTGCCCTTCATCATGCACAAGGAGGGCCTCGACGCCGACGGGCTGGCCGAGCTGCTGAACAAGAAGAGCGGCATGGCGGGCTTCTCGGAAGTCTCGTCTGACATGCGCGACATCGAGGCCGCCATCGAGGCCGGCAACAAACGCGCAGAGCTGGCCCTGGCCATCTACGATTACCGCATCAAGAAGTACGTCGGAGCCTACGCGGCCGCCCTTGGCGGACTTGACATCCTCGTCTTCACCGGCGGCGTGGGCGAGAACCAAGCGTCGACACGCGCGGTGGTCTGCCGCGACATGGAGTTCCTCGGGATTGAGTTCGACGAGGAAAAGAACAGCAATGCGCGCGGTCGCGAGGTGGTGCTCAGCAAGCCCAACAGCCGCGTGAAGGTGCTCGTCGTCCCCACCGACGAGGAGTACATGATCGCCTCCGATACGCGCGAAATCCTCTCCTAAAGGGTTGAGGGTAAGAATGACAAATGCCGGGTACACTTCCATGTATCCGGCATTTTTATTGTCAAACAAAAAGGGGCTGCGAATAGGTATGACTTAAAGAGCTGGCGAGCCATAGCCCAAGGGGACGAGGGCACCCTGGACTGATGCCAAATTACCCCTTCAGGGCGTGCTGGGTACACCTTCGCCGGCGTCCGCTGCCTCAGGGTTTCGCTCCACCCGGGGTTTCGCCCTGGGTTGTTGCGTCACCCACAAAGCATGCGTTGTTTGTGAGCCATTGGGGAAGGTGCTTCCCTCAGTGCGGGGAAGGTGCTTCCCTCGGTGCGGGGAAATGGATTGCTTACATCGAACACACGTATGAATAGGATTATCCATTTCTAATTGTCTGCAAACCCTTTCCCGTTCGACGATAATCATTGCCCCCCCTCCGCTTACCGGTATTCCTGCCAGCTCTTGATGGGGATGTCCTTCTCCGCGAGGTTGCAAACGGCGTGGATGAAGGCGCTGGCCAAGCGGGCGTTGGTGATGAGGGGCACATTATGATCGATGGCGGCGCGGCGGATCTTATAACCATTCGTCAGCTCGCGGCGGCTGTGATTCTTGGGGATGTTGACCACGAGGTCGAAGGCATGGCGGCTAAACATGTCGAGGATGTTGAGGCCACCGTCGCGCTCGTCGGGCCAGCAGACGGGCGTCACCTCCACACCGTTGTCGCGCAAGAAGGCGGCTGTGCCCTGGGTGGCATAGATGGTGTAGCCGCGTCCGGCCAGCATGCGGCAGGGCTCTAACAGGTCCACCTTACTCTTGGCCCCACCGGAGGAGACCATGACGCTGCGTGTGGGGATGGTGTTACCCACGGCCACCATGGCAGCCAGGAGCGCCTCGTCGAAGTCGTCGCCGATGCAGCCCACCTCGCCCGTGGAACTCATGTCGACACCCAACACGGGGTCAGCATTCGAGAGGCGGCCGAAGGAGAACTGCGAAGCCTTGACGCCGATCCAGTCGATGTCGAACTCCGTCTTGGCGGGCGGCGTGAAGGGCGCATCGAGCATGATGCGCGTAGCCGTGTCGATAAAGTTCTGCTTGAGCACCTTCGAGACGAAGGGGAAGCTGCGCGAAGCGCGAAGGTTGCACTCGATCACCTTCACATCATTGTTCTTGGCCAGATACTGGACGTTGAACGGGCCGCTGATGTTCAGCTCGCGGGCAATCTTTCGGCTGATCTTCTTAATCCGACGGACGGTCTCGAAGTAGAGCTTCTGCGGCGGGAAGACGAGCGTGGCGTCGCCCGAATGGATGCCGGCGTACTCGATGTGTTCAGAGATGGCATACTCGATGATCTCACCGTGACGAGCGACGGCGTCGAACTCAATCTCCTTCACATCTTGCAAAAACTCCGAGACGACCACAGGGTACTCCTTCGACACCCGCGCAGCCACGCCGAGGAACTCAATGAGTTGCTCCTTGTTGTAGCACACATGCATCGCCGCGCCGCTCAGCACGTACGACGGGCGGATGAGGACCGGGAAGCCTACGCGGCGAATGAAGTCGTCGATCTCGTCCATACTCGCAAGCTCGGCCCAGCGCGGCTGATCGATGCCAAGGGTGTCGAGCATGGCGGAGAACTTATGGCGGTTCTCAGCCCGGTCGATCGAGACGGGCGAGGTGCCGAGGATGGGCACTTGCCTGCGATAGAGCTTCATGGCGAGGTTGTTCGGGATCTGCCCACCGACGGAGACGATGACGCCGCGGGGCTGCTCCAGATCGACAATGTCAAGGACACGCTCTAAGGAGAGCTCGTCGAAATAAAGGCGGTCGCAGATGTCGTAATCCGTAGAGACAGTCTCGGGGTTATAGTTGATCATAATGGCCTTATAACCGAGGCTGCGCGCGGTGCGGACGGCATTGACGGAACACCAGTCGAACTCCACCGACGAGCCGATGCGATAGGCACCAGAGCCGAGCACGATGACGTTGCGGTCGTTCTTGTAGTACGGGATGTCGTGCTCATCGCCCGTGGAGGAATCATCCGGTGTGGCGCCGTAGGTGAGGTAGAGGTAGTTGGTCAGCTCGGCGCGGTCGGAGGCGATGGTGTCGATGCGGCGGACGGCAGGCAGGATGCCGAGGCGTTTGCGCAGCGCCCGCACACGCAGGTTCTCACGCTCCATGTTACCCTTAAAGTGCTCCGTGTAGCGAGCGATCTGGAAATCAGAGAAGCCCAATCGTTTGGCCTCGCGGAGTACATCGGCAGGCAGGTCTTCGATCCGCTTATACTGCTGTAGCACGCGGGTGTAATCCACGATGTTCTTCAGCCGCTCAAGGAACCAGTGGCTGATCTTCGTCAAGTCGTGGATCTGCTCTATGGTGTAGCCCTTCTCCAACGCTTGCGCCACGGCGAAGATGCGTAGGTCGGTAGGGTTCTCTAATTCATTGTCTAAGTCTTCAAACTCAAGGTTGTTGTTCCCCACAAAGCCATGCATGCCCTGCCCGATCATGCGCAGACCCTTCTGCATAATCTCCTCGAAGGAGCGGCCGATGGACATGATCTCGCCGACGGACTTCATGCTGGAGCCGATGCGACGACTGACGCCAGCAAACTTCGTCAAGTCCCAACGGGGGATCTTAGCGATGAGGTAATCCACCTGCGGAGCGACGGCGGCGGAGCCCGGTGTGCCCGGTTCGCCAATCTCGTCGAGCGTGTAGCCGATGGCCAGCTTAGCCGCGACGAAGGCCAGTGGATAGCCGCTCGCCTTGGAGGCCAACGCGGAGGAGCGGCTCAGGCGGGCGTTGACCTCGATGATGCGGTAGTCGCCCGTCTCAGAGTTGTAGGCATACTGGATGTTGCACTCGCCAACAATGCCCAAGTGACGCACAGTGCGCACAGAGAGCTCCTGCAGTCGGGTGATCTCATCCTCACGCAGCGAGCAGGTAGGCGCCACGACGATGCTCTCGCCCGTATGCACGCCGAGCGGGTCAACATTCTCCATGCTGACCACCGTAAAGCAGCGGTCGGCGCGATCGCGGATCACCTCAAACTCGATCTCCTTCCATCCCTTCAGCGACTCCTCTACGAGGATCTGCGGGGCGAAGGCAAAGGCACTCTCAGCCAGAGCGCGCAGCTCGCTCTCTGTCTTGCAGATGCCACTCCCCTGCCCACCCAATGCGTAAGCTGAGCGCACCATGATGGGATACCCGATGCGTTCGGCCGCCTCGATGGCATCGCCCATCGTCTCCACGGCGCGGCTAATGGGCGTCTTGAGGTTTACCTCGCGCAGCTTACGGACGAAGAGGTCGCGGTCTTCAGTATCCATGATTGCCTCCACGGAGGTGCCCAAGACCTGCACACCGTAGCGCTCCAGTGTGCCTTCGTTGTAAAGCTTGATGCCGCAGTTAAGGGCGGTCTGCCCTCCGAAAGCGAGGAGGATGCCGTCAGGGCGCTCCTTGGCGATGACCTGCTCCACGAAGTAGGGCGTGACGGGCAGGAAGTAGACGCTGTCGGCCACGCCTTCGGAGGTCTGGATTGTTGCGATGTTGGGGTTGATGAGTACGGACTTAATGCCGTCTTGCCTGAGGGCTTTGAGGGCCTGCGATCCGGAGTAATCGAACTCGCCGGCCTGCCCGATCTTGAGGGCACCCGAGCCAAGCACAAGGACTTTGTGGATGTTGTTCTTTGACATGTTTGTTGTGTATCGGGGTGGGATTATTTCAGGATAAGGATCAGGAGGAGCAGCGCAACAATCACGGCGTAGGCGATCAGCTGGATCCTCTTGTTACGGTTAGCGTCGATGCGGAGCGCCTCTATGGTGGCGGCCTGTTCAGTCGTGTGCTCGCTGATCTTGCGTCCGATGGTGGCGATCTGCTCCGAGAGGTTCGATGTCGTCAGTGCATCGATAAGCGTGCGGATGCGCTCGCTATAGTCTGCCAGCGTGTCGAGCGTATCGGCTATCTCCGACTGCTGCATCTCGATCGCATCAGTCGAGACGGTCGTCACCTCACTCAGCGCGTGTTTGGCTAAGGCCGACACTTCATTGACGGCCTGTTTAGCCTGGTCGCCCACCTCTCCGAGCGTGTGGGTGGTGGCGTCGAGCGACTGTTGCAGGGCTGTCTGCGTCTCTGTGCGGAGTTGTTCCGTGGCTTGCTGCGCTGCCGCGAAAGTGTCCTGTAGGGCACGTCGGGTCTCATCCTTCAGTTCGGAGACCGATTCCGTGTTGGCTGCCAGAGTTTGTCTCAGGGCAAGCTCAGTATCAGACTTCATCTGTGCCGTATCCAGCCGCGATTGTTCCACCTCGGCGGCAAAGCGCGCCTTACCGTCGTTGATGGCACCCGTCCATTCCGCTCGCGCCTCGTCTAATCGTTCGGCAAAGCGGGCAATGACCGCCTGTGTCTCCTCGCCGATCTTATCGGCCAGTTGCTTCACGTCGTCCGACAGCTGGGCCGTAGCCTCGATCACCTCGCGGCTTCCACCCGTCACCTGCGACACTTGCTCACGCGCCGCGTCGAGGCTTGCTAAGTTCTCTCGGAGCTGCGCAAGGGCGACATTGATCTCTTCTATCGTTTCCATTGTTCCAAATAAGTATGTAGTAATGCGTTCGTATAAATCAGGTGATCGTGCAGGATGTCTGCTGCACGGATGAGTAAGAGGCGCTCTTCGGCCTGCTTCATGCGCGCCTCCATAGCTTCTTCAGTCGCGTCCGTCTCATTGCACACGAAACGGTTGTAGGCTTCGAGCTGCTCCCGGAAGCGAGCAAAGTCGGGCATCAGGCGATATAGTTCTACGATGCCTTCCTCGTAGTTCGTGGAGAGGTCAGCCTCAAGCACCGTGTGACTCTCGGTTCCCATGTAAAGCAGGCAAAAGGCACTCAAGAGTAGCAGCACAGGATGCGTGTTTCCGTTGCGACGCAGCGTGCAGATGGCCTCGTGGAGGGCATGCACGCGTGCGTTAGGAGAGCCACCCCATACTGTTTGTTTATCCTCGTCGATAATGTGCAAGTAACGGAAAAGCAACGCATCGGGTGCCTGAGAAGCATCGGACAGCTCCTGATCCAAATGTTGCGCGAGCGTTGAGTCGGGTGCAGCGACCTGCGCAAGGTGTGCCATGCCGTCGCAGACGTAACGCGACACCTGGGCCAGGCAGCGGTATTGCGCCCCTTCACGCTCATTGCGGAGTAGGACGGCTGGCATGACGGCGCGTGCTGTGGCAGTCTCGCTCTCTGCGCGCACTGGTCTGTAGTAACGGTTGAAATAATCATACAGCCGCCGATAGATCCGATCCGTTGGCACATTGCACACAACGAGCAGGTAACGCTGATGCACCTCATCGCGGGCCAGCCCTTCGATTAGCCCGAGGGTAGACATGCGGCAGAGCAGGCGTTCATAACAAGCCGATGCATCCGGATCTGACGGGCTATCGCCTTCCGATTCCGCCGCGGGGTAAGGCAGCCCCACGATGCGCGCCCCTTCCGTCGGGCAATCGTCAGGCAGGGGGGCGACATATTCCATTTCCATCTCACGGAGGATACGTTCAGTATCGCGGCGTTCGGCCTCATCATCTCGCTGGGCGAGGCGACATCCGAAGCCGGCCGAGGGCGACACCGTAGAGCAGGCCGTCACGATCCGCTCCCTGTCCGGCATGAAGCCATCGACAGGGAGCAGCGCGCGCTCGATGTCGAAGAGCACATCGAACGATGCCTCAGCAGCCGTAGCTCCGAGCGTGATCACGCCCTGCTGTGGCCGCGCATAGCGACGAAGTGTCTGCACCACGCAGAGGTAAGCCGCATCGAATGCGGGGCTCCACTCCGACAGGCGCTCAGCACCGTCTATCAGACCATAAGCGAAATAGACACCCGTCTCATACATCGAGCGGAAGCGTTGTTGCAAGGCCGGGCGCGCGAGTTGGCCGGCAGAGAGCGCCACGAGAAGCAGCTCCGCCGCCTCCATTCGCCGTTCGCGTCGTTCACGCTCACTGTCCGTCATGGAGCTGTGCAGGCTCACGCCGAAGTCGATGTCTGCCTGTCGCGCCGCGCTGATGAGGCGATCGGCCGACTTTGCGTCCGGCATTACGACTACCGTCACGCCTGGCTGTAGCAAGATGGCCGGCAGCGCCACTGCCGCCCCCTGCGACTCCGCAGGCAGCAAGGCCACCACGCTGCGGTGGCGTAACAAGCGATCCAGCACTGCGGCTTGCCCGGGCAGGAAGCCTTCCCGGCGCGACAGCAGCCTTATTATATAATGTATAGCATCCCGTGTCTCCGCGATCGATTCGCAGCGCCCCACAGCATCGCGACGGACAATGGATCGATACGTCATGCGGCCAGAGGTGAGCACACGTCGCGGCTCACGCGCATGATGCGCCGAGCGGACGATGAAGCGGCAATCGTTGCGGCAATTCGTGTATTCATCAATAAGAGGACGCTCAATCCCCGCGCGGCGCAGTACGGAGATGTCGATGATCAAGTGGTAAGTCTTAGCCCGGTGATCATCCGTTAGCTCCGGCACCGGTTTCAGGTCAGTGTGCAGTGGTGAATCGATGAACTCAGGGGAGCTGACTATGTCGAGCGCTACGTCAGGGAAGTGCATGCCCACATGCTCTGTACTGAGCGACGCCAAGTTGTTGAAGAGCGCGCGCAAGTCAGCAAAGGCGACCGCTGCACAGGGCACATCGCGCTCCACCACGAGCACGTCCCAGCGCTCTGCCGCCATGTCTAACCGCCCGGCCATGATCGCCTCCAAGACCACCTTCTCTATGCGCGCGATGCCGATGGGCGAGAGTGCATATTGCAGCGTGCGCACCCATTCGCGATCGAAGGGGCGATCGAAGAGGGTGAACACGGTGCGCACATACTCACTCCCCAGGAAGCCGAAGTGAGAGGGATCCATACAGCTGTCCGAGATCGTTTCGCTATCCCAGTTCATTGCTGCCAGATCGTCCGTGCGCTGTTTGTCCAAGCGGCGTTGATCCATTGTGGTATGCACGGCTTCCTCCTCCACCTCAATCACGAAGCCATCGTGTCGGGCGTTCTTCAGATCCTTGCTGGGGTATGGGAATTCGAGCGAAAAGTCCACATGCTGCGTGCAGTATTCGCGTTGCCCCGTCAGGGTGTAGACGTTGCGCTGCGGCTCGAAGAGTTGTCGGAAGGGCGCCGGCGCCACGTGGGTGATGTATTCCTTTTGCGCCTCGTTCTCCAAAGCCGCGCAGTTGTAGGTCGATTCATCGAGCGTGAGGCGCGGGTCGATGAGGTGGAGTGCCTCGAAGAGATCCGAAGAATAGAGGTCGCGGGCCTCGTAGGCGATGTGCTCGGTGTCGCCGCGGCGCCGGCGATTGCCGAGGGGCGCGAAGGCTTCTTCGATGAGGGGCGACGCCTGCGCGGGCAGTCCACGCGTGATGAGGTTGGCGAGCACAGCGTAGAGCGGCGGCAGATCGTTGTGGGCGCTGGCCGCAGCGTCATATCCGGCCGATACCTCGAAGTGCGCCAGCGAGCGATAGAGCGCCTCCACCTTCTCCCGGTCCGCTTGTTGCAGCGCCTCCCGCACACTGTCGAGCCGGAAGGCGGCATGCCACTGCACGGGCCGCTGCGAGGTGTCTAACCCGAAGGTGTCAGCGCACAGGCGGAAGGCTTTGCACGTCATGGCGTAGGGGTGGCGCTCCGTGGGGTAATACGTCTCATCGGTGTACAGTTCAGGCAGGCTGAAGCAGCGATAGAAGGTGTCGAGGGGATGGTTGCCATGCTTCAGGCCATCGACACAGAAGAAGTAATGCTTGCCGTGAATGATGCGCCCGATGAGCCGGGCCAACCGCCGCAGATCGACATCGGGGCGGCCGAGGACATCGGTAAAGAAATGGAACGTGACTGGCTGCCGTGTCTCAAGGTCGTAGCGATCGATTTCGTCAAGCTGTTTGCGGATGGCCACAAAGCGATCCGTGTCGCCGATATAGGGCTCGAGGTGCCACACGGCGCGCTCCATCGCCTCGCTGTCCGTATCGATGAGGTAGACCTGACGCACGCAATTCTCCATGCCGTTGCGACGGAGGAAGTCGAAGAAGCAAACCGTGTCTACGCCCTGCCCGCATTGCCAGTCGACGACATCGAAGGCGGCGCCCTGAAACAGCTTTCGCGGCATCGTGCCTAACAGGCGCTCCACCTTTGCCTTGCGCACCGTCCCCTCTCCGCAGAGCCAGCGGAGCAGCGCCTGCTGTTTGTCAAGCGGGGGCGCGTCAGCGGGGGGATTGTCGTGCCCCTCCGCCGCCGTCAGAGGGGGAGAGGGAAGGAAGGAGCGGGCAAGCGCCGCGATTTTTTCAAAAGACGGATTGCGCAGCCGGCGCAGGTTTTCTCGGTAGGATAGCGTCATGGCAGGAGGATGGAGGAGGTGTCTTCGATATACATATCCGTAAACGTTATACAAGGCCTATGCAAGCGGCTCTTATCGGGCGGCAAAACTAAGCAGCCGATTCTAATGGTCTATTGTCGTCCGGGCGCGCGGCACGGCGTCTCACCCACTCATCATTGGCCTTCGCCCCCATAGATAAACAAGAGAGAGGCGCCGCCCCCGCATTGCAGCAGGGCCCCGACGCCTCTCTTCATTATACCCTAATAATTAGGTGTGCAGCGCTTAGCGCTTGATCTCATAGGTCGGCTTCTTGTTATCGCCGTCTCTACTCCGATCCCAAACCAGCTTATCGTTCACCCAAATCTTATGTTGGACTATCGTACGATACCTTTCATTCCGATGTATCTCCGTTTTGATCACGTCGCGATGCCCGTCTCCCCATTTGAGAATGGTGGTTGTAAAATCCACTCCTTCTTTCGTCTCTTCGCAATCTGTACCGACCCCCAACTTGTAACGAGTTTCGCCCATTCCGGGTTTAATCAACCCCAAACCATAGGGTGCATCATAATTCGGGCGATAAAAGAGTTCTTCTTTCCCATTCCTTATATAATACATCCTGACTTTGGAAAAATCCACCGCCTTGGGCGATTGAACCGTCGGATTCAGCAAATCGCGTCCCTGTTCATCCGATACTAAAAGCTCTATACCGCAAGAGAAAAGAGTTCCCTCCAAGCGTTCTTTCGTGCAGCCTTGCATAAACGCAAGCAATGAGAGTAGCATAAGTAACTTTTTCATGAGAATACTATTTGAATTATACATCGCAACAGATGATGTAGTCTCTTTTGATCTCGCTGCCTTACTATTCAAAAAAATAACACGATCCAGCCCTCCTTTTTGTAAAAGATTTCACGCCACTCGTTCAGGAAACGCTACTTTCGCTGCCGATATACGGCCGCGGAGTGTGGCAAAAGCGTTGCCCAACTTGGGCAAGCACTGAAAAAAATGATT
>CAUPYF010000008.1:0-25331 GCA_963515435.1 uncultured Tannerella sp. | reverse complement strand
AAAAGAACAGTCGGGGCGCGCTCTCCATCGTAGCCGAAGAGGTGAAGGAGTCGAGTGGCTGTATCCGGCGCGGACGCATCCACAACGTAGCCGAGACGGCTGCACGTATCAAACGACTCGTGCTGGAGCTGCAAAACAAACTCCCCAACCTCCGCATTGAGAAGGTCTACATCGGTATCGGAGGGCAATCACTTCACTCCATCGATCACTCGGAAGTGCATACGATCCGCCCGGACGCCTTCGTGACAGAAGACGACATCCGCCTGCTCAACGAACAATGCAAAAACTACCGCCCGGAAATGTCGGACGTGCTGGCTGTCGCGCCGCCCGTCTATTACCTCGACGATAGGCGCACGGTAAATCCGGTCGGCGTTTCGTGCCGGCGCATCGAGGCGCGCTATAAGCTCGTCGTCGGGCAACCGATCATCCGCAAATCCATTATCAACAGCATCGAACAGCAAGCCGGAATCACCGTGGCGGGCATCATCGTGTCGCCGCTCGCGTTGGCTGAGGCCGTACTGACACGCAATGAAAAAGAGTTAGGCTGCGCCGTGATCGACTTTGGTGCGGGCGTTACCTCCATCGTTGTCTACAAAGACGGGCACCTGGTTTACCTCAGCGTCATTCCCCTTGGCTGCGGCCTCATCACGCGCGACTTGACCAGCCTGCGCCTTGTAGAGACAGAGGCCGAGCGCCTGAAGATTACTTACGGTAACGCTAAACCGAACGAGAATCAGGAAGGCAGCATCTCCCTTGACTCCATCGATGGCATCGGGATGCGTAAAATCAATCTGAGCGAAATCGACATGGTTGTTGAAGCGCGAATGAAAGAGATCGTCCAAAACGTCTACGCCCGCATGGAGGAAAACAAACTGACAAACGCCCTCGGAGCTGGCGTCGTACTCGTCGGCGGCGGAGCAGCACTGAAGAACATGCAAGAGCTCGTCCGTGAGACCTTCAACTTGCAGGAGGTTCGTTATTCCACCATCCGCAAAGGCCTCGTGGAGGATGCCGACGACAGGATCGGAGACCCGCGCTACATGTCTGCCATCAGTCTGCTGCTGCAAGGCACGGAGAGCTGCACCGGCCCCATCCGACGGAAACAGGAAGAGCCCGTCCCCGTACAGCCCGTCGAGACCGTGAAGGATCCCGAGCCTGAACCAGACATCACCGAACGCGAAAAGGAACAAAAGAAGAGTCGGAGCTCACAACGGCGCGGCGGACTTTTCGGCGGCTTTGGCAAAATAGCCCGCGGGCTCTTCGACGAAGAATAACACACATTGGCCATCCTCCTTCCCCACACAAAGCATATACAGCAATGAGCAACGATACAACCACCCCTCTACACTTCAATTTCCCCAGAGACACGCGAAAGATCATCAAGGTGGTCGGCGTGGGCGGTGGCGGCGGAAACGCCGTCACACACATGTTTAAGGAGGGCATTCACGACGTCTCCTTCGTACTCTGTAACACCGACAGCCAGGCGCTTTCGCGCTCCGACGTGCCCGTCAAGATCGCACTCGGGCGCACTGTCACCGAGGGGCTCGGGGCAGGCAATAACCCCGAACGCGCCGAACGCGCCGCAGAGGAGAGCGAGGATGAGATCCGCACCATGCTCGACGACGGCACCAAGATGGTCTTCATCACCGCCGGAATGGGCGGAGGAACGGGCACAGGTGCCGCGCCGGAAATTGCACGCGTGGCCAAAGAGATGGGCCTACTGACCGTCGGCATCGTCACCATACCCTTCCTCTTCGAGGGGCCGCCCAAGATCATCCAGGCGCTCAAAGGCGTGGAAGCCATCAGCAAAAACGTGGACGCACTGCTCGTCGTCAACAACGAACGGCTGAACGAAATCTACCCCGACCTCACCATGCTGAACGCCTTTAAGAAGGCTGACGACACGCTCACCGTTGCCGCCAAAAGCATCGCCGAAATTATCACCCTCGACGGCGTCATCAACCTCGACTTCGCCGATGTGGAAACAACCCTCAAGGACGGCGGAGTAGCCCTTATCAGCAACGGATTCGGGCAGGGAGAAGGCCGCCTTGAGCAAGCCATTCACGACGCCCTCCGTTCGCCCCTGCTCAACAACAACGACATCTCCAACGCCAAGAAGATCCTCTTCAACATCTCCTTCAGCAGCAACTCCACTGGCGAGGAAAGCAACGAGCTCCGCATGGACGAGGTGAAATACATGACCGAATTCATGAAGCAATTCGGCGAAGACATCGAGGTGATTTGGGGGACAGCCATCGACGAATCGCTCAAAGGCAAAGTCAAGTTCACCGTCTTAGCCACCGGTTTCGACCTGAACGACATTCCCGAAATCCGCAACAAACGCGACGAGCAACACCAGCTCAAGAGCGAAGACGAAATCATCAAGGAAGAAGAAATCCTCCGACAAAAGGAGCACGAGCGCGAGCTTATGGCCAAGTATTACGGCCGCAAGACGGAAGACCAGCGCCCCACGCGCAAGCCCAACTACAAAGGCCTGGCCATCCTCACCGTCGGCGAATTAGACGACGACGCCATCATCACGCTCTTAGAAGAACATCCCACCTACAACCGCGACGCCCGACTCTTAGCCCGCGCCCGCAGCCGTAGCGACAGCGCGTCAAACGCCGCTTCCTCCGCACGCACCGAAGCGCCCCCCGCCCGCAAGACGAGCCGCCCGCGCATCAGCTTCCGCATGGGATGATCTCCCATTAGATAATCCCCCCGAAGCTTCCCCGCTAATTATTTCTGACCACCCGGGCGGGCCGCACCGCGCCTGCCTACATTACTTTTAACTACACGCAATCATGAATTTATTCGATCAAATCAGCAGCGACATCAAGGCCGCCATGCTGGCCAAAGACAAAGTGAAGCTCGAGGCGCTGCGCAACGCCAAGAAATACTTCCTCGAGGCCAAAACTGTCCCCGGCGCGAACGATACACTCACCGATGAGGCCGCCCTCGGCATCCTTCAAAAGCTCGTCAAGCAGGGCCGCGAGTCCGCCCGCATCTACACCGAGCAGAACCGCCCCGACTTAGCCGAAGGCGAGCTGGCACAAGTCAGCACCCTCGAGGGCTATCTTCCGCAAGCACTCTCGCCCGAGGAGCTCGAGGCTGAAGTCAAAGCTCTCATCGAAAAAGAAGGCGCCGCCAGCATCAAGGATATGGGGCGCGTCATGCGGGCTGCCACGGCCGCACTGGCCGGCCGCGCCGAAGGCGGAGCCATCTCCGCCATTGTCAAGAAATTCCTCTCTCATTGAGAGTTCTATTTTTCTGCTCATAGCTTGGATTCCCCCGCCCAGAGAGACATTCTCCCGGCGTTTTTTTGCATGGCGTCAATTGTGGGTGACGGATGATTAAGCCTGGGGGCCCCTGCCCAGCCCTTGGTGAGAGCGGCCGGCCGTTTTCCGCCTTTCGCTTTTTTGAGCGTTCGTCCGCCTTTACAAGATCAGCCTCGCAATCGCGGCGCACGCCTTGGCGTCGGCTAAGGCGTGATGGTGGCGGCGAAGATCGAAGCCGCAGGCCGCTGCGACGGTCTCCAAGCGGTGATTGGGCAAATGAGGGAGCGCCCGGCGCGCTGCCTGGCAGGTGCAGTAAAAGACATAATCCGGGTAGGGCAGCTCATAGCGACGGAAGGACGCCCGGAGGCAACTCTCGTCGAACGGACTGTTGTGCGCAACGAGCGAGAGCCCCTCGACAAGCGAAGCCACTTCGCGCCAAACGTCAGGGAAACGCGGCGCCTCGTCAGTGTCTACAGCTGTAAGTCCGTGCACACGCGTGTTCCAAGACATGTAATAATTCGGCTCTGGATGGATAAGCCGATAAAGTGTGTCTGTCACGATCCCCTCACGCATGACGACCACACCGATGCTGCACACGCTACTCCGATACGGATTGGCTGTTTCAAAATCTATTGCTGCAAAATTTTCCATCTTTATGTTCGTTTGTCTGTCAATTTCTTTTGAATGCAAAAATAACACGCTATGCCATATTGCAATCTATCCTGCGCATGCGCTTCGCACGGATTCCAATAGCAAACATGCGGAGGCGAAGAATGATTCGATCAAGAAATGGTGAGGATCTCTTTTACGGATGCTCCTTTTTTTATGCCCTACGAAGCGCGTCATCGTCGTGTGCTTTGAGATGTTTTATAATCTTGATGTAAGTAAGACATATACAATCAGTTATCGAAAAAATGAGCTTCATTTTCCTAAGGAAAATTGTTCTCGCAAAATGCAGCGGTTTGCATTCTGAAGAAAATGCACCATGCAGTATGAAAGGCTTGTTTTCCTGAAGAAAATATACGCTGAAAATATGCGAAATCGGAAAGCGTGAGGCGAAAGAGGGATTCACGAGAGAAGCGCTTTTCATCTTGATGCGATCTGCCAAATAAGCAAAAAACCTCTCCGGAAGGGGGCGAGGCGTTTATACGGACGGGGAGACAGCGGAGCGTGAGGCGATCAGCGGCCGTAGAAGCGATAGCCGAAGGAGAGGGCGACGCTGTTATGATAGAGCTGGGAATCGAAGGGCTGCTTTTGGCGGAGCTTATCGATGAATCCGGTGCGCCCGTAGACGGAGAAAAAGACGGCGCGATACTCGACATAGAGCCCGGCGCCGGCGCCGACGTCGAGGGGGCGGAGGTCACGGCTGCTCCACTCGTGGCGTTCGCGCTCCCGGGTGGACAGCGACAGAAAGGGCCCGGCTTGGAGGCCCAGCTGCCAGTCGGCAAAGCGAATCTTGTAGACGAGGTTCACGGGGAGACTAAGGGTGTAATAGCTGCAGGTGTGTCGGCCGGAGACCATGAATTCGTCGTAGAGATAGAGGTAATTGTAAGCTCCGCCTTGGTTGGCGAAGGAGAGCTCGGGGACGAGGGAGAAACGGCGGGAGAGGGGGATGTCAATCAGGCCGGCGGCTTCGATCCCGATGCGGCCGCCGAAAGAGACTTCCTCATCGACGATTTGTGTGAGCTGGTTGTAAGCCAGCCCGAAACGTAGGCCGGGGATGATCTTGGCTTGCGCTGTGCAGGCCCAAAGGCAGGCCAGAAGCAGGAGGGGATACTTTTTCATCGTGTTTTCTCTTTGCATTATTCATAAGCAAAAGTAGGGCTTTCGCGGAAGGCGCGCGGGATGGGGGCGGGGGGAAAAGCGCCGCTGGGCTTTCCCCTGGCGGGCTATCTTTGGCACCGTTTTCGCGCCTTCCCCGGCCGATCATTGCTGGGCGGCTTATACATTATATGATATGGAACCCTTCGTCCACCTCCACGTACACTCGCAATACTCGCTGCTCGACGGGCAGTCGTCCATCGATGCGCTGATCGATAAGGCGCAGCGTGACGGCATGCCGGCCATCGCCCTGACGGATCATGGGAACATGTTCGGGGCGAAGGAGTTTTACAACAAGGTGAAGAAGAAGAACAGCAAGTACTTAGGGACGATCAAGGACTGCGAGAAGGAGCTGCGCGCGCTCAACGACAAGGAGCACCCGACGGAGGAGGAGAGCGACCGCATCCGTAAGCTCTCGGAGAAGATCCGGGCGTGCCGTGCGAGCCTTTTTAAGCCGATCATCGGTTGCGAGTGTTACTGCGCGCGAAACGGGCGCTTCCGCAAGCAAGACAAGGACGACTTGGGCGGGTGGCACTTGCTGGTTTTGGCTAAGAACCTGACGGGATATAAGAACCTGATCAAGCTCGTTTCGCGCTCTTGGACGGAGGGTTTTTATCGCAATCCGCGCATCGATAAGGAGCTGTTGGAGCAGTATCACGAGGGGCTGATCGTCTCCTCGGCCTGCCTCGGGGGCGAGATCCCGCAGTGGATCATGGCCGGGCGGCAGGAGAAGGCGGAGGAGGCGCTGCTGTGGTTCAAGGGCCTTTTCGGGGAGGATTTCTATTTGGAATTGCAACGCCACGAGACGTATGCTCCGAATGCGGACACGACGACGTATCCGAAGCAGGTGGAGGTGAACCGGGTGCTGATGGAGCTGTCGCGAAAGCACGGCGTGAAGCTGATCGCTACGAACGACGCGCATTTCGTGAACGAGGATGACGCCGATGCGCACGAGCGACTGATCTGCCTCAGTACGGGCAAGGAGATCAACGACCCGAACCGCATGCGATACTCCAAACAGGAGTGGATCAAGACGACGGCCGAGATGAACACCATCTTCGCCGATGTGCCCGAGGCGCTGCGCAACACCATAGAGATCGCTGACAAGGTGGAGATGTACTCCATCGACTCGCCCGCGCTGATGCCCTTCTTCCAGATCGATCCGTCGTTCGGATCGGAGGAGGCGTATCGGGCTAAATACACCGCCAAAGACCTCATGGAGGAGTTCAACGATACGGACGCCGAGGGGCGCGTCGTGTCGGACAATTACCTGCGTCTGGGAGGCTACGAGAAGGTGATCCGCATCAAGTTCGAAGCCGACTATCTGCGCCATCTCACCTTCGAGCGCGCCCGGGAGCTGAACCGTTACGATGGCGTGATCTCGGACGAGGCGCGCGACCGCATCGACTTCGAGCTGAACACGATCAAGAAGATGGGCTTCCCGGGTTACTTCCTCATCGTGCAAGACTTCATCGCAGCGGCGCGTCGGATGGGTGTATCCGTAGGGCCCGGGCGTGGATCGGCCGCAGGATCGGTCGTGGCCTATTGCCTCGGCATTACGGACATCGACCCGATCAGGTACGACCTGCTGTTCGAGCGTTTCCTCAACCCGGACCGTATCTCGATGCCTGATATCGACATCGACTTCGACGACGACGGTCGCAGCGAAGTGCTCAAATGGGTGACGGAGAAATACGGGCAGGATCACGTGGCCCACATCATCACCTATGGCACGATGGCTGCCAAATTGGCCATTAAGGACGTGGCGCGTGTGGAGCAACTGCCACTCCGGGAGTCGAATCGGCTGGCTAAGCTGGTCCCCGACCGCGTGAACTCGCTCAAGACGGCCATTGAGGTCGTGCCCGAGCTGAAGGAGGCGGCCAACAGTCCGAACCCCATCCTGCGCGACACGCTGAAGTATGCGCAGAAGCTGGAGGGCAATGTGCGCAACACCGGCGTGCATGCCTGCGGCGTGATTATCGGTCGGCAGGACATCTCGGACATCGTGCCCGTGGCCACGGCCGAGGATAAGGAAACGAAGGAGACACTGCTCGTCACGCAATATGAGGGCTCGGTGATTGAAGAGACGGGGCTGATCAAGATGGATTTCCTCGGCCTCAAGACGCTATCGATCATCAAGGAGGCGATCGAAAACATCCGCCAAACGACGGGCGAGAAGGTGGACATCGATAACATCCCCATCGACGACAAACCGACGTACGACCTCTTCTGCGCCGGACGTACGATCGCCACCTTCCAGTTCGAGTCGGCCGGCATGCAGAAGTACCTCAAGGAGCTCCAGCCGACGGAGTTTGAGGATCTCATCGCCATGAATGCCCTCTATCGCCCCGGCCCGATGGATCACATCCCCGCCTTCATCGCCCGCAAGCAGGGCCGTGAGGAGATCCGCTACGACATCCCCGAGATGGAGCGCTACCTGAAGAATACGTACGGCATCACGGTCTACCAAGAGCAGGTCATGCTTCTCTCACGCCTTTTGGCCGGCTTCACCCGCGGCCAAAGCGATACGCTCCGCAAAGCGATGGGCAAAAAGCAAATCGACAAAATGATGGAGCTGAAAGAGAAATTTCTCGAGGGCGGACGACAGAAGGGGCACGATCGCAAGATGCTGGAGAAGATCTGGGGCGAATGGGAGAAGTTCGCCTCCTACGCCTTCAATAAGAGCCACGCCACGTGTTACTCCTGGCTGGCTTACCAGACGGCTTATCTCAAGGCACATTACCCCTCGGAATACATGGCGGCGGTGCTGAGCCGCAACCTGTCGAACATCAAGGAAATCACGAAGGCAATGGACGAATGTAAGGTGATGAAGATCCGTGTGCTCGGTCCGGACGTGAACGAGTCGCATCGCAAGTTCGGCGTTAACAGCAGGGGCGACGTCCGCTTCGGCCTTGTGGCCGTCAAAGGAATGGGCGAGAGCGCTGCGCTGGCACTCATTGAGGAACGTGAAAAGAATGGGCCGTACAAGGACATCTTCGACTTCGTGGAGCGTGTTCCCTCTATGGCGTGCAACAAGAAGACGTTCGAAACCTTAGCCGCTTCCGGAGCCTTCGACAGCCTCGGTATCGATCGCGAACCCTTCTTCGTCGAGAACGATCGTAAGGAGACCTTCACCGACGTCCTCCTGCGCTACGGCAACAAGTTCAAGCTCGATCGGCAGACGGCCTCTTTCTCGCTCTTCGGTGCCGACGATGCTGTGCAAATCGCCCACCCCGAGGTGCCTAAGTTCGATTCGTGGAGCGTTTTAGAGCGCCTCAATCGCGAAAAGGATCTGGTCGGCATCTACCTCTCCGCCCACCCCTTAGACGAGTATCGCATCATCCTCAACCACGTTTGCAACATGACGATGAAGGACGTTGACGCCAGCGAATGGGAGAACTTCCAAGGTCGACAGCTGACCCTCGGCGGTATCGTCACCGGCTATCGCGAGGGCCTGACCAAGAACGGCAAACCCTACGGCATCCTCCGCATCGAAGACCTCTCCGGCAGCGGCGATATTCCCCTCTTCGGCGACGACTACATCAACTTCGGTAAGTACGGTCGGCCGGGCCTCTACCTCTTCATCAATGCCTCCGTACAGTCCCGGCGCTGGAAGGAGACGGAGCTCGACTTCCGCATCGCCTCCATTCGCCTCCTGCAGGACGTCAAGGACAGTCTTGTTCAATCCATTCGCATCACCATTCCCGTCGGTGCCTTGAACGAACAAACTGTCAGCGAACTGTCAGCCATCGTAAAGAGTAACCCCGGCAAGACGCAACTTGCCTTCAATGTTCTTGGCGCCGACCATGTGGCACTGAATTTGTATTCCCACGACGTCCGGCTGCATGTCACCGAGGAACTAATCGACTTTATTAAGGAGTCAGACGACATGGATTTCACCATCAATTAATCATAGTTTTAATTCAACATCAAAAAACAGAATCAATCATGTTAGCAAACGTATCAGATGCAAACTACAAGGAAGTGTTAGCAGCCGGTAAGCCGGTAGTACTTGACTTTTGGGCCGAATGGTGTGGTCCCTGCCGCATGGTAGGCCCCATCATCGATGAGCTGGCCGACGAATACGAAGGCCGCATCACCGTGGGCAAGGTCAACGTCGACGAGAACGATGCCATCGTAGGCGAATATGGCATCCGCAACATCCCCACGGTTCTCTTCTTCAAAGACGGTCAGGTGGTGGACAAGCAGGTAGGCGCTACGCAGAAGAGTGCCTTCGTGGAGAAGATGAATAAGTTGCTCTAAGCAGACGCTTCGTCCCCGCGCTCCCTTACCCGGGAACGGAACACCTACCCCATATCCTCCCATTTCGGAGGGATGGAGAGAGTTCCGTTCCCGGATTTTTATATCTCCACATCCGTGTATCCATGCGGATTCTGCGGAGGATTACATTGAATTGTGTATGTGGTGAAAAGGTCTACCTTTGCGACCCGATTATTATCAACCGTGTTAAATGATTCGTCTTTAACGTCTTGTTGAATGCTTCTCAAGTGTCCGGGAGGCATATCCGACACGGACGGAAAAGGCCTAATTGTAGATTTTCTAATTAAAGGTAAAGCAGTGGATACGTTAAGTTACAAGACCATTTCTGCGAACAAAGCAACAGTAAACAAAGAATGGGTGGTCGTCGATGCCGATGGCCAGACATTGGGACGTATGTGCTCCAAGATCGCCAAGTTGCTGCGGGGTAAATACAAACCCAACTTCACTCCGCACGTCGATTGTGGGGACAACGTCATCGTGATTAACGCCGATAAGGTCGTCTTGACCGGCAACAAGTGGAACGATCGCGTCTATTTGAGTTACACCGGATACCCCGGCGGACAGCGCGAAACAACTCCGGCTCGCCTCAAGGCCAAAGGTGAGGATCGCCTCTTTCGTAAAGTCGTGAAGGGTATGCTGCCCAAGAACCGCTTAGGCGATAAGTTGCTCGGCAACCTCTACGTATATGCCGGCTCCGAGCACAAGCATGAGGCTCAACAACCCAAGTCGATAGATATTAATTCACTCAACTGAAGATTCAATGGAAACAGTAAATGCAATCGGAAGGCGTAAAGCCGCCATCGCACGCGTGTACGTTAGCGAAGGGAGCGGGAAGATCACGGTCAATCACCGCGAACTGACCGACTATTTCCCCTCCTCCATCCTGCAATTCGTCGTTAAGCAGCCGCTGAACACCCTCAGCGTGGCCGAGCAATACGACATCAAGCTGAACCTTGTAGGCGGAGGATTCAAAGGGCAATCTGAAGCGGCCCGCCTGGCCATCACCCGTGCATTGATCAAGATCAATCCCGAGTCGAAGCCGGCACTGAAGGCCGAAGGATTCGTGACACGCGATCCGCGCGAGGTGGAACGTAAGAAACCGGGACGCCCCAAAGCACGCAAGCGCTTCCAGTTCAGCAAACGTTGATGTATACCTTATATATACACCCATTCAGAGTAACGTTTGGCTGCCCCCGGAAATAGATAAGACGTTTAGTATCTAAATCATGCGGATTCTCAGAGCCAATGCATGCTGAGAGGCAGAGACTACCGCACGATTGATCCTACGAACAGAGAATGTAAACGATCATAACAACAAGAGAAATGTCAAGACTTAGTTTCGAACAGTTATTGGAAGCAGGCGTCCACTTTGGACACTTAAAAAGGAAGTGGAATCCTGCGATGGCTCCATACATCTTCATGGAGCGCAACGGTATTCACATCATCGATCTGCATAAGACAGCAGTCAAGGTGGACGAGGCCGCAGAGGCTCTCAAAAACATAGCTGCCGCGAAGGGGCGCATCCTCTTCGTTGCCACCAAGAAGCAGGCTAAGCAGATCGTGGCCGAGAAGGCCGCCGCCGTAGGCATGCCCTACGTCATCGAGCGCTGGCCCGGAGGCATGCTTACCAACTTCCCCACCATCCGCAAGGCCATCAAGAAAATGTCCACCATCGACAAGATGAGTAAGGACGGCACGTTTGATAACCTCTCCAAGCGCGAAAAACTCCAAATCACCCGCCAGCGCGCCAAGCTCGAGAAGATGCTCGGCTCCATCGCTGACCTCAACCGCTTGCCATCGGCACTCTTCGTCGTAGACGTACTCAAGGAGCACATCGCCGTACGCGAAGCACAGCGCCTCGGCATCCCCGTCTTCGCCATCGTCGACACCAACTCCGATCCGAGCAACATCGACTTCGTCATCCCCGCTAACGACGACGCCACCAAGTCCATCGAGCTGATCGTCGGCACCGTCTGTCAGGCCATTCACGAAGGCCTCCAAGAGAGCAAGGCCCGCGATAAGGAAGAAGACGAGCGCAACCACGCCGCTGAAGAGGGAGCCGGCGAAGACAATCCGCGTCGCGATCGCCGCGCCAAGTCGAACGCCCGCCGCTCACGTCGTGACGACGAGGCCCGTCCTGCAGCCGAAGCTGAAGCCCCGGCCGCCGAAGGACAAGCCACCTCAGAGGAATAACGAATCCACATAAACCAAACAAAGGAGAATCATAGCAATATGGCAGTAACAATGGCAGATATCACCCACCTCCGCAAGATGAGCGGAGCCGGGATGATGGATTGCAAAAAGGCTTTGGAAGAAGCCGATAACGACTTTGAAAAGGCGATGGAGATCATCCGCAAGAAAGGGCAGGCCGTGGCCGCCAAACGCTCCGACCGTGAGGCAGCCGAGGGCTGTGTACTCGCAGCCGAACAAGGCGGATTCGCAGCCATCGTAGCCCTGAAGTGCGAGACAGACTTCGTGGCAAAGAATGCTGACTTTGTGACACTGACACAGGACATCCTGAATGCCGCAATGGCAGGCAAGCCGGCCACGAAAGAGGCCCTGCTCACCGCTACGCTGCGTGAGGGACGGACGGTGGAGAACCACATCACGGATCGCATCGGTGTGACGGGGGAGAAGATGGAACTCGGATATTACGAGTTCGTCGAGGGGGCCGCGACAGTGTCCTACATCCACCCAGGCAACAAGCTGGCCGCGATCGTGGCCTTCAACGAGGCGGTGGATCACCAAGTGGCACGCGAGATCGCCATGCAGGTGGCCGCCATGAACCCCGTGGCCGTGACACCGGACGAAGTGCCCGCCCACGTGCTCGAGACCGAGCGTGAGGTGGCCCGCGACAAGGCCCGCCAGGCCGGCAAGCCCGAGAACCTGCTCGACCGCATCGCCGAGGGCGCACTCCAGAAATATTTCAAAGAGAACACCCTGCTGCAACAGGAGTACGTGAAGGACGCAAAGCTGACCGTACAGCAGTACCTGCAGCAGCATAGCAAAACGCTCACCGTAACCGCCTTTAAGCGTGTTACGCTGAATGTGGACTGATGAACTGGAGTCTTCTGCATAATAACGACTACAGTTTTTGATTTTTAGAATATGGAGAGGGGTCGCCCGTGAGGGGCCGCCCCTCTTTTTTTCTCTGGCCGCTCAGGCATTGCCTCATGTCGACCTGTTTTTTTTAGACCGGAGCCCTGTCCCCGCCCCCGTGGACAGGGCTTTTTCTTCCCGATGGGCAAGCATGAGATGCAGTTGGTATCATATCGATAGATAAGGAGAAAAATGAAGAGCCATTTAGAGCTGTATTATAAAATATGGACTTAATCGAAGGTGTGATTTAGTGTGTATTTTGAGATAAGGCGAAAACTGATATTCGGTTAATATCATATCGTAAGATATGAAGATAAACCAAGGTTCGATTAGGAGTATATTTTGAAATATGATAGAAACAAGACATTAGTTTAGAGGTGTATTTTGAAATATGATGCAAACTCATTATTCATTCATGAGTATATTTTAAAATATGATATTGACTCTTTCTTCGATCATGAGTATGTTTTGAAATATGATATCAATTATTCAGTCAATTATAAGCATATTTTGAAATATGGCATAAAATGAGATTCAGATAGCATCGTATTTCAAAATATAGATGCAAAATATATTCGGATTAGAGTATATCTTGAGATATGCTATAAAATGAGGTTGATTCAGATGAATATTTTTAGATATAGAAGAAAACGACATTCGTTTTTTAACCTTATCTGAAAATATGACACAAAACGAAGCAGAGGTCAGGGCTTCGGCAAGAAAAAATCGGCTGGCGCGGGTCGGGAGATGGACTCCGGCCGAGAAAAAAGCCTCGACTCCGGGTGGAGACGGGGCTTGGGCGGCGCGAAAAGGGGTGTCAGTCAGGCACAGCGGCGGACGCGCGGATGATTTTCTGCTTGCCTGAGGCCGTGTCGACGTCAATACGGATGATTTCGGTGCGGTGGAAGGACTTTTCGGCGTACTTCAGTCCGACAACTTTGTCGTCGGGGCTGTATTTGTCGAGGATGAGCTCGAGGGCGTGCATGCGTTCCTCGGGGGGAAGGCTGCGGAGGGCGCGGCCGCGCAGGAGGACGCTCTCGTAGGCCGTGGTGAATCCGGCGGGGACGACGCGCGTGCGGCCGACGACGGTGAAGGTGACCAGCGGGTGGAGGTCGAGGCAGCGGAGCTTGTGGCCTGCGGGGGCGCAATGGAGGTAGATGCGGGCGGTGGCGGCCTCCTCAAAGGCGTAACTGAGGGGGATGCCGTAGCCGGCGGGGGTGTCAGCGCGGGATTCGACGAGGGCGAGGAAGCCGTATTCGCCTTCGCGGAGGATTTCTTCTGCCCGGGCCTCGTCGAGGAGGCGGTCTTGGCGGCGGACGGGGGTGTTGTCGTAGTTCATAATGGGGGTAGTTATAAGTAGTTAGCGGGTAGTCAGGAGATAGTTATAAGTAGTTAGCGGGGAGTGTTGGGGGCGAATTGCTCGGTTACATTTGGCGCCGAAACAATTTTACTGTAACACGGAAATGATCAAGTTATTTATGTCATTAATCTCTGTATTGCTCTCGATGGCGTGTTCGCCGAAGGAGGGAGCCGAGGGGATCACGTCGCTGTCTGCGGCGGAGTTTGAGGCACTGTTGGCGCGTGATGCCGCGGTGCAGTTGGTGGATGTGCGTCGGGCGGGGGAATACGCTGCAGGGCACATCGGGGAGGCGCGGCTGATCGATGTGATGGCGCCGGACTTCACGGAGCGCGCTGGGAAGGAGCTGGACGCTGCTCGGCCGGTGGCGGTGTATTGCCGCAGTGGCAAACGGAGCCTGCGGGCGGCGCAGATGCTGAAAGAGGCGGGCTTCAAGGTGATTTATAACCTGGCAGACGGCTACTTGGGCTGGGAGAAATATCAAGCGGGTAAGGGGCGCTGACGTCGGCGCTGCGGTTTTATAGGTAATGAGGGGTGGTGTCACATGAGATGATGCCATCCCTCATGCGTATGGTGCGGTCGGCTTGGGCGGCGAGGGCTTCGTCGTGGGTGACGATGACGAAGGTTTGGCCGAGGTCGCGTCGGAGGTCGAAGAAGAGACGGTGAAGCTCGTCTTTGCTGTGCGAATCGAGGCTGCCGGAGGGCTCGTCGGCCAGGATGACGCTGGGGCGGTTGATGAGGGCGCGGGCCACGGCGACGCGTTGCTTTTCTCCGCCTGAGAGCTGGGCTGGCTTGTGGGTGATGCGGTCGGAGAGGCGGAGGAAGTCGAGGAGTTCGCGGGCCTTGCGTTCGGCTTCCGAGGTGGATTCTCGGGCGATGAGTGCGGGGATCATGACGTTTTCGAGGGCGGTAAACTCGGGCAGTAGGCGGTGAAACTGGAAGACGAATCCGATGTGTCGGTTGCGGAAGGCGGCCATGCGTCGCTCGCTGAGGGTGAAGGGGTCGACGCCGTCGATGAGGACGTGGCCCGAGTCGGGGCGGTCGAGTGTACCGACGATCTGTAGGAGGGTGGTTTTGCCGGCTCCGCTGGGTCCGACGATGGCGACGATCTCGTGGTCACGGACTTCGATGTCGATGCCTTTGAGGATCTGCAGGCGGTCGAAGCGTTTGGTGATGGCGTGGGTTTGGATCATGTGTGTGAGGGTAGGGATGAAATATCGTGGCGGCGAAAGTACCCCGTTTTTATGTAGGCTTTCTCCCCTTCGTGAGTCTGTCGGCGGGGAATTTCGGGCGTTCCCTGCGCGGCGGGGAATGGCGTACTTTTGCCTCATTATTCATACATCCGTGAACCAATTATCCACATCATGTTTGATTTCTTAAGTGCATATCCGTGGGCATTGCCGCTTGTGATCTTTTTCGGGCGCATCTGTGACGTGACGTTAGGCACGTTGCGCATCATTTTCGTGTCGAAGGGTGAGAAGATGAAGGCTCCGATTGTCGGCTTCTTCGAGGTATTTATTTGGGTGGTCGTCATCTCGCAGATCTTTTCGCATGCCAACGACCTCATCGCTTACTTGGCCTATGCCGGCGGGTATGCGGCGGGCAACTTCGTCGGCATCTTGGTTGAAAACAAGATCGCTCTCGGCTATTTCCTTATCCGCATTTACACGAAGAAGGGCAGCGCGGAGCTGATCCGCAAACTCAACGCGAACGGTTTCGGCTCGACGCATATCCGTGGCGAGGGCGCCATCTCCGAGGTGTCGATCATCGAGACCGTCGTCAGTCGAAAGTCTGAAAAGCGCGTCGTCAGCCTGATCAACGCCTTCGATCCGAACGCTTTTTACTTAGTCACCGACATCCGTGCCAAGCGCAAGGGCATCTTTTCCACTGCCGGCGCACCACGTCTGGGCAAGTGAACCATTACGAGTTACAAGTGACGAGTTATGAGTCCTTCATCCACTCTCCTATAATGGGATACCACCTGCAAGCTCCCGACCGCCTGCGGGCCACGGTCACACTGCCGGCCTCGAAGAGCATCAGCAACCGTGTTGCGATCCTTAGCGCGCTCTCGCCCCACCCCGCCCCCATCAGCGGCCTCTCCGATAGCGACGATAGCCGCGCGCTGCAACGTGCGCTGCGATCCGATGACGAGCAGGTTGACATTGGCGCCGCGGGCACGGCCATGCGTTTCCTCACGGCATACTTCGCCGCCCGGCCCGGGCTGCCACGACTGCTGACAGGCACTGAACGCATGCGGCAGCGCCCCATCAGGCTGCTTGTCGACGCCCTACGCACACTCGGCGCGGACATCACGTACACGGAGCGCGAGGGATTTCCGCCGCTGCGGATCGTGGGGCAGCGGCTGACGGGCGGGGAGGTGACGATGGACAGCGGCGTCAGTTCGCAATTCCTCTCTGCGCTGCTGATGGTTGCGCCGACAATGGCGTGCGGACTGCGATTGCAGCTAACGGGCGCGATGGTCTCGGAGACTTATCTGCGGATGACGGTCGGGCTGATGCGTCACTTCGGCGTGAAGGTGGAGGAAGCGGATGGCGGGCGCGCATTCGCCGTGGCGCCGCAGCCGGTGCGTGCCGTACCCATCACGGTGGAGGCGGACTGGAGCGCGGCCTCGTATTGGTATGAGATGATGGCGCTCACGCCGGACGATACGGCGACGGTCGAGCTGCGCGGCCTCACGCCAGGCAGCCTGCAAGGCGATGCAGCGATTGCCAGGCTGTTCGTCCGCTTCGGCGTACGCACCACGTTTACCGATGCCGGCGTGCGCTTAGACCGGCGCCCCAATTTCCGCCTGCCCGACCGCTTCATGTGCGACTGCCTCCGCATCCCAGACATGGCCCAGACGCTTGTCGTGACGTGCGCCTTGCTTGGCGTCCCCTTCCGCTTCGATGGGCTACAGAGCCTGCGCATCAAGGAGACGGACCGGCTGGAGGCCTTGCAAACGGAGCTCGGCAAGTTCGGCTTCGTCATCACGGAGCATGGCGGCCACACGCTCATGTGGGACGGCCGGCGAGGCATGGCTGAGGAGGCCCCCACCGTCTCCACCTATGGCGATCACCGCATGGCCATGGCCTTTGCGCCCATAGCCCTGCGGCGCCCCAATGGCGTCACCATTGCGCACCCCGAGGTCGTCACGAAGAGTTACCCCCGCTTCTGGGACGACCTCCGCACCGCCGGCTTCCACTTCTGAATCATCATTATTCACCTTCCATCGTTCGTTTTTCTCTTTTAGATTTTTCGTTTCACCATGTGGTATATCTTGATCAGCATCGTCGTGTTAGGCCTTGTGGCCGCCGGCTTAGGACAATGGGACCGCCGGCGCCGTCGGCAGATGTTTGAGCGGGGAGAGATCGCCTCGATAGAGGAAGAGGATGCGCCGGATGCCGTGCCGACGGGATGTTGCGGGCAACACGAAACGTGTGAACGAGACAGCTTGCTGGCTGCCGTCGCCGCGGGGCGGAAGGCGGAGTATTACGACGACGAAGAGTTGGACGCCTATCGCGGCACGCCCTCCGATGCCTACACCGAACCGGCTGTGGAGGAGTTTCGCGAAGTGCTCTACACGTTGCGCGAGAATGAGGTGCCCGGCTGGGTGCGCAGCCTGCAACTCCGCGACATCGCCCTGCCCGACGCGTTGAAGGATGAGTTGCTGTTGATCGTGGAAGAGCTGCGAGCGGGAAGGTGATTTTCTCTGTCTATCGGCTGATGCACCGAATCTGAAAATCATAGACAATCGACCATCACGGCGTGAGCCGAAAATCATTGATTATTGGCTGCTACCGAAAAAAAAGAGCCGATTGTCTCGGACAAACGGCCCCCATGATGTCACCCCAATGTCATGCGCAATCGCTCCGCCTATTCGTTTTCCACCTCAGCCACGGGGATGTTCATAGCAGCCCTTGCCTCGAAAACCTGCCTGCGCAGGTCGGCGATCAGCGTCTGCGCCTCGCGATCGTACCGTATTTTCTTGATGGCCTTCTTGGCCGCGATCTGTTGCGATTCCTTCTTGGTATACCCCACGCCCGAGCCGAAGGGCACACCCTCGACATTGACGGTGCTTTGAAACACGCGGTTGCCCTTCTTGTCGATCGACGTTTCGTTCAGGACGAAGGCGATGCGCAGCTTCGCCTTCTGCCCCCACTCCAAGAGGTTCGACTTGAAGTTGACCTCCTTCTGCGCCACCTTGTCGAGCGGCGTGTAGCGGTCTATCATGCGCTCCTGCACGAATTTGCGGCAGCGCCTGTATCCCTGATCTAAATAGATGGCGCCGATCAGCGCCTCGAGCGCATTGCCGAGGATGTAGCTGTTGTGCGTCTGCGGGCGCACGGTGGAGACCATCATCTTGTCCAAACCCATTTCTAAAGCGATGCGGTTGAGCGACTCGCGCTGCACGATCTTCGACCGCGTGCTGGTCAAGAACCCCTCCTTCTTGTTGGGAAAATATTTGAATAGAATGTCGGCCACAGCGATGCCCAGCACAGCGTCGCCCAAGAACTCCAGCCGCTCATTGTCACACACGCCCTTACCCTCAGGCGTATTGTGCGACGAGCGATGGGTGAAGGCCTGCTCATAAAGCCACATGTTGTTCGGGTAAAAGCCCAACATGCGATACATCGACGAATAAGGCTCCTTGTTCCGAAGAACAAAGAGCCTTGCGATCTTTTGGAAAAAACGATTCACCGTTACTTCTCAAATTTCTTGACGATGACGCTGGCATTGTGCCCGCCAAAGCCGAACGTATTCGAGAGCGCCGCGCGCACGGTGCGTTGCTGCGCCTTGTTGAACGTGAAGTTCAGCTTATAATCGATCTCCGGATCGTCGTCTCCGTCGGCATGATTGATCGTCGGCGGAACGATGTCGTTCTTCACCGCCAGCACCGAAGCCAACGTCTCGAGCGCACCGGCAGCGCCGAGCAGGTGACCCGTCATCGACTTCGTCGAGCTGATGTTCAGCTTGTATGCGTGATCACCGAAAACCTGCTTGATGGCGCGCGCCTCGGAGATGTCCCCGATCGGCGTCGAAGTGCCATGCACATTAATATAATCGATCGCGTCAGGCGTAAGCCCCGCATCTTCCAGCGCATTCTGCATCACCAAGATAGCGCCCAAACCGTCAGGATGGCTGGCCGTCAAGTGATACGCGTCGGCCGAAAGACCGGTACCCACCACTTCGGCATAAATCTTAGCGCCACGTGCCACGGCATGCTCCATCTCTTCGAGAACCACTCCCGCAGCACCTTCACCCAGCACAAATCCGTCGCGACTTCCGCTGAACGGACGCGAAGCCGTCTGCGGTGAATCGTTACGCGTCGAAAGCGCATTCATAGCGTTGAACCCACCCACGCCCACGATGGCCACGGCAGCTTCCGCACCGCCAGACACGATCACGTTAGCCTTGCCCAAACGGATGTAATTGAAGGCATCGGCAATCGCATTCGTCGACGACGCGCAGGCCGAAACGGTGGCGAAGTTCGGCCCCCGGAATCCATATTTGATCGAGATATGTCCCGCTGCAATGTCTGCAATGATCTTAGGGATGAAGAAGGGGTTGAAGCGTGGTCCACGCTCCTCGTTGTAGTCCCGCACTTCGTCCTCAAACGAGCGGATCCCTCCGATACCGGCGGCGAAGATGACCCCGATCCGGTTCAGGTCTTCCTTCTCCAAGTCCAATGCGGCGTCTTCGATCGCTTCGGTGGCCGATACGAGCGCCAGCTGAGCGTAGCGGTCGTATTTGCGCGCCTCTTTTCGGTCAAAGTGTTTCGATGCATCGAAGCCCTTCACCTCGCAGGCAAACTGCGTCTTGAATTTGGAGGCATCAAACTGAGTGATGGGCCCGGCTCCGCTCACCCCGTTCAGTAACGCCGCCCACGTTTCCGGGGCGGTGTTTCCGATCGGAGTGATGGCTCCAAGGCCCGTCACTACGACTCTTTTTAATTCCATGACGAATAAAAAGCGTGGGGATTACTTCGCGTTTGCTTCGATATAAGCAATGGCGTCTCCTACCGTGGAGATCTTCTCAGCCTGATCATCCGGAATCGAAAGACCGAACTCCTTCTCAAACTCCATGATCAACTCTACTGTGTCGAGAGAGTCTGCACCCAAGTCGTTGGTGAAGCTCGCTTCGTTTGTTACTTCCGATTCCTCGACACTCAACTTGTCCACAATAATCGCCTTTACGCGAGATGCTACATCAGACATAATACTAAGTTTTAAAGATTACTATAATACAACCATTTATACATTTGCGGGCGCAAAGGAAAGTAATTTCCCATTTCAAACATTGGTTTTGCTCTATAAAAAAGCCCAAATCTTGCACATTCGCGCATTATTTGTGCATCCAACCACTCCATATATCGAAATGAAACGCATCGCCATCTTTGCTTCGGGTAACGGGAGCAATGCAGAGAATATCGCAAGGTATTTTTCCGAAAGAACCTCTGCTCGCATCGTATTGATCTGCTCAAACAATCCCCGAGCACGTGTACACGAACGTGCCCTGCGCCTGGGGATTCCGTTTGTCTCCTTTTCCAATGCCGAGTTTACTGACGGCACGCCGCTCGTCAGGAAACTCGTAGAGGAAGCCATTGATTACGTCGTGTTAGCCGGGTTCATGAATAAGATCTCTGATGTGATCCTCCATGCGTATCCCGAAAAGATCCTAAACATCCACCCCGCCTTGCTGCCGCGGCATGGCGGAAAGGGCATGTATGGCATGCACGTGCACGAGGCCGTGATCGCGGCCGGTGATAAGGAGACGGGCATCACCATACATTATATTAATAGTCGCTACGACGAGGGGCGCATCATCTTTCAGGCGCGCTGCCCCGTTCTGCCAGGGGACGGCGCGATGGAGGTAGCGACCCGTGTGCATGCGCTCGAGTACGCCTACTATCCGCTGGTGATCGAGCACGTCGTGTGCGAGACAGCCCTGCCCGAGCAGGCCTGACCCGACGGCGTGCCAGCCCCCTTGACCTATGGCAAAAACACTCATCATCCGCCTTTCGGCCATCGGCGACGTGGCCATGACCATCCCCATCATTTATTCCGTGGCGCGTGCTTACCCGAAAGACTCATTTACGGTCTTGACGCAACCCTTCCTCACCGCTCTCTTCATCCACAGGCCGGAGAATGTGGCCCTCGTCGGGGTCGACACGAAGGGCACAGAGCGGTCACTGTGGGGTATCGTGCGATTCGCTTTCCGGCTGACGCGCGAAGGGTTCGATCGAGTGGTTGATCTGCACAACGTCATTCGCAGCCGGGCGATCGGACTCGTATTTCGCTTGCGGGGCGTGCCCGTCTACCACCTTGACAAAATGCGGCGTGCGCGTCGCGCCCTGACGTCGCACCCTCCCAAAACGATTCGTCCACTGCGCCCCGTTTCGGAGCGTTATGCCGACGTGTTTCGGTCGGCTGGAGTGCCGTTTACCCTCACATTCACCTCCCTATTTGCGTCGCAACCAGCTGACGAAGCCATGATTCGCGAGATGGCCGGCCGGAAGGTGGGACACTGGGTAGGCATCGCACCCTTCGCCCGTCATGTGGGTAAAATCTATCCGCTCGCACAAATGGAGCAGGTGGTGGAGAGGCTGTCTAAGCGTGAGGGCATCACCATTTTTCTATTCGGGGGCAGGGGAGAGGAGAAGGCGATACTCGATCGATGGGCTGCGTCTCTGCCGCGGGTGCGGAGCATGGCCGGCCGTTACGCACTCGATCGGGAGCTGGCCTTGATCAGCCGTTTGGATGTTTTCCTCACGATGGATTCGGCCAACATGCACTTCGCCGCGCTCGTCGGTACGCCCGTCGTTTCCGTCTGGGGCGCCACGCACCCTTATGCCGGTTTTTACCCCTACGGCGTGCCGCCGGTGAATGCCATACAAGAGGCGCTCGACTGCCGCCCGTGCTCCACTTTCGGCGAAAAGCCCTGCCACCGCGGGGACTGGGCCTGCCTGACGCGCATCTCGCCCGCGCACATCGTTAGGCAGGTGGAGGAGCGGCTCGCGAGCTTTGTATAACGTGTAATCGCCTGCCTCATTCCTATTCTCTCCCTTCTAATGTCATTCATATACGCGGGTTGGATGTAGAGGCCCATTCTTTTTCCGGAAGACTGTCTTTGCGGGCGCCCCGCAAGCATCAAATTCCTCGTTTTAGCGTTTGCGGAAACTCCGCAAGTGTCTCGAAAAACTTTTTGGCATTTGCGGGAGCTCCGCAAGCCTTACAAGATGTATGCAGAGTATCTAACGAAACCATGTAAGGCTTATATGGTATCCGCAGATATTCTGTCGGTTTACATCGAACTTGCGTTAGAACACATCATTCACATCTATACAGCATTTGCAAAATGTTTTCAAACAAAGTATGCCCATACGTAAAATTACGTATTGATAAGCAGTCAATGTTGCCATAACTTTGCCCCCGAAAACGAAACACACATCCGAGGGAACTAATTCTAATCTTCATACAATATGGCTTATACAGAAACAACAAGAACGAGCTACGGCCAACGCGTGGCCGGCTCAGCGAAAGGAATGGTAGGCGGATTGCTGATATTCATTATCGGGACATGCCTGCTTTGGTGGAACGAGGGGCGGTCAGTAAAGACGGCCAAGGCCATCGGCGATGCGGCATCGAACGTGGAGAGCGTGGCCGACGTGTCGAAGATCGATGCCTCACTCAACGGTAAACTGATTCATGCTTCGGCCTTTGCCGACACGAAGGACACGCTCGTGGACGACATGTTTGGTGTGCGCGAACGAGCTATCCGGCTCAACCGCAAGGTGGAGTACTACCAGTGGGTGGAGAGCGCGCGAACCGAGGAACGCGAGAAAATCGGCGGCGGCACGGAGACGATCACTACGTACAACTACGAAAAGGTGTGGGTCAGCAAGCCGGAGAACTCAAGCAATTTCAAGGACCCGACGTATCAGAACAAGAACATGGTGCTGGCGACGGTGGATGCGAAGGACGCGTTGGCTGACAACGTGACCTTCGGCGCCTACACACTTCCGGAGTCGATCAAGGAGTCGATCAGTGGGAGCAGCCCAGCAGAGGTGCGCATGACGGAAGAGCAGCTATTTGCTTGGGATGAGCAACTGCATATGGCCGCAAGAAATGCGAGCAGCAATGCCTCGATGGTGCACACGAATGCGAACACGGTCTACCTCGGCCTTTCGCCCAACAGCCCGCAGGTGGGCGACGTGCGCGTGACGTTTACGAAGGTGGATCCGGCCGACATCTCCATCATTGCGCAGGTGGACGGCTCGACATTCAAGGCCTACAAGGCGAAGAATGGGAGGTCGTTTCAACGTACGGAGATGGGCAAGGTGGACGCGGCCGATATGTTTGAACATGCGAAAACGGAGAATAACATATGGACATGGGTGCTGCGTGCGCTGGGCTTATTGCTCGTCGTGGGTGGTCTGAAAGGCATGTTCGGATTGCTGCCGATGCTGTTTAAGGTGCTGCCGTTCTTGGGCAGCGTGGTCGATGCTGGCGTGGGATTAGTTTGCTGGATATTAGGTCTAGTATGGTCGCTCATCGTTGTTGCTATTGCGTGGCTTGTCTACCGGCCGATCATGGGCATTGCGCTGCTTGTGGTGGCCATCGCAGGCATCGTCTTCCTGAAGAGACGTGGAAAGAAGAACGAAGAAGAACAACCGATACAACCGGCATAAATCAGAAGATCTACTTACTCATCTACAAACACACCTGTTCTTATGAAACATTACTGCTTATCCCTACTGGCCGTGCTGACGCTCGCGGCATCGGCACAGACGAAAGAGTTTACGATCCTTTCCACGAACGACATGCACGCAGCCGTGGAGAAGTTCCCCCGCTTCGCTGCCATCATCGACAGTGTGCGCGAGCTGCATCCGAACCTGCTGCTGCTCTCAGGCGGCGACAACCGTACGGGTAACCCGATCAATGATATGTATCCCATCACGGGTTATCCCATGGTGGCGCTGATGAATAGCGTAGGGTTCGACCTTTCGGCCGTCGGGAACCATGAGTTTGACTCTAAACTCGATGGCCTGCGCGAGCTGATCAACCTCTCCAACTTCCGCTACGTCTGCGCCAACATGTATCCTAACGACACGCTCCGGCTGCACATCGAGCCCTATAAGTTCTTTGAGCGTGACGGCATTCGCTTCTGCGTCTTGGGGCTGATTCAGGTGAACCGCAACGGTATCCCCGACGCACACCCGGACGCCATGCGCGGCATCACCTTCCGCTATCCCAACGACGTGGCCCCGGAATATAAATGGCTGCGCGACCGCTGCGATGTGCTCATCCTCCTTACCCACAACGGCTACGAGGCCGACATCGAGCTGGCCAAAGTCTTCCCTGAGGCCGACCTCATCGTCGGCGGGCACACACACACGGCGCTCCACGGCAACCACCTCCACAGCGGCGTGCTCATCACCCAAGCGGGCAAGAAGCTGGCCTACGTGACGGAGATCAAGCTCAAGCTGCAAGACGGCAAGGTCGTCGACAAGCAGGCGCACCTGATCCCCATCGACGACTCGCCCCGCATCAATACGAAGGTGAAGGCGTTAGTGGATAAGTTCAGCGACAACCCGGTGCTCAACCGTGTGCTGACACAGGTGCCCAATGGATTCTCCAATAAGCAAGAGCTCGGCTGCATGATGGCCGACGCACAGCGGGCAGCCACGGGCGCCGACATCGCCGTGCAGAACTGCGGCGGCGTGCGCTACGAGACGCTCCCCAAGGGCGGCATCACGGTGGGCGATGTGTTCCGCCTCGATCCCTTCGGCAACGACCTGATGGTGTTTAACCTGACCGGCGCCGAAGTGAAGGAGCTGCTAAAGGCCATCTGCCGCGCCGACGACTACGGCCCTGCCTACGTCTCCGGCATCACGTACCAGATCGACCTCGGGCGTACCAACCGCGAGGTGAAGGGCATCAAGGTGCGCGGCGAAAAGGGCGGAAAGTTTGACGAGAAGCGTACCTACAAGGTGGCCTTGAACAGCTACGTGTCTTCCGTTGCCGATTACAAACGGGCCGACAAGGAGGGCACGAACCTGCACACGAAGTCGGCCGATGCCATCATCAAATACCTCGAGCAGCGCCCGTCGATCGACTACAAGGGCGCCGTCTGCCGCACTTACACCGGCGGCGAGGACATGGAGAAGTGATAGAATAAAAAGTCGTCTTCATCTTTTTTCATCCGGCTAAAGCAAAAGCCAATCAGCCGGATACAGGAAGGGGCCTCCTCTTGGTGAGGGGGTCTCTTTTTTATTCAAAGAGGCCGAACGACACTGTAGTTTCTGCCTCACAAGAATCGAAAGCCCCGAACTACACTGTAGTTTCTACTTTACATGAATCGAAAGGCCCAAACTACACTGTAGTTTCCGGCCTAACATTTTCGTAAAACGCCATTGACAGTGTAGATCGGCACTTTTCAAGTCCGAAAAGCCCAAATGACAGTGTAGTTTTGCGTTTTTCAAGTCCGAAAAGCCC
>CAUPYF010000007.1:0-27335 GCA_963515435.1 uncultured Tannerella sp. | reverse complement strand
AAGCCAACTACGCCGCCTCGAAAGCCGGCATGATCGCCCTGGCCAAGTCCGTAGCGCAAGAGATGGGTCCGAAGGGCATCCGTGCCAACGCCATCGCCCCCGGCTTTATTGAGACAGCCATGACCGCCGCCTTGCCCGACAGCGTGCGTGAGGAGTGGGTCAAGAAGATCCCTCTTCGTCGTGGCGGCACACCAGACGACGTCGCCGACGTGGCTGTGTTCCTTGCCTCGAACCTTTCGTCCTACGTCTCTGGCCAGGTCATCCAGGTGGACGGCGGCATGAACATGTAATTGCCAATCGATTATTGCATCAGAGAGGGGGAAAGGCCGCGGCCTGATCTCCCTCTCGTGCGTTATACACCGAAAATGTCCAAACTCAAGATTGACCAAAAGACAGTCATAGAACTGTTCTCAGACAAGCGGTCGGACTTTTTGATCCCCGACTATCAGCGCCCCTATGCCTGGAGCGAAAGCGAATGCCAGACCCTTTGGGACGACCTCTTCTCTTTCGCCATTCCGGATAACAACATCGAGCGTTTTAATGATGATACCGAAGAATACTATCTCGGCCCCATCGTAACCTTTGAGAACAAACAAGGAAAGCAAGAGGTCATCGACGGACAGCAGCGCCTCACCACTTTACTGCTCCTGTTGCGTGCCTTTTATGAAAGGTCTTTCAACCAAGAGGATCAGCAGACGAAGAAGATGCGGGAAATGATCGAGCAGTGCATATGGAGGACCAATGCGTTTAAGGAGGCGAACAAAAACGCACTCAAGATCGATTCTCAAGTGGCTACGGATGAAGACAAAGGCGAGTTTCTTGAGATCTTGAAAAGCGGCCATTGCGGCGACGGATTCAAAAGTCGCTATGCAGAGAATTACCGCTTCTTTGAGAAGAAGATCGATGCCTTTTTGAGCAACTATCCGAGCTATTTCCGCTACCTACCCGTGCGCATTCTGAATAACTGCATCCTGCTGCCCATCGAGGCCGATAATCAGGACACCGCGTTGCAAATCTTCTCTACCCTCAACGATCGCGGCAAACCCCTCTCGGACGCTGACATCTTCAAGGCTCAGTGCTATAAACACTACGCGGCGATGGGCCAAAAGGACGTCTTCATCGACCGCTGGAAACGGATAGAGGAGTCTGCCTTGTCCACCTTCAGAGAGTCCGCCAGCGGATCGCCGATGGACGAACTTTTCACGCGCTACATGTACTATCAACTGGCTCTACAGGGCAACACGAATACGTCGACGGAAGCCCTTCGCAAGTTCTACGAGCGGGACAATTACGCCCTCCTCAAAAAGGAGCAGACGCTCGAGCACATCGAAGCGCTGGCCGACTTTTGGAGCGACGTGCGCACCCAAAACAAGGAGCGCTTCTCAGACAAGATCCTTCGCCGCCTCTTCGTGCTGAACCACGCCCCCAACAGCATGTGGACTTACTTCGTCTCGGTCTACTTTCTGCATCACCGTCAGCCCGACGACCTCTTAGACGAAGCGTCGTTCTTCCCCTTCCTCGAGCGGATCACCGCCTTTATTTGGGCTTACACGCTGACCAACCCAGGCGTGAATGCGCTCCGTACACCGGCCTTTCAAGAGATGGCGCAGATCGTCCGAGGCGAGGAAGCGACGTTCGCCAACTTCCGCTTCGAGCGTGAGAACTTCATCAGCGTGTTCCGCAATTACCGGTTTCACAACCAACGGCCGATCACGAAAGCGATGAGCGCTTGGTGGGCGGTCCAATTCGACGGGCAGGAGCTGTTGGATTTAGGCTACAGCTTCCACATCGAACATATCTACGCTCGCAATCGGGCCGAGATGGAACCCATGGCGGCCATCTGGGCTAAGCTCGAGTTGCTCGGCAATAAGTCACTCTTAGAGCAACGCATCAACATTCGAGCCTCGGACTATCGCTTTGCCGACAAAGTGAAGTACTACAAAGGCCTGCACAAGAAGAAGGCTCCGACGCGGATCTACGAACTGCTCGAGATGGCCGATCAACAGACGGACTTCACCGAGGACGACATCGTCCGCCGCAACGAACGTATTCTAAATGGCTTCATCGATTACCTCGATCGGTGCGGCCTACTGAAAGGATAACGCACATGCAAGTTATCTACGAAGACAACCACCTGATTGCCGTCAGCAAGACGTGCCACGAGATCGTGCAGGGCGACAAGACGGGCGATCCCTCACTCAGCGACACGCTGCGGGAGTGGATCCGCGAGAAGTACGCCAAGCCGGGCAACGTCTTTGTCGGTACCGTGCACCGCCTTGACCGACCCGTTACGGGCGCCGTCGTCTTTGCCAAGACGAGCAAGGGACTGGCGCGCATGAACGCACTCTTTCGCGATGGCGGCGTCAGCAAGACGTATTGGGCCATTGTGCGCCAACGCCCGACTGAGCCGGAGGGCGTGCTCGTCGACTGGCTATGGCGCAACGAGAGACAGAACAAGACCTACGTCTGCAAACCTGATCGGCCGGGGGCGCGACGGGCGGAGTTGCATTACCGACTGCTCGCCTCCTCTGATCGTTACCACCTCCTCGAGATCGACCTGCGCACGGGGCGCCACCATCAGATCCGTTGCCAGTTGGCACACATGGGCTGCCCGATCAAGGGCGATCTGAAGTACGGCGCCGAACGCTCTAACCCGGACGGCGGAATCAGCCTGCATGCGCGCCGCATCGCCTTCGTCCATCCCGTCGCCAAGCAACCGGTGGAGATCGTCGCTCCTGTGCCCCACGGTGATGCGCTCTGGAAGGCGCTGGCCGAAGGAATTATGTAGAGGGGAGCATTTATCTTTGTGTTCGTCCTGGTTGCGCGCTATGTATAGGGGTGGAAAAATTGCCTCGACCGGCGTCTGACCGGGTATATCGGGGGGCCTTGCCCTCAGCCCCCACTTCCTTTTCTTCCCTTGATGGAAGAAGAAGGAAGCAAAAGAAGATCAAGGCGATGATCGTCATCTTTTCTTGCCGGGTACGTTCTAACATCTGACTTTATTCACCCCTAAAACATAAATCTCATGAAAGAACAAACTGTATTGCCGCGCCGAGTGCGCGCTTCGTATTCCACGTTCGCAAAAACGCTGACGGCTATAGTGCTGGTATTGAATTTGGCGTGTATGTATCTGTTATGGCCGATGCCAAACCTCGGGGTGCGGCTTGTGTGGGTCGGGATAGTCGTCTTGACGATCCTGTTTGTTGGGCTTGCGCCGGTCTGGTTCGAGGAGCGCAGCGATCAATATGTGTTGCGCTTGGTGGCGAAGACCTTGACCTTCGATAAGGAGGTGTATGTAGCGACTCCGATCAGCCGGGATGAGTTGGAGGGTGCGATTCGATTGTTCGGATCGGATGGTTTTTTCGGATTCACAGGTTGGTATTGGAGCCGTAGGTGGGGGCGTTTCCGTTGCTTTGCGTCCAAACTGAGTGGGTCGCTTTTGCGCATTCATCGCCGGGGCGAGGAGCGTGGGGGCGTCGTGGTGAACGGTTGAGGACACGTTGTTAGGCCGAAAGGCTTGTGATGGAAGTTCGGATGGAGTTTTCCCGGAATGGGGCGCTGTCCGAACTTTTTTGTTGTGCGGCTTAGCGCTAGGGAGAAGATTGACACGAGGCTTACAGCAGCGGCGAGAAGAGGCGGAGGAAGGACTCGATGAGGCGGAGGTGCAGCGGCCGACGGGCCCATTCGGAGGCGCGTACCGGGATGCACTCTCGGAGGTCGTCCATGAACATGCGGCGCAGGCGCTCGGCGAAGGGGCGGTGGTAGACGAAGGCGTTGATCTCGAAGTTGTGCTCGAAGCTGCGGAAGTCGAAGTTGGCCGACCCGATGCAGGCCAATTCGTCGTCAGAGAGCAGCAGTTTGGAGTGGAGGAAGCCTGTGCGGTAGAAGTACACCTTCACGCCGGCGCGGAGCATGTCGTCTAAGTAAGAGTGCGAGGCGAGGTGGGCGCTGCGTGTGTCGGAGCGTTCAGGCAACATCAGTCGCACGTCCACGCCACCCAGGGCGGCTGTTTGCAGCGCCTGCGTCAGGCCCTCGGTGGGGAGGAAGTAGGGCGTTTGGATGTAGAGGTAGCGCTTGGCGTTGGCGATGCAGAAGATGAAGGCTTGCAGCAGCACGCGCCACCGACCCGTGGGGCCGCCGGAGAGGATCTGCATTAGGTTGTCGCCGAAAAACGCCTCGTTTGGATAGTAGGCTTTGCCTTTGATCAGCTGTCGGGTGACGACGTACCAGTCGATGAGGAAGGCTGACTGCAGGCCGTGGACGCCTTTGCCCTCGACGCAGAAATGCGTGTCGCGCCACGTGCCCCAGGAGGTGCCGCGGACGTAGCGGTCGGCGATGTTCATGCCGCCCATGAAGCCCGTGTGCCCGTCCACGATGGCCACTTTGCGGTGGTTGCGATAATTCACCTTGCTGGTCAGGAGCGGGAAGACGACGCGCAGGAAGGCGTGCACTTCGATGCCCTCGCGGCGCATCTCGTCGAAGAAGCGGCGGGGGACGTTCCAGCAGCCCACGTCGTCGTAGAGCACGCGCACCTCCACGCCGGCGCGAGCACGCTCGATGAGCACTTGGCACACGCAGCGCCCGATCTCGTCGTCGGCGAAGATGTAGTACTGCAGGTGGATGTGATGGTGGGCGCCGCGGAGCGCCTCAATGAAGGCCTCGAACTTGTCCGTTCCGCGCGTGTAGATGTCGATGCGGCTGCCGTAGAGCAGGGGTGTGCGTCCGTTTCGGTTGAGCATGTGCATCAGTGGGCGGTAAGCGGGCTGCACCACGCATTTGTCTTGCCGAGGCCCGTCGGATCGCAGCGGACGCATGATGCGTCGGTAGGTTCGTCGTGAGATGATGCGTCGGCGGCGGTTGTCCTGCCCGAAGAAGAAGTAGAAGACGAGTCCCAAGCCGGGCAGCAGCAACAGGACGATGATCCAAGGAATCGTCTTGAGCGGGTTGCGGTTTTCTAAGAGGATGACCGGCACGAGCCCGAGCACGGAGATGGCATAGAGGCCGAAAAACGTCACTCCGAGGGCGGTATGTAGCGGAAAGTCGATCATGTGTCAGAGGGCTGTTTTCGGGGGATAAAGATATATAGAGGGTAGAGGTGCGGATGCCTCCGGTCTCTGTCCGCCCCTCTCTTCGGGTATATGTGTATTGCTGTCTATACGTACACTCTCCAGCAAAACGATTCGAGTGCTTTCGAAGATCTCGGATGAATGAGATTTACGACTACAAGGCTTCCTTGTTTTGCTACGAAGCATAATGAATCGTATGGGGCGCCGAATGGATGGAAAGGCTAAAAGGGGGGAAGAATGGCGTCGCGGAAAGGTAGGATCCGGGGCGTGCGAAAAAAAACTTCGGGCATCTGTGCATTCTTTTACGCGAAGAGACCAAATGAATAGGCTCAGTGAGGAATTGATTACGTCCGCTGATGATATTTTGGCACTAAATGAATCGTGTGGGTAAGGCTTATTATAGTCACACAGAAATAGATTACAGACCATCCCAATCCAAGGCCTCGTAGGGGCGAAATCATTCGCCCCTACGACAGGGATTTCATGGGCAGCATGATTATTCGTGGGGCCCTTTCCAATTGACGATAATCCGAATGGATTTGTACAAGGCGCGTGTACACTACTGTACAAGGTGCTTGTGCACTACTGCGCAAGGTGCTTGTGCACTACTGCGCAAGGCGCTTGTGCAAATCCGGCTTATAGTCAAGCAGAAATGGTTTGCGAATAATGGGGGGTATTAGGCGGCCCTTCAGGCCGCACCGGGTACACATTCGTGGGACCATTTCTGCTTGACTATATCTAATGACCGATTGAGGATTATCGGCTTTGGCCGCTTTCTCCTTTTTCGACAAGAAACCTTCCATCAATACAGGTGAAGCGTTTGTACATCCCTCTTTCCTGCCTGTTGCTTAGATCGAACTCACGTTCCGATAATGTGGCTGAGCCGTTTTTGCGAGTTTTTCAGACGGTTTCTGGTGGGCGTTTACTTTTGTCGCTCTAATTTCTGGGTATAACATGGAAGAAATGACGAACGGCGAGGGAAAGACGAAACGGCTGTATGTGGAGACGTATGGGTGCCAAATGAACGTGGCGGACACAGAGGTGGTGGCGTCGGTGATGCAGACGGACGGTTACGAGCTGACGGAGGATCTGGAGGAGGCAGACGCGGTGTTTGTGAACACGTGCTCGGTGAGGGACAACGCGGAGCAGCGGGTAGTGAGCCGGCTACAGTATTTCCGTTCGCTGAGGCGCGGAGGGCGGCGGCTGATCATCGGCGTATTAGGGTGCATGGCGGAGAGGGCGAAGGAGGAGTTGGTGCGGGAGCATGGGGTGGATTTGGTGGCGGGGCCAGATTCGTACATGGATTTGCCGAACCTCGTGGGGGCAGTGGAGCGTGGGGAGAAGGCTGTCAATGTGACACTTTCGGCGGAGGAGACATATCGGGATGTGAAGCCGCTGAAGCTGGCGGGAGTGCATGTAGCAGGGTTTGTATCGATCATGCGGGGGTGCAATAATTTCTGCTCGTATTGCATCGTGCCGTACACGCGGGGGCGGGAGCGGAGTCGGGACGTGGAGAGCATCTTGGAGGAAATCAGGGATATGCAGGCAAAGGGATATCGGGATGTGACGCTGCTGGGGCAGAACGTGAACTCGTATCGATATCGGCCCGAAGGGGGTGTGGAGGTAGACTTCGCGGGGCTGCTGGACCGGGCGGCTGCGGCTGTGCCGGATGTCAGAATCCGCTTCATGACGTCGCACCCGAAGGACATGAGCGACGAGATGCTGCACGTGATGGCGGCACATAAGAACATCTGCAAATACATTCACCTGCCGGCGCAGTCGGGCAGCACGCGGATGCTGGGGGTGATGAAGCGAGGGTACACCCGGGAGTGGTACCTGAATCGGATCGCGGCCATACGGCGGATTCTGCCGGAGTGTGCCATTTCAACAGATCTTTTTTGCGGCTTTCATTCGGAGACGGAGGAAGATCACAGGGCGACACTGTCGCTGATGCGTGAGGTGGGGTATGATTCGGCGTTTATGTTCAAATATTCGGAGCGTCCGGGGACGTACGCAGCGCGTCATCTCACGGACGATGTGCCAGAGGAGGTGAAGGTCAGGCGGCTGCAGGAGATGATTGCGCTACAGAACGGACTGTCGGAGGCGAGCAACAAGCGGGACGTAGGACGGCGTTTCGAAGTATTGGTGGAGGGCTTCTCAAAGCGTTCGCGGGAGCGGATGTACGGGAAGACGGAGCATAATAAGGTGGTGGTTTTCGACCGTGGGGGACACCGAATCGGGGATTTTGTGCGGGTCGAAGTAGAGGAGGCAACATCGGCCACGCTGCTGGGTCGGGAAGTGTTCGATTGAGCCCTTTGGGACGCTGTTAAATATCACAAAGGGAACAGGCAATCCGTCAATAAGTCTTTCTTTTGCGCGCTGTTAATTCCCCGCGCGCAGAGCATGGCATTGAATAAAAAGTCCGGACGGGTATCCTTCTTCAGTTCACGCTTGACCTCCGTCATCAGCATCGCATTGGCGTTGTATATGACGGGCGTTTTTTTTGTGTTCGGGCTGTTGAGTCGGGGGCTTTCGGTGTACATGAAGGAAAGCCTTTCGTTTTCGATCATCCTGAAAGACGGTATGAAGGAGGGGGAGATTCGCCGGATGCAGGATTACCTCGAAGCACAACCCTTTGTGCACTCCACAGAATATGTTTCGAAGGCGGAAGCGGCGGAGGAGATGACGGCGGAATTGGGGGAGGATCCACAGGTATTTCTGGGCTTCAATCCGTTTCATGCTTCAATCGGCGTGACGCTGAAGTCAGAGTATGCGAACGCGGAGAATCTGAGGGAAATCGAGAAGAAACTAACGGAGGATTTGCGTGTGGTGGAGCTGTTTTATCGCAAGGACATCATGCAGACGGTGAATGAGAATATCCGCCGTATCGGATTAGTGCTGGCGCTGCTGATCTCACTGTTGCTGGTGATCTCGTTCGTTTTGATTAGCAACACGATCCGGCTGCTGATTTATTCCAAACGTTTTTTGATTTACACGATGCGGTTGGTGGGAGCCACGCCGGAGTTTATCCGTCGGCCGTTCATCTGCAATGCAGTGGTGAACGGTGCAGTGGCGGGGGGCGTGGCTGACGCGTGGCTGGCGGGAACGGCGATCTATCTACAGAACGAACTGAGCGGATTAGATCACATCTTGCCAACAGGCGGATTGGCAGCCGTGTGCATCGTGTTGCCGCTCTTAGGGATGGGGTTGTCCGTCAGCGCGGTGTATCTCGCTGTGAGTCGCTACTTGTATATGGAGCGGGGACAGCTGTATTCCATATAGCCGCGCGAACACATAGGCGGAGGGCTTACCTATTATAATTGTGTGATACGAATCATGGAAAAAGAAGATAAAATGAAAGATTTTGCGTTGGGGAAACTCAACTTTATGCTGATCGGCGTGGCTGTGCTGCTGATTGTTGTCGGTTTTATACTGATGAGCGGCGGCGAGTCGACGGACGGGGTGTCGTTTAACCCTGAGATATTCAGCAAGCGCCGGATCTCTGTGGCACCGATCGTAACGATGGCAGGGTTTATTCTGATGGTCTTCGGCATCTTGGCCGGGGATCGGAAACGGTCAGGCGTGGACAAGGAAAAGCCAGAGGCATGAACGAAACAGAAGCGATCGTGCTGGGCGTCATCCAAGGGCTGACAGAGTTTCTGCCCGTCAGCAGCAGCGGCCATTTGACAATTGCGGGCACACTCTTCGGCATGAAGAGTGGGGAGGAACTGTTGGCCTTCACGACGCTGCTTCATGTAGCTACGGTGTGCAGCACATTGGTGGTCCTTCGCAGTGAGATCGGTGAACTCCTACATGGGCTATTTGCGTTTCACTGGAACGACGAAACGGCGATGGTCGGGAAGTTGTTGCTATCGGCCGTACCGGTGGGTATCGTGGGGCTGTTCTTTCGTGACTGGGTGGAAGACGTGTTTGGCCAAGGACTGTTGATCGTCGGCTGCATGCTGCTGCTGACGGCAGTACTACTGTGCGTCGCGTCTTTCGTAAGACCACGTGCGGAAAAGTCGAACATCACGTTTCGCGACGCGTTACTCATCGGTGTAGCGCAAGCTTGCGCGGTGATGCCGGGTCTGTCTCGATCGGGATCGACGATCACCACGGGATTGGTACTCGGCAATGAGCGTGAATCGATAGCCAAGTTTTCCTTTCTGATGGTGCTTATCCCCGTGCTTGGCGAGGCGTTGTTAGATGTGCTGAAGATGGTCAAGGCGGGATCGACCGAAGCGGCTTTCGGGGCCATCTCACCGGCGGCGATGGTGTTCGGTTTCTTGGCGGCGTTCGTCACGGGCATTTTGGCGTGCCGCTGGATGATCGGCGTGGTGAAGTGTGGGCGACTGATCTATTTCGCCCTCTATTGCGTCGTGGTCGGGTTAGTGGCGATCGTTTATTCGTTTCGATAATGGACTTTTTGCAGGGTGCGGTCGTGGGCTTCAACAAGCCGTTAGATTGGACTTCGTTCGATGTGGTGAATAAGTTTCGCTACGCCCTCACAAGCCGTTTGGGGGTGAAGAAAATTAAAGTAGGTCACGCGGGGACGCTCGATCCAAAAGCTACAGGCGTGTTGGTGATCTGCACGGGCAGCGCCACAAAGCGCATCGAGGAGTTGCAGAGCCACTCGAAAGAGTATGTGGCCACGCTGCGGTTGGGGGCTACGACACCGTCGTTCGACTTGGAGACACCGGTCGACGCTACGTACCCCATAGCACATATCACCCGCGAGGCGGTGGAGCAAGTGCTCACGGCGTTCACGGGTGAGATCCGGCAAGTTCCGCCCACATTTTCAGCTTGTAAAGTAGACGGTAAGCGTGCCTATGAACTGGCACGTCGCGGGAAGGACGTAGCGTTAGAGGCACGGCCACTTGTGATCGACGAGTTAGAACTCTTAGAATACCGTCTGCCGGAAACGATTCGCATCCGCACCGTATGCAGCAAAGGCACTTACATGCGGGCTTTGGCACGCGACATCGGCGAGGCACTCGGTTCGGGCGCACACCTGATTGAACTTCAACGTACACGTAGCGGAGACATAACGCTCGACCGCTGCATCACCCCCGACTGCATCGGGGATTTCTTAGACCGTGCCCTCAGCGCGGCTCATCAAACATGTATTTAATCACTGACAAAAATCCCTTTTTACGTCATGAAACTTTCGAGATACAAATTCACCCTGCCTCCGGAACTGATCGCCACACGCCCTACGACATATCGTGACGAGTCACGCCTGATGGTCGTACACCGCGACACGGGCAAGATTGAGCATAAGGTCTTCAAGGACCTGATCAAATACTTCGGAGCGGGCGACGTCTTCGTTATGAATAACACGCGCGTCTTCCCCGCCCGGCTCTATGGCAAGAAGGAAAAGACGGGTGCACAAATCGAGGTTTTCCTGCTGCGTGAACTCAACGAGAGCCTGCGCCTGTGGGACGTGCTGGTCGATCCTGCACGCAAGATCCGCATCGGAAACAAGCTCTTCTTCGACGATGAAGAAACGCTCGTAGCCGAGGTGATCGACAACACGACCTCACGCGGCCGCACGCTGCGCTTCCTCTACGACGGCGATCACGACGCGTTCAAAAAACGCCTCTTCGAGTTGGGGAAGACGCCCATCCCGAAATACATGAACCGCGAGGCCGAACCGGAGGACGTAGAGCGATACCAAACAATCTACGCCACCGAGGAGGGCGCCGTCGTAGCCCCCGCTGCCGGGCTGCACTTCAGCCGCGAGCTGATCCGCCGGCTCGAGATCAGGGACAGCCGCTTCGTTTACCTCACCGTTCACTCCGGTCTCGGCATCTACCGCGACATCGACGTGGAAGACCTCTCCAAACACAAGATCGACTCGGAACAGATGATCATCGGCCGCGAAGTGATTGACGCCGTCAATACGGCCATAGACACCGGCCATCGCGTCTGCGCCGTCGGCACCTCCGTCATGCGCGCCATCGAAACAGCCGTCGGCACGGACGGACACCTCAAAGAGTTCGATGGCTGGACCAACAAGTTCATCTTCATCCCTTACGAGTTCAGCATCGCCAACTCGATGATCACCAACTTCCACTTGCCCTTCTCCACACTGCTGCTCATGACGGCCGCCTTTGCCGGCTATGACCTGACGATGGAGGCCTACGAAACGGCCGTAAAGGAGAAGTATCGCTTCTGTGCGTACGGCGATGCGATGTTGATATTATAGAGGGGTAAAGATTAGAGGGTAGAACCGGGGTTACATCTCTACTCTCTATCTACCCTCTACCCTCTAAAATGACCTCTGACGTCTATCTCAGCTTAGGCTCCAACTTAGGCGATCGGCACACACTGATCACGACGGCGCTTGCGCTGTTAGCTGAACGGGCTGGCAGCCTTGTCGCCGTTTCGCATTTCTACGAAACCGAACCGTGGGGCTTCCGCTCGCCACATCCCTTCCTCAATGCCGCCGTACGCCTCCGCACCCTCCGCACCCCCGAGTCCTTGCTCGACCTCACACAGCGCATCGAGCGCGAGCTGGGGCGCACCGTCAAATCCTCACCCGGTCACGCCTACGCCGATCGCTCAATTGACATCGACATCCTCCTCTACGCCGACGTCTGCCTCTCCACGCCCCGACTGACCCTCCCCCATCCTCTCATGCACCTTCGTCGCTTCGTCCTCGAGCCACTCGCTGAAATCGCCCCGGCTCTGTGCCACCCCGAGATCGGACGTACTGTCTGCGAACTGCTACAAGCTTGTCAAGAGTGAACGACACAGGAAAAAGCATTTTTAGTGCTTGCGGGATTCCCGCAAAGGCTAAAACGTTTTTTTTTCGCTTGCGGAGTTCCCGCAAACACTTTCTCTTTTACGCCGGATGCTTCACCTCTCTACCGTTTGCTCGGTGAGGAGGCTGTAAGATCGTTTGTCGAATTTGTCGAAGAGGCGGCGGATCTCGATTCCTATCCGGTAGGTGCCGGGCTCGATGCTTCGCGTATCAATCACGGAAAAGAAACCGCAATGCTCGATGCGATCGAGGGGAACGTCGAACTTTAGATCGTAGCGACGTTCGGCCAGCGAGGTGCAGACATAGCTGTGTCTCGTACTGATGAGGCAGAGGGAGATGTCACTGAAGTTCATAGAGCAGTCTCGCAGGAAGGCCCACCCCTCGATGATCAGATAGCCGTCTCTCATAGAAATACTATCGATACCGTGGGGCATCTCCTCGGCGTTCATATTCGATCCAACCGATTGCGGCACGATGGATGAGGCGTATTCGGACATCGGGTAACGGGGCATCCGGTACAACCCCATCCGTTCGGCCGCTTGCAGATAGGGGATAGCTTGCTCGTCTGAAGAAATGGCCAAACCCTGCCCGTCGTGTTGCCATTTGTACGCAGAGACCACCCTCCATTCCTGCCGATGCCGCTCTTTCGGGATATAAATGAAACCCGACAAGTTGAAGAGCAAAAACAAGGCGGCCGCGGGGTAAACCACCCGCTTCATTTGCAAGAATCGGCTATGGTTCAACAGCAACAAGGCGGAAAGGAGAAGGATCGATGAACAATACACACGGTAGCGCAGGGGCGCGTAGAACGAATCGTCCTTCACCCACATCACCGCTACCGCGCCGGCCGTCAGGTAGAGGAACGTTAGGCTGGCGTAACTAAAAAGGTCAGTGCGATACCACCCTTTCCAAATTCCCCATAGATAGACCGATAGACAAGCGGCACCAACGGCAATCGACACTATGCGAAATGATGGCACCCAGAAGTTCAGACCAGCGAACGTACATAGGTTGATGAGAATCTGCGGTGCGTGAGCGAGCATGTCTGTCAGTCCGATGTCCGTTCGTTCGGGCCTTACGTAGTTGAGGAAATAGAACATGACTGAGAACGCGGCTACGATAGCATAGATCACGCACGTCTTTGCTCGTTTCTGCAAAGCGAGACCGATCAGTGCGGGAATGAGGATGAACATGCCATTGCCGTTTGAGAAAACGGTCAGGACGGACAGTGCGAAGCCCGCCACTAGCCAAGTCGTCTCTCTGCGCAGCACGCAGTATAACGACGCGAGGGCGAGGAAGAGCGTGCCGATGTTTGCCAAGCCGGACATGGCCCAAACGGACGTCTCTAAGTGTTGGCCGTTGCAGAGCAGCAGAGCGATCAGAAAGGTGCCGAACGCCTTTTTTCGGTCATCGTTGATCGTTTTATACATCAACAACCCGGTGCCAATTAGCATCGCGTTGGCCAAGATGATGTAGACTGCATAATTCAGCTTGCCTGTAAAAAGATAGACTACGAGCGCCGTCAGTCGGGTGAAGAGAAGGCGGTGCTCGTTGTGCTGCTCAATCAGCATGCGGAGCCGTTCAGAGAGACCGGGCGACTGGAGGAAACGCACGAGAAAGTTTTGTTCCGCCAAGTAATCGTCCCAAAACGGGATGTTGTCCGCGAAATGCCCTACGAGAGCAAAGTAGGCCACGGCCACTACAGCTGCAAGCGCATAGAAGACGCGTGCTGTTCTACCTTCCATCACGCCCCGCATATATCCTCGATCCATGCTTCAAGTAATGGCAGCTCGCGCCCGTCGATCAGCTGCATGTCGACCAACTCACGATAGCAGTGGCGGAGGTTCTCCGGGATGGTGTCGGTACCCTCGCGCAGGTCGAGGGCTGTCAAGCGGCGCATGATCTCACCGTTGTTGCAGTAGCCTGAGATTTCGTCTTTGAAGTCGTTCAATATGCTGTGATCGTTGCGCTCCTGCCACACGGTGGCTTCATGAAACAGTACGCTCCAGCCACACGTCCACGCGATGCGCTGTGCGACAAACGAGCGCCAAATGTCTGTCATCCGAAAGCTGCAATACGAGGGCAGATACATCAGCGGGAAGGCCTCACGAAACCATGTCGTGTTCTGGCTGTTGAACGGACAGATGCTCCCCTCAGCCAAGGCTATGCGTCGTTTTGTTTTGTCGAAATGCACGGGCAGCAGCTGCGTGAGTCGGTAGATGGCATCGATGTCGGGATTCCGATCCGCCAGCCCTTGCCATATCGGAGAGGTGACCATCTGCGGCGCTCCGGGGTTGGCCGGAAGGTCTCGCACGAGTTCGAGGGCGAAACCGCGCGGCCAGATGTTTTGATCGGTGTAGTAACGGTAAACGTTCACCCAACCTGCGCCTACGAGCAGGGCAGCCTCTGTCTCCCGGTTGCGTGCACCGAGGAATGCGTCGCCGGGATAATTGTCATCATCCGTTTCGATGATGACTTCCGCGCCGCGAGCCGCCGCTTCCAAATAACCGAGGTTCTTACGGGCATAATGTCCGTAGGGCAGCAGTCGAGCCAGCCGATAAGGCAGCTCCGCCTGCCGTTCGACGGAATAGAAGTCACAGCCATCGAGGTGAAACGGCGGACTCTTTCGGTCGCCGATCACGAGGAAGGGTATACCCTGTTTCGAGGCTTCGTGGGCATAGAGATTCAGCACCGGATGCGTGTCCGGGGCGATGGAGGTAATGATTAAGTAAGTATCGTTCATGAGGATTGCTTGATGAATGTCGATTGGAAGCGGAGGCGCCGGAAGAAGTAATGGAAGAGGACGGCGAAGGAGTTGCGGATGGCGTTTCGCGAGACACGGGGCGAGGGAGCACGGTAATGGATGGGCACTTCCGCATAGCGCGTCTTGCGCAGCAGGTAGCGTAGCTCTGTTTGGTAGAAATGGGCTTTGGAGAGCAGCGGATAGTTCATAAAACTGGCCACGACGCTGCGGTGGAAGCCCTGATAGCCCGACGTCATGTCGTGCAGCTTCGTGCCGAGCAAGACGTTGGAAAGGATCGTTCCCGAGCGGGAGAGAAACGTGCGCCGCGGGTTGGAGTCGCAGATTGAGCCGCCGTTCATGAAGCGGCTGCCGAAGGCGCACTCGTTGCCCTCGTTGAGCACGCGCAAGAACATGGGCAGCGCGCGGGGATCGTGTGACAGCCCCCCGTCCATCTCAATGATGTATTCATAGCCTCCGGCATACGCCTCGCGATAGCCGCGCAGGTAGGCGTCCACGACGTTGCGGTTCTCCGGCGCCCAGACCGTGACGAAGCGCCCATCTGCGGCCGACAGCTCTTCACAGAGCCGACGGGTGGCGTCCTTCGAGACACCGTCTACCACAAAATAGACCGCGCCCGAACCGATGCGATCCAGCGCCTCGCGCAAGACGGCGACAAACGCCTCAAAATCGTCCTCTTCATTGGCCATCGGGACGACGATGGCATAGCTGAATATCATAATCCAAAAACCTCTGCACCATACGCTACGGCATAAAAAAAGAGCGTGAACTCAACTGCTCTCGCTCTCTTGAGGTGTTTGGCGTAACCCGTGGTATAACGAAATAAGTCGAGCCCACGCCGTAAGGCGCAGGCTTTCCGAACTTATTCTCACATACCACTGTTATAGTCGCCAAACTTTCAAGAGGTAAAGAATAAAGCTGAAAACCGCTTTTGATTATGTCTTATGATATAGTATCTATTCTGTCATTATTGCTGTGTGTGTGTTGTCTTTTGTTATCGGTGGGCAAAGATGATCCTTTTCCCCACACCGGGGAAGACACCCGTCCCGCCTCGGGGAAGACACCCTTCCCAATGGCTTACAGGCAACGCATGCTTTGTGGGTGACGCAACGCATGCTTAAGAGATGACACAAAGCATGCTTGCAGGCATCGTGCAAGGGCGTCCATCCCTATATCGGTGAATAAATTACCCCATGTCAAACTCACGTTATGGTAGAGTTATGGCAGCCTTCACTCCCCCTTTGCTTGGAAGGCTACGGCGTACAGTTTCATCTGTTTGAGCATGGAGACGAGGCCGTTGGAGCGCGTGGGGGAGAGATGCTCCTTTAGGCCGATGCGGTCAATGAAGTAGAGTTCGGAGGCGAGGATCTCTGCCGAGGTGTGTCCCGAGAGCACGCGGATCAGTAGCGAGACGATGCCCTTGACGATCACCGCGTCGCTGTCGCCGCGAAACGTGATCCGTCCGTCGACACCCAAATCGGCCGTCAGCCAGACACGACTTTGGCAACCCTCGATCAGGTTATCCGGCGTCTTGAAGCGCTCCTCGAGCGGCTCTAATGCGTTGCCCATCTCGATCAGCAGCGCGTACTTATCCATCCAATCGGTGAAGGTGGAGAATTCCTCAATCACCTCGTCTTGCAGTTCGTTTATTGTTTTCATAGGTGTCATTTGATCACGTAAAGGACAGTCTCACCGACGGCACGGAGCGTGGCGCGGTCGATGTTGTTCATCGTATCACCCCCCGTGTGCCAGTGCGCGCCGAAGCCCGTGGCACGGTCGGGAGCGTAGTTGATGATGTCGATGCAGGGGATACGCAGGCCGCGGATGACGTAGACGTGGTCATCAATCAGGTTGCCACCCGGGGCGTTGACGAAGTAGCGGCCGAGGCCGAGGTCGCGGGCGGCGGCCCAAACGCGGTCGACATAGGCGGCGGCGTAGCGGTCGGAGGTCTGCTCGCGGTAGAAGACAGCGTCGTGCGAGCCGACCATATCGAGCAGGATGCCATACTCAGCCTTGTAGCCCGCCGTGTGCGGATAGCGCGCCCAATGTTGCGAGCCGAGGCACCAGGTGGTCTCGCTCTGTGGGTCATTTGAGGCGGGGTCGAAGGCTGGTGTACCGCCGTCCTCGGCATCGAAGAAGACGATGTCCACGCCCACGTCCGCAGGCAGTCCCGTGGCGCTGAATTGGCGGGCGATCTCTAACAGGACGCCCACACCGCTGGCTCCGTCGTCGGCCCCGTCGATGGGTGAGCGCTGGCGACCTGTATTCGGGTCACGGTCGGCGAAGGGGCGCGAGTCCCAATGGGCGCAGAGGAGGATGCGGCGGGTGCGTTCGGGTGCGAAGGCGCCGATGATGTTCTTAGCTGTGAGGCGTTGGCCGTCGTAGGCAGTGACTTCGGCCTCTTGCACAGTGACTGTGGCGCCGTGGCGCTTCAGTTCTTCGGTTAAATAGGTGGCGCACGCTGTATGTGCCTCTGATCCGGGCACGCGTGGCCCGAAGTCTACCTGCCGGGCCACGTAGGCATAGGCGCTGTCAGCGTCGAAGGCTGGAGGCACGACTTGGGCTGCCGGTTTAGAGGCGTCGTTTGCTCCGTCGTCCGTTTTTTTCTGTCCACAGCCTGCGAGCAGTGCGCAGACCGCGGGCAGCCAGATCCATTTTGTCATCTTTTTCATGTCAACATTTCATATCCTATCAAACGGTCGCAAAAGTAGTGCGGAGCGTTGTCTAATCATCAATGGTCACCGGATACTCGTAGCTGTTGAGGGCTACAACGGTTCCGCCAACTGCCGGTTGAGGTTGTTGTAAGGCTACGGAGATCTAAACCCTGCGTCCTTGGGCTTTCCGCCAAACAGCAACAAATCCCCCAGACGGCAGTTTATAATGGTTTGCGAATAAATGAGGGTGCCCGGTGCGTCTTGTAGGGGCAGGACCCCGTGCCTGCCCTTTGGGAGAGGGCAGGGCCATAAGGGTCGCCCCCACAATGCCCCATTTATTCGCCCTCCATTTCCGTTTGGCCATAATTCTTTGGGGATGAATGATTATGCCGGGTAAAGGGTAATGATTACTCCGCCCCCGCTCCGGCAGAGGCCATAGACGAGAGGTGTAAGCCCCGGCGGGAAATCGGGCACTTTTGAAAAAAGCAAAGCAAAACCCGGCGCGTCTTGGGCTGCTTTTCCGATTGACTATAATAGTTAACACCTCTCCGTACTTACGATCCGGATGAAAAAAAGGAGTGTGCGATGCATTTTTTTTACCTCTCGCTTGCAAGTAGTGTAAAAAAGAATAATTTTGGGGGCAAAATCGAAGGGAATGTTATTCGGCTTACACAATTCACATCTATATCCATACGCCCATGTCGGAGAATCATCCACCGTGAGGCTTCTCTTATTACCTATTATATATAGGCATACGTAGAGTGGAGAGGGGGCATCCCCCCGCTGTACAGCCGATCACCTACAATTCACCCCAAGAGAAACAGCAAAACATCTATCCACTAACCTGAAAACTGAAAGAAAATGAAGAAGAAGTACCTCCTTGTCCTTGGCATCCTCATGTGCCTGCAAAGCGCATCATCGGCTCAGACGGACAATGCGGAAACCAAAACCTTCCGCATCACCTTCTCCGAACGCGCACGCATGACGACCGTCGGCACCGCCAACACGCTCGACCGCGAAAAGCCCGTGAACACCTTCACCCGCTGGCGCACCTACCTCGGTGCCGAGTACAACCCCAGCCGGCACTTCGGCCTCAAGCTCGAACTGGCCAATGAGGCCCGCATCTGGATCACTCCGCCCGCGAAAAAGACCGCCTTCAACGAAATCTTTGTCAACCAACTCTATGTCGACTGGAAGGACATCGCCGACCTGCCCATCGACCTGCGTGTGGGCCGGCAGAACATCAAGTTCGACGAGGGCTTTATGATGGTCGACGGAAACCCTATGGTCGGCTCCCGTTCGGACTATTTCAACGCCGCCAAAGCCACCTTCCGCTTCGACGAGCGCAATAGCCTCACCGCCCTCTTCGTCTACAACCCTCACCGCGACAAGCTCCTGCCCGTCCTCAATGAAGGCGACCACTACCAGTCGCTCGAAGAGCAAACGAACAACGGCGCTGCACTCTACTACCAGTCGCACCTCAACCCCGTTGACCTCTCCGCCTATTACTTCTACAAGAACTACTTCAAAACCGCCACCCTCCCCGAGGCAGAGACCCACGCCATCGGCGCCCGCGTAAACGTGGCGCTACCCGGAAACGACTTCCACTTCATCAGTGAGTTCGCTTACGAATTCGGCAAAGTGGCCGACCGCGACCGCCGCGCATGGGGCGGCTATTCCCGATTAGAGTACAACATCGGTCGCTACCTCTACGTCCTCGACCAACTCTCCGTCGGTTCCGTCTACATGAGCGGCGACGACCCCACAACACCCACCATCGAGGGTTTTGATCCTATGTGGAACCGCTGGACACGCTGGAGCGAAGGCTACATCTACACCTTAGCCGCGGAGACGGGCAAGATCAGTTACTGGTCGAACCTGGCCTCTATCAATGCGGGCTTCAAGGCCACACTCGCCCCGAACGTCAGCCTCAATGCCAACTACATGCACCTCTTTGCCATGCACAACTCTGGCACGGCCTTCACCTCTGGCGGCGGCAAGACGCGCGGCGACCTCTACACCGCCCGCATCTCCTACCAAATTAATCCGCACTGGTCCGGACACCTGCACTTCGAGCACTTCAACCCCGGCAATTACTATTTCCGAGGCGCCGATAACTTCAATTGGGTGCGCTTCGAGTTGATGTATAAATTATAAGAGAGAAACCTGTTATTTGACACTAAAACTTATGTGGTTATGAAAATCGGATTATTTATTCCCTGCTATATCAATGCGGTATATCCGCACGTGGGTATAGCCTGTTACAAGTTGCTCGTCAGCTTAGGAATGGATGTCGACTATCCCGTGGGACAGACCTGCTGCGGCCAGCCAATGGCCAATGGCGGCTTTGAAACCGGGTCTGTCTATCTGGCCGAACGCTTCGAGGATCTATTCAAAAAGTACGACTACATCGTCGGCCCCTCAGCCAGCTGTGTCGCCTTCGTCAAAGAGAATCACCCGCGCCTTCTGGCCGAAGCCAAGAAGGGCGAGTGCACCGCGGCGAAACACATCTACGACATCACCGAGTTCCTGCACGACGTGATCAAGCCCGAGAAGTTTCCCTCCAAATTCCCTCACAAGGTCAGCATTCACAACAGCTGCCACGGTGTGCGCGAGTTAGGCCTCTCTTCTCCCTCGGAGCTGACAGTGCCCTACTTCAACAAGATCCGCTCGCTGCTTGAGCGTGTACCCGGTATCACGGTCGTAGAGCCTAAGCGCGTCGACGAATGCTGCGGTTTCGGCGGCTTATTCGCCGTCGAGGAGTCTGAAGTATCCGCCTGCATGGGCCGTGACAAAGTGAAGGATCACATGTCCACCGGAGCCGAATACATTACCGGAGCCGACAGCTCCTGCTTGATGCATATGAATGGCGTCATCGAACGCGAACATTACCCCATCCAAACCATTCACTACCTCGAAATCCTATCTGCACAGTTATGAGCGCACATGCCAAGGCTGCAAAAGCCTTCTTAGCCAATAAAGAGAATGCCGTATGGCACGACCAGACGCTGTACATGGTCCGCTACAAACGCGACCTCCTCTCACACGCCATTCCTGAATGGGAGGATCTGCGACACACCGCACGCGACATCAAACTCTATAGCAACTCTCACTTGCCCGAACTCATCGAGCAGTTTGAGAAAAACGCCACCGCCAACGGCTGCCACGTACACTTCGCCAAAGACGCAGAAGAGTATCGTCACATCATCGAAGGCATCCTCAGCGATCACGGTGTCAAAAAACTCGTCAAGAGTAAATCCATGCTCTCCGAGGAATGCAAACTCAATCCCTACCTCATCGAGAAGGGTTACGAAGTGATAGAGAGCGATCTCGGCGAGCGTATCCTGCAATTGATGGAGCTTCACCCAAGCCACATCGTCATGCCCGCCATCCACATCAAGCGCCAAGCCGTGGGTGAGCTCTTCGAAGAAAAGCTCGGCAGCGAGAAAGGCAACTTCGACCCGACTTACCTCACGCATCAGGCCCGCCGTGCTCTGCGTCAAGACTTCCTCAACGCCGGTGCCGGCATGACGGGTGGCAACTTTGCCATCGCCTCCACCGGCGAAGTAGCCGTCTGCACCAACGAGGGCAACGCGGACATGGGCATGTCGTGCCAGAAGATCAACATCACCGCCTTCGGCATCGACAAGATCATCCCCGACCTGCGCTCGCTTGGCGTCTTTACCCGCCTGCTGGCTCGTTCGGCTACAGGGCAGCCCATCACAACTTACACATCGCACTTCGGCCGTCCGCATAAAGGCGGCGAGCAACACTTCATCATCGTCGACAACGGTCGCAGCAAGATCCTCGGCATGCCCGAGCACCGCAAAGTGATGAACTGCATCCGATGCGGCGCCTGCATGAACACCTGCCCCGTCTACCGTCGCAGCGGCGGCTATTCCTATTCTTACTTCATCCCTGGCCCGATCGGCATCAACCTCGGCATGCTCAATGACCCGCAGAAACACAGCGGCAACGTCTCCGCCTGCTCGCTCTGCCTCTCCTGCTCGTTCGTCTGCCCCGCTATGGTCGACCTCGGTGAGCAGATCTACATCTGGCGCCAGAAGCTCGACGGCTTCGGCACGGCCGACCCCAAGAAGAAGACCATGAGCAACGGTATCAAGTTCCTCATGGATCGCCCGGGGCTCTTTCACTCCGCACTCAAGATGGCGCCGATGGTGAACTCCATGCCGCGCTTTATGATCTACAACGGGCTGAACGATTGGGGCAAGGAGCGCGAGCTACCCAAGTTTGCCAAGCAGTCGTTTGAGGCTTGGTGGAAGAAAAATCATAAGGAGAAAAACGCTAAATAAGAATCAAGATGAGCAGCAAGGAATTTATACTGAACAGCCTGCGGGAGAACATCAAAGAGCAATTTCCCCGCCCCGAAATCAACATCCCTCACACGGTCTACCCGGATAAGATCAAGCAGTTTATCGAGATCTCATCCGGTGTAGGCGGCAGTGCCGAGCTGCTTGGCAAGGACGAAACGGTGGATGATGCCATCCGCCGCCTCTTCCCTGAGGCCAAACGCATCGCCTGCAACTTCCCCGAGGTAACCTGCGCCACCTACAATCCCGACACAATCGAGACGCCGTCCGAACTGAACGGCACAGACCTTGTCGTCTGCCACGGCATCTTCGGCGTCTGTGAGAACGCCGCTGTCTACTTCGAGCAGGAGTACCTGCAACGCGCCATCTACTTCATCTCCGAGGCGCTCGTCTTTCTCCTGCCGAAGGATCAGTTAGTTGACACCATGCACGACGCCTACGCCCGCGTTCCCGAAGCTCACCCGGGCGAGTTTCGCGGCTTCATGTCCGGCCCATCGAAGACTGCCGACATCGAGCAGTCACTCGTCAAAGGGGCGCACGGCCCGAAGCAGGTGGTCGTTTTACTTGTGTAGCAATCCCACCAAATAGTCTAATCTCAAAACAGTATGTTACCATGAACGTAATCCTATCCATTCTCCCGATCCTGCTCTTGTTTGTGCTCATGCTCGGCGTCAAAATGGCCGGGCATAAAAGTGCTTTTGTTACCCTCGTAGCCACCTTGCTCATTGCCATCGTGGCAGCTCCCGCACTCGGATTTGCACCCGAGGGCTTTACGCAGTTCGGCGTCTTCTGGGCCTTCATCGAAGGGCTACTTAAGGCAACCTTCCCCATCCTGATCATCATTCTGATGGCCATTTACAGCTACAACACGCTGCTGGAAAGTGGTGAAATCGAAGTGATCAAGAAGCAATTCACCTCACTCACGAACGACCGTGGCATCATCGTGCTGCTTCTCGTTTGGGGTTTCGGCGGACTGCTCGAGGGTATGGCCGGCTTCGGAACGGCAGTGGCCATCCCCGCCGCCATCCTGATCGGCCTCGGCTTCAAACCAGGCTTCAGCGCCTTGGTGTCGCTTATCGCGAACAGTGTGCCGACGGGCTTTGGCGCCGTGGGTGTGCCAGTCATCACGTTGGCCAACGAGGTAGCACCCTCCGGAGCCGCCACGCCGGAAGCCATCTGTGACATTGCATCCAAGGTGGTCATCCAGCTCTCGCCGCTCATGCTGATCATCCCGTTCATCATCCTCACACTTACGGATCGCTCGCCAAAGAAGATCGTTAAGCACCTCATCCTCTCCTTGTGGGTAGGTGGTATATCGCTCGTCGTGCAATACATCTGCGCGCGTTACCTCGGAGCGGAGACGCCGGCCATCCTCGGCAGTGTAGCCGCTATCTTGGCGATCATCCTTTACGCGCGCCTCTTCGGTGAAAAGGATGCCGATGGAGCGACGCAAAAAGAGACGTTCACCATGTCTCAGACCCTCCGCGCATGGAGTGTGTATGGATTTATTCTCTTCTTCATCATCATCAGCGGCCCGTTAGTGAAGCCCGTCAATGAGTTCCTCCGCACGCACTTGGTCAGCAGTGTACACCTGCCGATTTATGCAGAGGGCAAAGCCTTTAAGTTCGGTTGGATCTCCAACGCCGGCCTGATGCTTTTCCTCGGGACGTTCTTCGGCGGATTAGTGCAGGGAGTGTCAGCCAAGAAGTTAGTTGTCGTACTCGCACGCACAGTAAAGAATTTGGGCAAGACGGTCGTTACCATCATGAGCCTTGTATCGATCGCGTCAGTAATGAACTACGCCGGTATGATTCTCGTGATCGCCAATGCACTGGCTACGGCCACGGGAGCTTACTATCCGCTGTTTGTGCCGTTGATCGGTGCTATCGGAACGTTCGTCACGGGTAGTGACACGTCGTCCAACATTTTGTTCGGCAAACTTCAGGGCAGTGTAGCGGCGAAGCTGAACTATGCCGACCCGAACTGGTTGGTGGGAGCCAATACGGCTGGAGCTACCGGTGGTAAGATCATCTCCCCGCAAAGCATCGCCATTGCCACGGCCTCTTGCAACATGCAGGGACGTGACGGTGAGATCCTGCGCAGCGCCCTGCCTTACGCCATCGGATACATTGTCCTGGCCGGCTTGATGGTCTATTTCGCTGCATGATTCTAAATAGGATGGGGTGACACAAGCCCTGAGACCTGATTGGGGGCAGGTGACCTACGGAGGCTGTGAAAGGCTTTCATGATGTTTACATACACCCTGCCGGAACAAACGGCCGCATTCTTACTACATCGAACTCACGTTCAATAGAATTCATGTTGATATTCCACTAAAAGAAAGCCCCGCCGGGGATTACGGAAATATTTCTGTAATCCCCGACGGGGTCTCCTTGAAAAAGCATTCCTTTGCGGGCACTCCGCCGGTACAGACATCCTCAGCAGACCGTTTCGGAGGGGACGTGGAAGAAAAGAAATCGATTTACCCAATAAAAATCATCACATAAGAAACAGATTAAATCATGACACAGAAACTTTTGATCAGAGATCTCACATTGAGAGACGGACAGCAATCTTCGTTTGCAACACGTATGAATCAATCGCAGGTGGATCGTGTGTTACCTTACTACAAGGACGCGAACTTCTATGCGATGGAAGTATGGGGCGGCGCCGTGCCCGACTCCGTGATGCGCTACCTTGGCGAGAACCCCTGGGACAGATTAGAGAAGATCAAGGCCTCTGTGGGCGATGTCTCCAAACTGACCGCCCTCTCCCGCGGCCGTAACCTCTACGGCTATGCTCCGTATCCCGACGAGATCATCGACGGTTTCTTCCGTAACGCCGTAGCATCGGGCTTGGGCATCATGCGCATCTTCGACGCGCTGAACGACGTGAACAACGTGAAGTCAAGCGTGAAGAGCATTAAGAAATATGGCGGTATGGCCGACTGCGCCGTTTGCTATACGGTGGATCCGAAGTATGACGACAACCGCGAGCCGGTCTTCACCGACGCTTACTTCCTGAACAAGGCACAGGAAATGTTGGCACTGGGTGCTGACATGATCACCATCAAGGACATGAGCGGACTCATCCCGCCCTCACGCGTAGCCAAGCTGATGCCGCTCTTCAAGAAGCACCTCAATGTGCCCGTAGATTTCCATACGCACTGTACGCCGGGCTTCGGTCTGGCTTCCGTCCTGACGGCTATCATGTGCGGTGCCGACATCGTGGACACGAACATCTGGTACTTCGCCGGTGGTACGGGTGCTCCCGCTATTGAGTTGATCTACATCTTCTGCAAGAAACTCGGTGTGGAGCTCGACGTGAACATGGAGGCCGTGGCCAAGATCAGCAAGGAGCTGAAAGAGATCCGCAAGGAGCTCGAGGCTTTCGATGCATCGAAAATGTTCCCGAACCCATTCAACCCGCTCACTGACACGCTGCCGGCTGACATCGACGCCCTGTTCGACAAGGCCATCGAGGCCGTTCGCAAGGACGACGAGGCCGCGCTGTTAGACGCTTGCCACGCCATCGAGAAGTATTTCAACTTCCCGAAGCCGAATGAGCTGGTAAAGAATGCAGAGATCCCCGGTGGGATGTACAGCAACATGGTGGCCCAGTTGAAGCAATTCAACTCGATGGATCTGCTCGAAGACGCGATGAAGCTCATCCCGAGCGTACGCCTCGATGCTGGTCTGCCGCCACTTGTGACGCCAACCAGCCAAATCGTAGGCGCACAGGCTGTATCTTGTGCATTGAGCCTGAAGAAAGGGCAGGATAAATACGCTAATACCTCGAGCCAGTTCGTGAACTTGGTGAAGGGTGAATACGGCAAGACGCCGGTGCCGGTCGATCCCAAGTTCCGCGAGCAGATCACGGGGTCACCCGTAGAGACGCCGTATGACACAACGACCCACAAGACGCCGGATAACCCCGTGCTTGAGGAGTTCGGCGGTGTGCACTTGGCGGTGGACGAGAAGGACATGCTGCTCTTGGAGCTCTTCCCGAACGTGGCCACCGGCTTCCTGCGTAAGAAGCGCGAGGCGGAGTACAACGCGAAGCAGAAGACTTCCGGCGCTTGCGCTTGCGGTGGCAAGGAGGCGGCACACGAAGAGGCTGCTGCCGTGGCGAACGACTCAGTGAAGGGTCGCATGGTGGAATGTCCAATGCCGGGCAACGTCATCGAGGTGACGGTGAAGGTGGGCGCTAAGGTGAAGAAGGGCGACAAGCTGTTAGTGCTCGAATCCATGAAGATGGAAAACGACATCACGGCCGACTTCGACGGCACGGTTCGCCGCATCCTCGTCAAGGCCGGCGACTCCGTGCAGGTCGGCGCGCCGATGGTTGAGATCGTAGATGAGGCTGCTGCCGCTGCTCCGACCCAGGCCGCCAACGCCGCGAAGGGCCGCATGGTGGAATGCCCAATGCCGGGCAGCGTCATCGAGGTGACGGTGAAGGAAGGCGCGAAGGTGAACAAGGGCGACAAGCTGTTAGTGCTCGAATCCATGAAGATGGAGAATGACATCACGGCCGACTTCGCTGGCACCGTCAGCCGCATCCTCGTCAAGGCCGGCGACTCCGTGCAGGTCGGCGCGCCGATGGTTGAGATCGTGTAATGTGACATGAAAACTGCGCGCCGCCTCCCCCCTGGGTGCGTCGTTTCTCACTGATAGAAAGAGCAGGGTTTGCGATTGGGTCGCAGGCCCTGCTTTTTTGTGCTTTGTAAAACCATAGGGCAGGAAGGGTGGGGCGCGTTTCGTGCGTTGTGAAACAGCAGAACAGGAACAACGAGGTCTGTTTTATGCTTTGTGAAAACTCAAAGCCGAAACGTGGGGTGCTGCAAGTGCTTTGTGAAAGCTCAAAGCTGAAATGTGGGGTACTGTAAGCACTTTGTGAAAACTCAAAGCCGAAATGTGAGGTACTGCAAGCACTTTGTAAAAACTCAAAGCAGGAACTGTGGGGGGTACGAAGCAGGTTCTGCGTGTTCTTTGGCCGTCACATGGGGCTTGTTTGGGGGCAATGGAAATCAGCCCCCGATTGCCATGGGCTGGAAAATGAACGCCGCTGGATTCGGCTACTTTTGCCTGCGTATTCAAATGGATTATTGGAGCGATTAACAGCCGATTATAAGGGGGGAATCGATGTGTTCGCCCCTACCCTTTCACCTCTTTAATCACCTTTTTATTATGGCCAAAACGAAGACTGTATACATCTGCTCCGAGTGCGGGGCGGAGACGCCCAAATGGGTGGGCAAATGCCCCTCGTGCGGGGCGTGGAACACGTATGTGGAGGAGATCATCCGGCCGGAACCGGCCTCGCGCCGGGTAGCTGGGGGCATCGGTCGGGGGGTGGCGCGCCCGCAGCTGTTGCGCGACATCACGGCCGAGGAGGAGGTGCGCCTCGATATGCATGACGCAGAGCTAAACCGTGTCCTCGGCGGCGGACTCGTCCGCGGATCGCTCGTCTTAGTGGGTGGCGAACCGGGTATCGGCAAGTCGACCTTGGTGCTACAGACCGTCCTCCGCCTCAGCGACCTGCACACGCTCTACGTCTCCGGCGAGGAGAGCGCCCGCCAGCTGAAGATGCGTGCCGACCGCCTCGCCACGGACGGCAACGCGGACACGGCGCACTGCCACGTCTACTGCGAGACGCACTTAGAGCAGGTGCTGGCTGAGGCTGACCGCCTCCGGCCCGACCTCGTTATCATCGACTCGATCCAAACGATGTACACCGAGGCGGCCGAGTCGTCGCCGGGCA
>CAUPYF010000006.1:0-28156 GCA_963515435.1 uncultured Tannerella sp. | reverse complement strand
GCAGCTTGGGCTGCACGGCCGCCACCGAGGCGTCGGCGTCTAACTCCTCGAGCGGTGCCGTGAGCCAGCCGGGCGTCACCTCCACGTCGGTGTTGAGCAGCACCGTGTACTCCGCCGTGGTCTGCTCGATGGCCTGGTTGTAACCCTCGGCAAAGCCATAGTTGCGGTCGAGCAGGATGAGGCGGACACAGGGGAAGCGCTCGCGGAGCATGGCCACAGAGTCGTCCGTCGAGCCGTTGTCAGCCACGACCACCTCGGCCACATCCGACGGCGTATGCGCCACGACCGACGGCAGGAACTTCTCAAGCAACTTCCGCCCGTTCCAATTCAAAAGGATGACAGAGACTTTCATATTTAATTAAGAGGTGAGGGCCTACCCCCGACCGCCTCAATCAATTCTTCCACCGCGACGGGGCGCTGCTCACCTGTGCGCATGTCCTTGAGCAGGATGCGGCCCGAGGCCATCTCATCCTCGCCCACGAGGGCGACAAAGGGAATCGCGTTAGCATCGGCGTAACCCAGTTGCTTCTTCATCTTGGATGCGTCAGGGTAGAGCTCCACGCGGATGCCGGCCGCACGGATGCGCGCGATGATCGGAAGCAGATACGTCGCCTCCCGCTCACCGAAGTGCACGAAGAGCAGCTGCGTGGTGCAGAGCGACTCGGCGGGGTAGAGGTCGAGGCGGTTGAGGACGTCGTAGATGCGGTCGGCGCCGAAGGAGATGCCGACGCCCGAGACGCCCGCAAGGCCGAAGACGCCCGTCAGGTTGTCATACCGCCCGCCGCCCGTGATGCTGCCGATCTCCACGTCGAGCGACTTCACCTCGAAGATGGCACCCGTGTAGTAGTTCAGGCCGCGCGCCAGCGTGAGGTCGATCTCGAAGCCGGCCGTGAGCGGCAACAGCTCGATGTGATGGAGGATGTACTCCGTCTCCTCGATACCGCGCAGGCCCACCTCAGAAGCGGACAGCACCGTGCGCAGCGCCGCCATCTTCTCGCGGTTCGTTCCCCGGAGGCCGATCACCGGTTGCAGGCGCTCGATGGCTCCGTCAGAGATGCCCCGGGCACGCAGCTCAGCGTTGACGCCCTCGGGACCGAGCTTGTCGAGCTTGTCGATGGCCACGGTGATATCTGTGATGCGCTCCGCCTCGCCGATCACCTCAGCGATGCCGGCCAGGATCTTGCGGTTATTCATCTTGATCGATACGCGGATGCCAAGGCGGCGGAACACCTCGTCCATGATCTGGATCAGCTCCACCTCGCAGAGCAGCGAGTCGCTGCCGACCACATCGGCGTCGCACTGGAAAAACTCGCGATAGCGACCCTTCTGCGGCCGGTCAGCGCGCCAGACGGGCTGTATCTGGAAGCGCTTGAAGGGGAAGGTCAGCTCCGCACGATGCTGCACGACGAAGCGCGCGAAGGGCACCGTCAGGTCGTAACGCAGCCCCTTCTCGCAGGCCTTGGCGGCGAAACGCGCAGGGTTGTGCGCCTGCCAATCCTCCTCGGTGATCCCCGCGAGGCAGTCGCCCGAGTTGAGGATCTTGAAGAGCAGCTTGTCGCCCTCCTCGCCGTATTTGCCCATGAGGGTGGAGAGCTGCTCCATCGCGGGCGTCTCTATCTGCCGGTAGCCGTAGAGGTGGTAGACGTCGCGGATGGTGTCGAAGATGTAGTTGCGGCGAGCCATTTCCGCCGGCGTGAAGTCGCGTGTCCCTTTCGGGATGGAAGGTTTCTGTGCCACGGCTTAGTCCCTCCTTCCCATAAAGATCATGATGTAATAAAGCAGCGAGGCGAGCGACCCGAGGGCGGCTACGACGTAGGTGTAAGCGGCCGACTTGAGCGCGTCCCGAGCCATGCCGTCGGTCTCGCGCGTGGTGAGGTTCGACGTCTTGAGCCAGGCCAAGGCGCGGCGACTGGCGTCGATCTCCACGGGCAACGTGACGAAGCTGAAGAGTGTGGTCAGGGCGAAGAGGATGATGCCAAAGAGCATCAGGCCCGGGAAGACGCGCAGCAGCAACATGCCGCCCAGCAGCACCCACGGCATGATCCTCGACGAGAGGCTGACGGCAGGAACCAGCGCGGAGCGCATCTTGAGCGGTGCGTAGGCGCGGGCGTGTTGCACGGCGTGGCCACACTCGTGAGCAGCTACAGCGGCCGCGGCGATGCTGTGGCTCTCGTAAACGCCTTGGCTGAGGTTCACGGTCTTGTTGGCGGGGTTATAGTGGTCGGTCAACTGGCCATCTACGGAGGTGACGCGCACGTCGTTGATGCCGTTCTCGCGCAGCATGCGTTCGGCCACCTCGCGCCCCGTCAGCCCGCCGGGCAACGGGATGCGCGAATACTTCTTGAATTTGCTCTGTAAGCGGGCGGACACCAACCAGCTCAGGCCGGCGATGCCGATGAAGATGATCCAGTAAAGGAGATTGGCTGTGGTAATCATTGTGGCTTAATCCGTGTAACGCATAATGGTTTGTTCGCGGTCGGGCCCGACGGAGACGATCTTGACCGGCACCCCGAGCTCCTCCTCAAGGAAGGTGAGGTAGGCGTTGAACTCTTCGGGGAACTCATCCTCGCTCTTCATGTGCGACATGTCCGTCTTCCATCCTGACAGCTCGGCATAGATCGGCTCTGCGCCGGTGGCATCGAACGGGAAGCGCGTGGTCTCCTCGCCATTGATGCGGTAGGCCACGCAGGCTTTAATCGTCTCGAACGTATCGAGCACATCGCTCTTCATCATAATCAGCTGCGTGACGCCGTCGATCATGATGGCGTAGCGCAGGGCGACGAGGTCGATCCATCCGCAGCGGCGGCGGCGACCGGTGACGGAGCCGAACTCGTGTCCGCGTTCGCACATCGCGTTGCCCGTCGTGTCGTTCAGTTCGGTGGGGAAGGGGCCGCTGCCGACGCGCGTGCAGTACGCCTTGAAGATGCCGTACACCTCGCCGATGTTACGCGGGGCCACGCCGAGGCCCGTGCAGCAGCCAGCGCAGACGGTGCTGGACGACGTGACGAAGGGGTAGGACCCGAAGTCGATGTCGAGCATCGTGCCCTGTGCGCCCTCGGCCAGCACGGAGCGACCCTCGGCGAGGTATTCGTTAACGACGTGCTCGCTGTCGATCAGGCGAAAGCCTTTCAGGTATTCCAACGCCTCGAGCCACGGCCGCTCGATGTCGACGAGGTTGTAGCCGTAGTTCATGGCGCGGAGCATGTTCTCGTGGCGACGTTTGGCTGCGGCGTACTTGCGGTCGAAATCGTCAAGCAGGTCGCCCACGCGGAGGCCGTTGCGGCTGATCTTGTCGGTGTAGGTCGGACCGATGCCTCGGCCGGTGGTGCCGATCTTGCCTGTGCCTTTGGCTGCCTCGTTGGCTTGATCTAAGACGCGGTGGGTGGGCATGATCAGGTGCGCCTTTTTGGAGATGTAAAGCTGCTTGTGGATGTCGTGGCCGTGGGCAGCTAAGGCTTCGGCTTCTTCCTTGTAGAGCAGCGGGTCGAGGACGACACCGTTGCCGATGATGTTGATCTTGCCGCCCTGGAAGATGCCGGACGGGATGGAGCGCAGCACGTAGCGCTCGCCGCCGAACTCCAAGGTGTGTCCGGCGTTGGGGCCGCCCTGGAAGCGGGCAACCACATCGTATCGCGGGGTGAGCACGTCGACAACCTTTCCCTTGCCTTCGTCGCCCCATTGGAGGCCTAATAAAACGTCTACTTTCATCTTGTTCTGGTTCTTTTTTGGTGAATGGTTATGGTCATTATATCGGAAAGCGCGCTTGCGGGGCGCCCCGCAAGCACTCTAAATGCCCTGTTTTGGCGGTTGCGAAGACTTGTTCCGGAAGCAGTCTACTAAAAAAAAGGAAGCATGTTATATGTAAAAGGAAGAAGGCAACGGATTAGGTAATGAACTAAGCGCTTAGACTTGCCTATTCTTGCATACACAGCGAACACTTGCTTCCCGCCCGCAAAGATAGTTTCCCGTGTGAGAGTGTGCGGAGAGCGTCTGTAAGCATTCTCAAAAACGAATGCACCCTCCCCCCTTGCCGGAATGTCCGGAAATGAGACACGGAAGCAGGCAAAGCCCTATAATAACATGAGTTCGACGAAAGAAATCCATTTCCCTGAACCGAGGGAAGCACCCTCCCCGCACCGCCTCAGTGAAGACATCCTTCCCCAATGACTCACAGGCAAAGCGTGCATTGTGAGTGACGCAAAGCATGCTTGCAGGCTTCGTGCAAGTGAGTCCCACCGATATCGGTGAATGAATTCCTTACGCCGAACTCACGTTACAATAATCCACTGGATTATTAGTTATTAATGCAATTCAAACACGAGACCGGAGACGTGAAAAGATTTTACCCCATCGCCATTGTCAGCATGACCGCACTGCTGCTGACAGCAGTGGCATGCAGCACAAAAAAGAACACGGCGGGCTCACGCCGCTGGCACGCGTTCACGGCGCGTTACAACACGTATTTCAACGGCAAAACATCGTTCGACGAACAGTTAGAGGCGATGCAAAACGGCTACAGAGAGAACTACACCGAGCGCATCCTCATGCACCCCGTCAGCGCGCTGCCCAAGGATAAGCAGTCGCCGGGCGGCCCCTTCGACCGCGCTATCCTGAAGGGGAATAAAGCCATCAAGCAACATTCGATACAGAAGAAGCCCGTTCGCAAGTCGGGCTGGCGTGGCGACGCACGGCAACTGGCGATGCAGAACCGCGAGGAGTACAACCCCTTCCTGAAGCACTGCTGGATGCTGGTGGCCGAGGGGCAGTTTTACAACGGCGACTTCCTGCAGGCCGCAGCCACATTCTCTTACATCGCGCGCCACTACGCCACGGAGCCGGAGATGGTGGCCGCGGCACACATCTGGCAGGCGCGCTGCTACGCCGAGATGGGCTGGCTCTACGAGACGGAGGCGGCACTCGAACGGATCGAAAAGAACGGTTTCCCCGCCGCCAATCGAAAGGAATACGAGCGCGTCTACGCCGATTTCTTGGTCAAAAGCAACCGCACGGAGCAAGCTATCCCGGCGCTGCGCAAGGTGATCGGCACGGAGCGCAACCGCCGCCAGCACACCCGCATGCGTTACCTCTTGGGGCAACTGCTCACCGAGGCCGGTATGGACGACGAGGCCTACCGCGAGTTCGGCCGCGTAGCCTCCGCCAATCCGCCCTACGAGCTGGAGTTTGCCGCCCGCATCCGTCAGGCTGAAGTGCTGCCGCCGTCGCGTTGGCAGCAGGTGCTCAGCATGCTCCGACGCATGTCCAAGAGCGACAAAAACAAGAATTACCTCGACCAAGTCTACATGGCCATCGGCGACGTCTACATGAGCCGGCACGACACCGCGCAGGCCATCGCCGCCTACGCCCAGGGCGTGGAGAAGAGCGTCCAGAACGGCCTCGACCTGGCCATCTGCCAGATCAAGCTCGGCGATATCTATTTCACGCAAAAGGATTACGTCCGGGCGCAACCCTGCTTCAGCGGCGCACTCTCGGCCATGCCGCGAGAGTACAAGGACTATGAGCGCGTCTCGCGCCTCTCGTCCGTGCTCGACGAGTTGGTGGTACACGTCGAGGCGGTACACCTGCAAGACAGTCTCCAGGCCTTGGCCCGTATGCCCGAAAAGGAGCGGCTGGCTGTGATCGATAAGATCATCGCCGAGGTGAAGGAGAAAGAGAAACGCGAGGCCGAAGAGGCCGACAAGGAGCGTTACCTGGCCGACCAACAGAGCCGCGGCAACGACTTTCAGCGCCAGCGGCAGAACATACAGACGCCGCAGATGCCACTGCTCAACGGGAACAATGGCGGCTTCTATTTCTACAACGAGCAGACCGTGGCGCAGGGCAAGACCCAGTTCCAAAACAAGTGGGGCAAGCGCGTCAATCAGGACGATTGGCGACGCCGCAACAAGGCCATGCCGCTAGCATCGTCGGCCGACAATGCGGACGGCAACCTGCCCGACATGCCGCAGCTCGACGCCAACGGCAACCCGATCGCCTCCACCGACTCGACCGACGCACTACAGGACTCCATCTCGTCCGACCCCAAGTCGCGCGAGTATTACCTGCAGCAGATCCCTCTCACGGCGGAGGACGTGGAGGCCTCGAACGTCATCATCGCCGACGGGCTGTACAACATGGGCATGATCTACAAGGATAAGCTGGAGAATATGCCGCTCTCGGTCGAGACGTTCGAGGAGCTGGAGCGGCGTTTCCCGGACAATAAGTACCGGATGGATTACTACTTCCAGTCTTACCTCATGGGCCTCCGGTACAAGGACAAGTCGCTCGAGACCCGCTCGCGCGACCGCCTTGTAAAGGCCTTCCCCGAGAGCGACTATGCCACGGCCGTCTCGGATCCGAACTATGAGTACCATATCCGCATGATGGACCGTGTGCAAGACTCGATCTATGAGCAGGCGTACAACCGCTACCTCAAGGGCGACACGTCGTTCGTGCGCCGCAGCTATCGCGAGTTCAGCCGCACCTATCCGCTGGCCACGCTGATGCCTAAGTTCATGTTCGTCGAGGCGCTCACCTATGTGCAGTCGGGCAACGTAGCCGCGTTTAAGTCGGCACTGCAAACGCTCGTGGAGAAGTATCCCACGGCCGACGTGACGGAGCTGGCCGGCGAGATGCTGAAGGGCATCCTTCGTGGCCGCGCCTTGGTACAGGGCAGCCTGACGGGCATGAAGTGGGACTTGCGTTTCGGCACGGATGAGTTTGGCGATATCTCCGCCACGGACTCCGCCCGCGCCTTCGTCGATGAGCCCGCATCGCCGCATCGCATGGTGCTGCTCTTCCCCACCGGCGCTGTAGATCGCAACGCATTGCTCTACGCCGTGGCGGCTTACAACTTCGCGCATTTCGAGGTGAAGAGTTTTGACTTATTGACCGAAGAGGCAGGCGCCTTCGGCATGTTGATCGTCAGCGGCTTCAGCGACTTACAGCAGGTGCTCGATTATTACGACATGATCTACGCCGCTGATGGTTACGCCCGCAAGGTGGATCGCGCCGTCATGTTCTTCCCCATCTCCGAGGCGAACTATGAGACGCTCCTTCACGGCAAATCGCCGTCGGAATACATGGCCTTCTTTGCCGAGACCTACGGCAGGCAGGCGCCCGAGCTCGTAGCCCGCTGGCGAACGCAGGTAGCGGCAGACGAACGCGAGGCTGCGCGCGAAGACGAAGCGGTGGTGCAAGCGGCCGACGAGGTAAATGATCGTATACAAGACACGGATGAACCCGTGATTGATGAGCCAAAGCTGGAAAAAGCGCCCCCGACGGAAGAAAAGCCAGCGGAAGAACCGACCCTTAATCCCCCCCTCCTCACCGAAGAGGTTACGCCCACTGACACCACGTCCGTAGCGCAAGATCAACCTGTCGTATCCAAAAAGAAAAAGGACAAGAAGCCGAAGACGGAGAAAAAGAAGAAAGACAAACGGGAGAAGAAGGCTGCCAACTCTGTTCGTCGCCGGAAGAACAAGAAGGCGGAGCAAGCGAATGAACCCACCCCGACCGACACGCTATCCATGCCTGAACCAATGACCCCGGACAGTCTCTCCGCCGATACATCAGCCGTGCCGGAAGTGGACGAGGATACGGTGCTTGTAAGACCAAAGGAGATCACTTTAGAATACCTGCAAAAACGCCGGGAGATAGAGGCGCGCAAGTCGCGCATGGCGCAGGAGGAAAAGGCGCAAACGCAGGCTGAGCGCCGTCAGGAGGCGGCCGAGCTACGCAAGCAGCAGCTCAAGGAGCGCGAGGCACAACGCAAACGGAGGGAGAAGGAGGCCCGCGAGTGCATGAAGCAGCGCGAAAAGGAGCGCAAGGCGCGCGAGAAGGCCAACAAGCAACGCCTGAAGGAGAAAGAGGCGGCACGCCGCGCGGCACTGCGCGAGAAAGAGGCCGCCCGTCGCGAAAAGGCGAAAAACAAGGAGAGGCGGTAAACCGAATTGCCCCCCTCCGATTAGAGCCCCTGAACGCTTCGCAAAAAGGCGAAATGACAGGCGTATCTCTCGTTGATTATCCATGATAATTCAAACGGCGCCTTATTTTTGCCCCGCTTTTTGAAGAAAAGCCTATCTACACGTGTGATGGGAAATCGGAAAGAGCAAAACTGATTTTGAGTAACACAATAAATTGAAGGAAATGAAGACATTCAAATTGAACGGAACGCCGCGGGAAGACCTCGGCAAGAAGGCAACCAAGGCGTTGCGCAAACAAGGATTGATCCCCGCCGTACTCTACGGCCAGGAGCCGGTGAAACTGCCCTATACGGAGGCACTCAAGCCGGGCGAAAAGCTGGTGGAGATTGAAGGCGGCATGGGCATCGTAGTCACGGACTTCACGGTGTCGTTCGACGGAGTCCGCAAGCTGATCTACACGCCGGACATCCACCTTGTGGAGATCGACTGGGAAGATGGCCGCCAGAATCGCGCCATCCTGAAGGACATCCAGTTTCACCCCGTAACGGACGCCATCCTGCACTTAGACTTCTTGGAAGTATTTGGCGACAAGCCGATCGTGATGAACGTACCCGTAGAGTTAGTGGGTCACGCTAAGGGTGTGAAGGCCGGTGGTAAACTCAATCACGCCATGCGTCGCCTGAAGGTGAAAGGTCAGGCCGAGCAGATCCCGGAGAAGCTCGTGGTCAACGTGGACGAGTTGGAGTTGGGTAAGGTGATCAAGGTCGGCGAACTGACGTTTGAGAACGTGGAGGTGATCAGCCCGAAGAACGCCGTAGTTTGCGCCGTGAAGATGACACGCGCCACTCAGAGCGCCGCCGGCTTCGAGGCTCCAAGTGCAGAGGAGGGCGAAGAGCACACCGAAGGTGGATCGGAGACAAACGAATAAGAGAGAATACCTTTTTCATGAAACGAAGGGGAGGGTGCCCGCGCCAGTCAAAAGGCGGAGCGTCCCTCCCCTCTTTCTTTGTTTGGATAAGAAGCCATCATGAAATTTTTGATAGTCGGCTTGGGAAACATTGGCCAAGAATACTGGGGGACACGCCACAATGTAGGCTTCCGCGTGGTGAACGCTTTGGCAGAGTTCGCCTCGGCGGGATTCGGAGAGGAGCGTTACGGAGCCGTGGGTCGTATGCGTGTGAAGAGCGCCGAGTTAGTCGTACTGAAGCCCAACACCTTCATGAACCTGAGTGGAAATGCGGTGCGCTACTGGCTGCAACGCGAGTCCATCCCCCGCGAGCGCCTGTTAGTCGTGGTCGATGACCTCTCGCTGCCCTTCGGCAACCTGCGCCTCAAGGCGCGCGGCAGCCACGGCGGACACAACGGCCTGCGCAACATCGGCGAACTGCTCGCCACGGATGATTTCGCCCGTCTGCGCTTCGGCATCGGGAGCAACTTCCCGCGCGGACGGCAGGTGGACTACGTACTCAGCCCCTTCACGGACGATGAGCTGACACGCATGCCCGCCTCGGTCGATCGGGCTGTTGAGATGGTGCGCAGCTTCTGCCTCGAGGGAGCGGATGCGACAATGAACCGCTATAACCGCAATGCGCCTACCTCCTCCGCCGCGTCAGAGAAAGCATAGCGCTAAGGCCTTGTCACACGGAACTACCAACCCGTAACGCCATCACTTATGAACGAAGTCAGAATAGATAAATGGATGTGGGCCGTGCGCCTCTTCAAGACGCGCTCGCTGGCTGCCGAGGCGTGCAAGAAAGGGCGCATCTCGATGGGTGGCAGCTGCGTGAAGCCGTCGCGCACCGTCCGCGTGGGCGACGTGATCGATGTGCGCAAGCCTCCCGTCACCTTCTCCTTCCGCGTGCTCGACCTCACGGAGAGCCGCATGGGCGCACCGCTCGTCCCGCGTTTCATGGAGAACGTCACGCCGCCCGAGCAGTACGAGATCCTTGAGATGAACAAGATCTCCGGCTTTGTCGACCGTGCCCGCGGTCTGGGGCGCCCCACGAAGAAGGAGCGGCGCGACTTAGAGCAGTTCACACACCCCGACCTGCCAGATTTCCCCTTCCTCGGCCTCGATGAGGAGGACATGGGGGAATAACTAAAAAGGAAAATCTAAAAACGAAAGGACCCCCGGGCGTGGATACACAATCAATCCATCATCGCCCGGGGATTTTTATTTCGGGGAAAAGGCATAAGGCCCCCGCAAGCGCCCTATTTTCCCCTGTGGAATCGTTGATTATGGGCCGCCACCGAAAAAAGGAGCCGAAAAAGGGCGCAGCCGACGATTACCCCTCGACTGTGCCCTTGACGCATAATTATACCTGAGAATCAAATCATAGGTGGAAGATGGCCGAGATGGTGAAGTTCCGCCCTGGCTCGGGGAGCCACTGGATGGTGTTCTCGGCGGCCTTGGCGTAACGCTTGTCGAAGATGTTGTCGACGTTCACTTGCAGCGTCCAGAACTTGTTGTAGCGATAGCTGGCCATGGCGTTGGCCACGAAGGCGGGGTCGAAACGCATCTCATTGGCCAGATCGGCGTAGGATTCGCTGGCGTAGTCGAAGCCGAGGCCGAGGCGGAAGAGGTGGCGCTCCGAATTGTTGTTCAGGAAGAGCCAGCCGAAGGCGGTGTGGACGGGCGAGTAGGGCAAGTAGTTGCCCTTGAAGGCGGCCTTGGCAAACTCCGTGCTAGAGTATTCGCCCACCTTGGCCAGCGTCAGGGTGTAGCCCGCGCGCAGGTCGATGTAAGGCGAGGGCGTGAGGGTGGCGTCGATCTCGAAGCCGTCGGAGTGGACGGTGCCGACCTGCCCGATGACGCTTTTGCCATCAGCGTTCTTGCCAAACTTCTGCACGATGTTGGTCTTCTCGATGTGGAAGCCGGCCAACTCTAAGGCTAAGAGGTTGCCGAGGCGCGAATGGACGCCAGCCTCGTACTGCATGCCGCGCACGGGGGCGTAGACCTTGCCGGTGGAGTTGGGCTCGATGGTGCGGCCCTTGTTGTCTAAGTAGACGTAGTTTTTGTCGCCCACCGTGCGGACGGGGCGGAAGGAGTTGGAGACGGAGGCGTAGAGGCGGCTTCCGGGGGTGATTTGGTAGACGAGGCCCACCTTGAAGGTGAGGGCGTTGTCTGTCAGGATCGAAGGTTCGCCCTTCTCCGTAATCACGCGGTCGTCCGATTTGCTCGACGTGACGTTGCGCTTGAAGAGGTTGTAGCGCAGGGCGAGCATGGCAGCGAGGCGGTCGGTGACGTTGATCTGATCGAAGGCGGCCAGCGAGTGGTACTCCTCGCTGAAGTCGACGATCTGCGAGAACTTCTCATTGAGGGAGCCGGGGTTGTTGATGGGGTTGTAGATGGACATGACGGTGGTTGTGGCGGGCCCGGAGAACACCTGCCCCTGCCAGCGCTTGAGGTACATGTAGGAGAAGTCGTAGCCGAAGGATGCGAGGTGGCGCATACCGAGGGCCTCGAACTCGCCCTGCACGGAGAGCTGGTTTCCGGCGTAATAGTTGTCGTAATCGAAGTGGAAGGGCTCGCGCAGGATGGAGTCGACACTGATGTAGGTCTTCTCATTACCATTCATGTAGTAATGTTTGTAGCGGCCGGGCGTCTTCGACGTCAGGTGCGAAAACTCCTCGGATTGCAGGTAGCTGAGCGTGTTGTATGAGAAGCCGAGCACGTCACGGAGGAGCCAGTTGTCCGAAAGGTTGTGCTCCCAGATGTTGGTCGAAGAGATGTGCTTGTCGTTCAAGTGGTCGTTGATGTACGTCAAGCTTGTCTTGGCTAAGTCGATGCCCGCGGGGATGTCGCCCTTACTGTAGACCTTGTTGCCGGCCTCGTCGAAGATGTCGTTCTGGAAGCGGGGGATGCCCGGGTCGGTATGCACGCGGTTGTCGTAAGCGATGGCGGAGAAGGAGAATTTGTTGCGGTCGTTCGGGCGGAAGTCTAAGGCGGCGTAGACGTTGTTCGATCGGCGGTTATTGTCCCGCCAGCCGTCGCTCTGAATGCCGGTGTAATCGAGTCGGAAGTTGACGGTGGGCGAAAGGGCGCCGGTGGCTCCCACCTGCGCGGTGTACGTGTTCCAGCTGCCCACGGCGATGCGTGCGTCCACCGACGTGCGGGCCGAGGGTTGGCTGTAAAGCACATTGATGATGCCGCCGATGGCCGAGTGTCCGATCAGTGCGGACGACGGGCCTTTGATCACTTCCACGCGGTCCACGCCGACAAACGAAGAGGTCGGCGCGCAGGAGTAGATCTCCGCGCGCTCGTCGCGGATGCCGTTTGAGAGGAGTACGAGGCCGTCCATACCGCGTGCGCGGAACATGTGGAAGCCGCCGTAGTTGTTCATGACGCGGATGCCGGCCGTCGTCTTGTGGATCTGGAGCAGGTCGGTGATGTTCAAGTCGCGCAGCGCCTTGGAGTCGACGATGGCCATCGTCAGCGGCGTCTCGGAGAGGGTCACGGGCAGCCGGAAGAGGCTCAGCCGCTTCATGCGGTGGCCCACGACGACCTGCTCTTCAAGATAGAGGGTGGTGTCGACGTCAGAGGGGTCGACGGACTCGTTCGGTGCGGCCTGCTGCGCTTGCAAAGCGCAGCCCGCCATCACCGAATACAGAAACAAACTCAGGATGAAATTCTTTTTCATTTCGGTTGATTTTTAGTGTGTGTAATGTTTATGTATGGAGAAAAATTCTTCTTGGGTGGTGTGTAAATAATGAGGCTTCGTAGTGTTGCAAATGCGCTGCTATACGAAGCCTCAACCGTCCGGGCCAATGATGCCGCACTTGATGGCATACTGGATCATCTCATACGTATTGTTTATGCCCAGCTTTTTGAAGATATGCCTCTTGTGCGTGTCCACTGTGCGATGGCTGATCCCCATCATCTCCGCGATCTGCTTAGCCGACAGTCCCTCGTGGGCGAGGCGGATCACTTCGGCTTCCCGTTCTGTGAATTCCGGCTCTTTGTACGACGCTTTTCGCTTTGCCGCGGTGATGCTGCACATCAATGTCGAAATGTCGCGTCCGAAATAATTCTCGCCGTCCATGATCACTCTTACGGCTTTATCCAACTCCACCGAGTTGCATCGCCGCTTGCTGATGAATCCGTCGATGCCGATCTGGAGCAAGTCTTTGATGGTGTCAGCCGTGTTTTCAGCGGAGAGGATCAGAATTTTGATCTCCGGAAATGAGGCACGTAGTCGTCTGGCAATGTCGATGCCCGTCATGTCGGGCAGTATGATATCGAGAAAAATGAGATCGGGGTGCAACGTTCTTAAGAGCGTGAAGAGTTGTATGCCGCTCTCCGCTTCGCCTAAGATGCAGACGTCCGTCCGCTTGAGCGATCCTCGTATGCCGATCCGGAACAGCTCATGGTCGTCCACCAATATCACATTTATCATAAAGCGCCGATTCCCGTAGTGTTAATTATAAGGCCGCAAAAGTATCCATTTCCCATACTTACAAAAGGCGAATGAAGGAGTTGCATGCCCGGTTCGGACATCTCTTCCCCCATAAAAAAGGATCGGGCACGGGACTCACGTCCAATGCCCGACCACAACAACTAACAATTAAACAATTAAACAAATTAACAGTAGAGACAAAAACTTGTCAGTACCGATAAATCTCAGATTTGAACGGCCCATTGACAGGAACACCGATGTAGTCGGCTTGTTTCTGGGTTAACTTCGAGAGCTTGACGCCGATGCGGGCTAAGTGAAGGCGCGCCACCTCCTCGTCCAAGTGCTTAGGAAGGCAATACACGCCCGGTTTGTAGTCCTTCTGCCAGAGGTCGAGCTGGGCGAGCGTTTGGTTGGTGAAGGAGTTGCTCATCACGAATGAGGCGTGGCCTGTGGCACAACCTAAATTGACGAGGCGTCCCTCCGCCAGAAGGAAGATGGCGTGCCCGTCGGGGAAAGTGTATTTGTCCACCTGCGGCTTGATGTTCAGACGGACGATGCCGGGGAAGTGCTCCAGTTGGTCTACTTGGATCTCATTATCGAAATGGCCGATGTTGCAGACGATGGCCTGATCCTTCATCTGGCGCATGTGGTCGATGGTGATCACGTCGCAATTGCCCGTCGTAGTCACGAAGATGTTACCCTCCTTCACGGCCTCCTCCATCGTGGTCACCTCGAAACCTTCCATAGCGGCTTGCAGGGCACAGATGGGGTCGATCTCGGTGACGAGGACGCGGGCACCGTACGAACGCATCGAGTGCGAGCAGCCTTTGCCCACATCGCCGTAGCCCGCCACGACGACTACCTTGCCAGCGATCATCACGTCCGTGGCGCGCTTGATGCCGTCAGCCAACGACTCGCGGCAGCCGTAGAGGTTGTCGAACTTCGACTTTGTCACCGAGTCGTTGACATTGATGGCGGGCACGAGCAGTTCGCCGCGTTCCATCATTTGGTAGAGGCGATGCACGCCCGTGGTAGTCTCTTCAGAGACACCTTTCATCTCCTTCAGCATGTCGTGCCAGCGTGTCGGTGTGGCCTCATGCACTCGCTTGAGCAGGTCGAGGATGACTTGCTCCTCTCGGTTGCTCCCCTTGCGGTCGAGCTGCTTGGGGTCGTTCTCGGCTGCATAGCCGCGGTGTACGAGCAGGGAGGCGTCGCCGCCGTCGTCGACGATCAGGTTCGGGCCCTTGCCGCCGGGGAAGCTGAGGGCTTCGTTGGTGCACCACCAGTATTCTTCCAGAGTCTCACCCTTCCACGCGAAGACGGGTACGCCGGCTGCGGCGATGGCTGCGGCGGCGTGGTCCTGTGTGGAGAAGATGTTGCAGCTGGCCCAACGCACGTCAGCACCCAGATCGACGAGTGTCTCGATCAGTACGGCTGTTTGAATGGTCATGTGGAGGGATCCGGTGATTCGTGCGCCAGCCAGCGGCTTCCGGCCGGCATATTTTTCACGCAGCGCCATCAGGCCCGGCATTTCGTGTTCAGCGATCTCAATTTCCTTGCGCCCGAAATCGGCAAGGCTGATATTCGCCACCTTGTAGGGCAGCTTTTCTGTTGATTCTTTTGCCATGATAGGTCTTTCTGTTTTTTCTTGAATGATTTGGCCGCGAAAGTAGAATAAAAACGCTACGAGGGTGGACGTTGGATTGCTCCGAATGGGCATAAAAAAAGGCCGGGCTTCACAGTCTGGCCTTTCTTCAAATCAACTAAAACAAACAACTATTTATCTATAACCGGTCGGACTCTCACTGCCCGACCTCGCATATAAAACACCCCTCAAAGTGGAAGGTTCATGCAGCAGCCCATTTTTTACAGTCTTTTAGGGAATAAAAAGTATTAAGAGGGTAAAGGAGGGAGGCTGGAGGGTATAAAAAGCGGGGGGGGGAGGCGTCGGCACGCTTCGCGACGGGAGGGGAGAAAGCCTTAGAAATCGCTTCACTGAGGTGCACTTTACGCTTTGCCCCCGCTCTTTTATTTTTGTGCCTCGTTCATCCATAGACATTAAGAACATCATCATGAAGCAATATCTGGATCTGCTTGATGACGTGCTCCGCGAGGGAACCGTGAAGGAGGACCGCACGGGCACGGGCACTATAAGCGTCTTTGGCAGGCAACTCCGGTTCGACCTCAGCCAAGGGTTCCCGCTGCTCACCACGAAGCAGCTACACCTGAAATCCATCATCTACGAACTGCTTTGGTTCCTCCGGGGCGACACGAACGTGCGCTACCTGCAGGAGCACGGCGTGCGCATTTGGAACGAATGGGCCGACGCCGACGGCGACCTTGGGCATATCTACGGCTATCAGTGGCGATCGTGGCCCGATTACGCCGGTGGAACGATCGACCAGATCAGTGCGACGGTGGATGAGATCCGGCGACGGCCCGACTCGCGACGGCTCATCGTCAGTGCGTGGAATGTGGCTGACCTCGAGCGCATGAATCTTCCGCCCTGCCACCTGCTCTTCCAGTTTTACGTCGCCGACGGCCGGCTCAGCCTGCAACTCTACCAGCGCAGCGCCGACCTTTTCCTTGGGCTGCCGTTCAATATCGCTTCCTACGCCCTCCTGCTTATGATGACTGCGCAGGTGACGGGCCTCGAGGCTGGCGACTTCATCCACACCCTCGGCGACGCCCACATCTATCGTAACCACGTGGAGCAGGTGCACATGCAACTCTCGCGCACGCCGCGCTCCCTGCCTCGCATGGAGCTGAACCCGGAGCGCAAGAGCCTCTTCGACTTCCGATACGACGACTTCCGCCTTGTCGATTACCGGCCGCACCCTCATATTGCCGGCCGCGTCTCCGTCTGACCATATACATTAATTATATACACCCAACGGGCGGAGATACAGATCTGCCCCTACAAGACACCCTCTACTTATGCTCACCCTCATTGCCGCCCTCGACGAACGCGACGCCATCGGGCGGGGCAACAACCTGCCGTGGCATCTGCCCGCCGATATGAAACACTTCCGCCGACTGACGCTCGGACATACCGTCGTCATGGGGCGCCGCACGTTTGATTCGCTGCCGAAGGGCGCCCTGCCCGACCGCCGCAATGTGGTGCTCACCAACTGCCGCGATCTCCACCTCGAGGGCTGCCTCGTGGCACACTCTCTGCAAGAAACGCTCGATGCTTGCCGTGACGACGCCGATGTGTTCGTCATCGGCGGAAGGGATATCTATCGACAGATGATGCCGGTAGCTGACCAGCTCTGCCTCACGCGCGTGCACCACGTCTTCCCCGAGGCCGATGTTTTTTTCCCTGCTGTCGATTGGCGCGAATGGACGGAGGCGGAGCGGACGGAGTGCGAGGCGGACGAGCGGAATCCTTACGCACTCACGTTCGTAACCTACACAAGGCGGCGTAACCACTAACCGGGGAGTTCCTTTTTGATCAGGCTGAAACCGATGCGGCAGGAGAGGCAACGTCTCTTGTCGCAATACTCACGCCGCAGCTGGAGGAGGGCTTGAGAATCGGAGGCATTGCGGGCCGTGAGGCCGGCGTCGGTGAAGGCGCGGACGAGGGCATTGCGTTCGGGCGGGAGGCTTTCGAGCAGTTGCAAGGCACGCTCGCCATACTCGGGTTGCTTGTGGCGTTTGCCATAGGCGAAGAGGATCGGGGCTACGGTGTTGATGAGTAGCACGCGAGCGGCACCGGGGCCGATGGAGGTCTTGTGGACGGGCGAGGGGTAGTCGAAATGGAAGTGCGTGGCCCAATAAGGGGAGGGGGTGACATCGAAACAGCACATCAAGTCTTCGGCCGTGATGTCGGGCTCGAGGATCTTGGAAAAGAGCGTGTCGTGGTGTGCCCAGACGGAGGCTAATTGCGCCACGCGGAGGTGGGGGAAGTTGACGGGGCGCATGCGGAACTGCTTGAAGAGGAAGGTGTCGACGGGCGCCGAGAGGTTGTATTTCCGGCTGAGGAAGGCGTATTCGCGTTGCAGGGTACGGTAGTAAGCGTCGTTGCGGTCGCCGGCGAGCATACCGGCGCGGCCGAAGAGCAGCGCTTCGACCTGCATGGGACTGTGGCTCTGTTTGCGGATGTACTTAAAGGGGAGCCCGGAGGCGAGCCACTCGAAGGCGTCGCCGTTGGTGCCAAAGCCGAAGTTGCGTGAGAGGGTGATGTAAAACGTTTCGTTCCAGTCGTCGTGTGTCAGATCGAGGCGGCGATAGATGTCGTTCGTCTTGCGTTCGAGGCGTTCGCCAAGCAGGGCGGCCATCCAGCCGGAGAGTCGGAAAGGATCGAGGGCGTGCAGATGCGCGATGCAGGGCAGGGGGTGTTCGCGCGTCAGTAGCCAGTCGATGCTCCGCAGGACGCGGTCGGGGATGTCGAGGACGATCTGCGGGATGAGGCTGCCGTTGGTGCGTCGGACGGAGTCGTCGGCCTCACCGACGACGTGCAGGACGACAGAATCGTAGGCCGGATCGCGGTCGTGCCCGTGTCGTCTCCAGTCTGATGCGCGGGCGTGCACCTCCACATCGCCTGCCCAAACCGTCCCCTCGAGCCGCACTTTGGCATTAAAGAAATCCGGACCGGCATCCGTGTTTTGCACGCCCGGGGCAATCACTTCGAGGCGTTCGCCGTCGGTCGTCACCCATTCTGCCTCGCGGTATAACTTGTATTTCCATACATATTGAAGAATCTGCTCGTTCGCTGCCATGTCTGTTTTTCGGTTTGATTGCGGGTAAAGGTATGGGAACTAATGGTTGATGAATAAGTATGAAGCCATTTGATCCGATCAAACGGCTCCTTTTTTCGGTGGGAGCCGTTTGTCTGAGACAATCGGCCATGCCTTACGCCCCCGCCAGCCCCCCGTAGAAAACGGTTTAGTTTTGCACATCTTATCCTTCCATCCATTATATACACATCATGCTGAAAGAATTACTGCAACAAACCCGCAGCTACCGCCGCTTTCATGAAGACGAACGCCTCACGACGGACGTCCTCACCGAGGCCATAGACGCTGCCCGACTCTGTCCCTCAGCACGCAACGCCCAGCCGCTCAAGTACCGCCTCGTCACCCGGCGCGACGAGTGCGCCCGGCTCTTCCCCACGCTCCGCTGGGCAGCCTACCTCAAGGACTGGCCAGGGCCTTCCGAGGGTGAGCGCCCGGCGGCTTACCTCATCCAACTGCTTGACACGCGCATCGTCCGCGATCCCTACTGCGACGACGGCATACAGGCGCTCGCCATCCTGCTCTCGCTCGCCGAGCGCGGTTTAGGCGGGTGCATCATCAAAGCCTTTCATGCAGCGCACATACACAACGACTTCCACCTGCCCGACTACCTCGAGGTGCGCACCGTGCTGGCCGTCGGTCGGCCGCGGGAAACGGTCGTCATCGAGCCCATGCCGTCGGACGGAGACTACCACTACTGGCGCGACGCCGAGGGCGTGCATCACGTCCCCAAACGCACCGTCGAGGAATTGATTTGGAAGGATGAAGCCCAAAGGTTATGATCACGGAAAGAATCACTCACGAACTCCGCGCCCTCGGATCGGCAACAAAAGCGGCCGATCTATCGCGCTTCTTCAAGACCGGGCCGGGCGAGTATGGCGAGGGCGACCGCTTCCTCGGTGTGCCCGTGCCAGACGTGCGACGCGTGGCGCGGCGGCATCAGGCAAACACCCGGGCTGAGGCGGTCGGCCCATTGCTCGAAAGCCCCCTGCACGAGGTGCGCCTCTGCGGCCTGCTGATCCTTGTGGAGCATTATGAACGCGCCAAAAGTCCGGCCGTGCGCGCCGCCGTGGCCGACTTTTACGAGGCACACCGCCACCGCATCAACAACTGGGACCTCGTCGACCTGACGGCTTACAAGATCCTCGGCCGCGAAACTTTCGAGACGAACGACCCCGACCGCCTGCGCCGCCTCGCTGAGTCTGAGCGGATGTGGGACAAGCGCATCGCCATCGTCGCCACCATGCACTGGATCCGGCAGGGCCACACCGCCCTCGCCTTCGAGCTGGCCCACCGCAACCTGACCCACCCGCACGACCTCATGCACAAAGCCAATGGCTGGCTGCTCCGTGAGGCTGGCAAACGCGACATCGTCGCCCTCTGCGACTTCCTCCGCACACACATCGAGCGCATTCCCCGCACCACCCTCCGCTACGCCATCGAGCGCTTCCCCGCTGAGGATCGGCGCACGTTCCTCGCCCTCGGCAAAACGAATAATGGATAAATGATGACCGACCCTTTCACCACCGTCGACCCCGCCAGTGTCCTCACGCTCACGGAGCTGAACCTCGCCATCAAGCAAGCCCTCTCGGGCGCCCTGCCCGACACGTATTGGGTGCGCGCCGAGACGAGCGAAGTGCGCGTGAACGCCTACTCCGGCCACTGCTACTTGGAATTCATCGAGAAAGACGAGCACAGCGGGCAGATCGCCGCCCGGGCGCGCAGTACGATCTGGGCCAGCCGCTTCGGCATGCTCCGCCCCTACTTCGAGGAAGAGACTGGCCGCCCATTCACCTCGGGGCTGAAAGTGCTCGTGTGCGTCGCCGTCGAGTTTCACGCGCTCTACGGCCTCTCCCTCACCGTCCACGACATCGACCCCACCTTCACCGTGGGCGACATGGTGCGCCGGCGCAAAGAGATCATTCGGAAGCTCCAAGCCGACGGCGTCTTCGACCTCAACCGCGCCCTCACCATCCCACTCCTGCCCCAGCGCATCGCCGTTATCTCGTCTGCCACAGCTGCGGGTTATGAGGATTTCACGGATCAGCTTTTACACAACGAATACGGCTTCCCGTTTTATGTCAAGCTCTACCCCGCCCTCATGCAGGGCGAGCGCACCGAGGAAAGCATTATCGCCGCATTAGATCGGATTTACGCGCACCATGAGGCGTTCGACGCCGTCGTCATCATCCGTGGCGGCGGCTCCACGGCCGACCTCAGCAGCTTCGACTCCTACGCCCTCGCCGCCCACTGTGCGCAGTTCCCCCTGCCCATCATCACCGGCATCGGCCACGAGCGCGACGACACGGTGGTCGACCTCGTGGCGCACACACGCCTCAAGACACCCACGGCCGTGGCCGCCTTCCTCATCGATTGCATGGCCCTTCGACTCACTGAGGTGGGCGAGCTCCGCGACCGGCTCTGCCGGAGCACTTCTGCCCGCATCGACCGCGAGCAACAAACCCTCCACACCGTAGCCGCGCGCTTCCCGCTCTTGGTCGCGGGTCATATCGAACGCCGTCGCGCAGTGTGGCATCGCCTCTCGGTACGCCTCACCGCCGTTCCTCAACTCATCGAGCGCCACCGCGAGCGCATCGCCGCCCTGCCGCAACGCCTCCGCCGCGCCACGGACAGCCTGCTCATGCGTCGCCGCCACACCCTCGAGCTCAGCGAGCAACACATCCGCCTCGCCTCCCCCGACCTGCTCCTGCGTCGCGGCTACACCCTCACCCTCCGCGACGGCATCATCGTCAAGCACGCCGCCTCGCTCTCCCCCGGCGATGCCGTCACCCTCCGCTTTGCCGATGGCGAGCAAGAAGCCCAAATCGTTTAGGTAATGGTCAATGATTACCGGGCCTCGCCCTCGTAGGGGCGAATCGCATACGCCCTATCACCCCTACCGGCAAGGAAGCCCTCATTTTTCACTTTTAGTTTTTCATTTTTAGTTCCATCCCCTCTCATGCCAGAAAAAAAAGAAACCTACACCACCGCCATCACCAAGCTGCGGCAGATCATCGAAGACATCGAGCGCGGCGAGTTAGACGTCGACGTCCTCTCCGCCAAAGTCAAAGAAGCCGGCCGGCTCATCAGCCTATGCAAAGAGAAGCTCCTCAAGGCCGACGAGGAGGTGAAGAAGATCCTCGACGAACTCGATGAGTAAGCCCATGCCACACACCGTCCTCATCGTGGCGGGCGGCCGCGGCACCCGCATGGGCAGCGAACAGCCGAAGCAATTCCTGCCCCTCGCCGGACGCCCCGTGCTGATGCACACCATCGAAGCCTTCGATCGTTGGGACAACACCTCCGACCTGCTCCTTGTGCTCCCCGCCGACCAACGCGACACCTGGCAGCAGCTCTGCGAAACCCACGCCTTCCGCCGCCCGCACCGCGTCGTCTCTGGCGGCGCGACGCGCTTCCATTCCGTCCTGAACGGCCTCCGCGCCATCCCCGCCACCGGCGGCCTCATCGCTGTGCACGACGGTGTGCGCCCGCTCGTCTCCCCGTCCGTCATCGCCGCATGCTTTGCAGCAGCGGAGGCTTATGGCGCAGCCATCCCCGTCCTCCCCATGATCGAATCCGTGCGCCAAGTCGACGCTGATGGCCGCAGCCACCCTATCGACCGCGAACAGTTGCGCATCGTCCAGACCCCGCAAGTCTTCCGCGCCGACATCCTCCGCGCCGCCTACCTCCGCCCCTACGATCCGCGTTTCACCGACGACGCCTCCGTCGTAGAAGCCTCTGGCGCACCCATCCGCCTCGTCCCCGGCAACCGTGAGAACATCAAGCTCACCACACCGATGGATCTTGCTCTCGCGGAAGTGCTGATGAAGGGGGAGGATTAATGGTGAATGGATAATTGTCAATCATCAACCAATGCGACCTCAAGGGCCGCACCGGGGAAGACACCCTTCCTGCCTCGAGGAAGACACCCTTCCCGCCTCGGGGAAGACACTCTTCCTTCCTCGGGGAAGACACCCTTCCCGCCTCGGGGAAGACACTCTTCCTGCCTCGGGGAAGACACCCTTCCCGCCTCGGGGAAGACACCCTTCCCAATGGCTCACAGACAAAGCATGCGTTGCATCATCTCTTATAATGGATTGCGAATCATGGATGCACCCGGGGCGGCCTGAAAGGTCGCCGGATGATAGCCCGGGGCGAAACCCCGGGGTGGAGCGAATCGGCCGTTGCCTTGGACTATAATCCAGGCCCCTTCAGGCCACTATCCCACAAACTGCCGGACGACGGCGTAAACCATCAAGGCCAACACACACCCGAGGGCAGCAAAGAGGGAACGGCGCGAGCGACCAATGACGACGCGCAGGGCGAAGAAGAGGACGACATAAACCCCAATGAGCTGCACGAGGTCGAAGCGCACCGAGACGGAGGCCCAAGGCAGGCAGCTGAAGCGATCGACAACCGCGACAAGTATGTGCGTGAGCCTCTCCACGGCGATTTGCAAAACCGAAAGTCCGGGCGTGCCCGCCGGCAAGGCTACCCACACGAGGGCCGCGGGAATGAGCAGCGTGGCGACCAAGGAGAGGAAGAAGTTGGAGAAGAGAAAGACGAGTGAGGCGCGGCCGAAATAGTAGCAACAGAGGGGAAAGGTGCCGATCTGCGCCGCCAAACTGATGGCCACGAGGCGCCAAGGGGGAGCGATCAACGGGTGATGCACGTCGATAAGGCGCGTGATGCGGGGAGCGAGTAGCAGGATGAAGAAGACGGCTGCGAAGCTGAGCTGAAAACCGACATCGAAGAGGCGGAGCGGGTCACCTACAAGCATCAGCAACGCTGTAGCGGCCAACGTGTTGTAAGGTTCGGGATTGCGGCGGATGGCCACACCGATAAGGTAGATCGTCAACATGGCGGCTGCGCGGACGGCCGGTGCGGAAAGCCCCGACACGGCGGCATAGCCCCACGCAACGACGATCATCAGGCCGCAGCGAAGGATGCGGAAGGGCGCCATCCGGGGCAGGAGGGAGAGCAAGAGAGCAAGCGCGCCGCTGACGAGTGCCACATGAAATCCGCTGACGGCCAAAAGATGCGCTACCCCAACGGCAGAAAATCGCTGCCTCAATTCGCGTGTCATAGCACTCCGCTCGTTGACCGTAAGCGAGGCTAACACCGCGTGCTCATCGGCCGAAAGACGCAGCTCCCCGAGGCGTTCCACCACACGCTCCTGCACTGCCCGCGCCGCCTGCTGCCACTGCGACGGCTGCGTGCGCCCCGGATCATCAAGCCGCCGCTCAGCCAAAGCCGTCGATTGTATGGCCAAGAAAACGGTGAGGCATGCCAGTACCACACCCATGATTTTCGGCGTTGCTAAACGGAGCTCACGCGGCGCCTCCCCACGTCGCAGGGAGCACGCAAGCACCACAACCGCAGGGATCAACAGCAGGACAGACCACTGCTGGAACGGATAACAGACCTCACAGAGGGTGCCGGCAATCCACAAAAAAAGCGGCCTCGCTAAAGGTCGCTTTCTCAATTCATTCGTTTCAGTCGAGGTCATGCGTTGGATGCAAACCTTTCAAGTGTGTTTTGTCACGCTTTATTTCCGCTCACCTTCGCCCATAGGAATCGGGTAGCAAACCAAAGGTGACGCAGTTGCGTGGGCAACGTCCTGTAGTAGCGACACATGATGCGGTAACGGCCAGTGAAAAATCTTTATTCAGCAAGGTATTACCTCCTTTAAAGGTATTACCTCCTTTATTTGCTACAGGATCTACTCATTCTCCTGCGTATTATTCGAGAACCTAATTTTTGACATGGCGTCTCAATACTATAGTACAAAAGAGAAGATACAACGAGAGAAATCAAAAGGACTATACTATATTGAAATAAAAAAGCCCCACCCCATTTATTGAGGCTTTGAGCAAACCAAAGACCTCCCAATATTCTCTCCCAAGTTTCCTGGCACCAATTTCCCAAATAATGTAACACTGCAAAATGAGTGAAATAAATACCGAAACTCACCTTACCTATATATCGAATAAGCGGATTCACCAATAAAAAATAGGGCTTCAATGATAACACATACCCAATGATAATAAAAGCCAACCCAAATTGGATGTGGTAGAATATGATAGGTTTCTTCGTACACAAATCGAATAGAATAATAAGCGAAATTATTAGGAGGACAATTGGAGATATTTTCAATTGTTCTTTGGGCGTAAAGATAAGAAAGAAAAGAATAACGCCACAGAGAAAGACAGGAAGTTGATTAGGGAAATAGTAAAACAAAAAAGAATTCCATAGAATCGAGTCTGATATCATAGGTATAGAAGACAAAATAAAATGCAACGTTCCTTTTAGAAAAAGGGAGACAAAGAAAAAGGAGAGCGCGTGATCTATGGATTTTATCTGATAAAATAAAATAGGCAAGATACAGTAAAACATCACTTCATCTGTTATAGACCACCCTCCCGGAACCAAACTATTGATCCAATATGGATTAATTCCATGAACAAACAACACATTCGATAGAATATTCCCAATACTTATACTCGACACACCTCCTATCCCATTCGAACCAAGCCCATCTTGAAACAGGTAATAAATAATAGCTAAGTAATACAGTGGCGCTATTCTAAAAATGCGGCGAATAAAGAAATTGGAGATAAATCCTTTTTCTGATTTCCGAGCTGTTAGAGACAGCCATAAAGTGCATGCACTTACAACAAAGAATAATTGTACGCCGTTACCCCCTGACTTCATAATGTTAACCCCAATAGAGGGTAACTGCTGATAATTACAGTGGGTTAAAACAACTCCTAAAATAGCCCACCCTCTCAGAGCATCTATATAATCGTATTTTATAATTCTCGATTCTGTATTCATCATGTTGTTTTATAGAAAATCCTCGCCCACAGGAATCGCGCAGCAAACCAAAGGTGACGCAGTTGCGTGGGCAGTGTCCCGTAGTAGCGGCACATGATGCGGTAACGTTCCACCAGCGAGGCCTTACGGTTCTGCGTCGTCATGCCCTCTGCCTCATAATTCACGAGTCGCATCCGCGAGTTGACGATCCGCTGCGATTGCTTCATGCAACGGATACACCAATCGAAATCAGCCGAGAAGCGGTATTGCAAATCATACATCGGAGCCACGCTGCGCTTCACAACAAACGCCTGATGACAGACGCGCATCCCGGTGCGGAAACTGCGCCACGTCAGCGCATCCGGCGCCTTCAACCGACGTGCCGCAATAAACCGTCCTTCGCTGTCGGTCACATCCGTCTCACCGTAGAGGACATCCGGCATCCCATTCCGTTCGGCCACCTCGGCCAGCTGAGCCACTGTCTCCGGCGCCCGAAACGTGTCGCCTGCGTTGAGAAACCAAACATAGTCGCCCATCGCTCGTTGCAGCCCCTTGTTCATCGCGTCATACAGCCCACGATCCGCCTCCGAAACGGTCACGCATCGCATCGGCTCCATGCCATGCCGCGTGCGTTCGTCCGCCAGCTCCGCCTCCCAATGTGCGACTTGTTCCATCGTTCCGTCCGTCGATCCCCCGTCGATCACGAGGTATTCCATTGCTCCATGCGTCTGCTCACCGACGCTCTGCAACGTCCGTTCCAGCACCTTCCGGGCATTGTATGTGACTGTGATGATGGAAAAGAGGGAGGGCATCTAAATCTTCTTCTGAGCCAGTATTATCGTATTAAAATACAACTCTGGCTTTTTCGGTAACAACCGAACAATAGCACCGCCCAAAATACAAACCGGAGCAATGAATATTGCATTCATAAGGAGGTTGACATATTTGTTTTTGACGTAAAACAGGCTTCGTAAATATGCCATCCACAATTGCAAAACAACTTCCGCAAAATATCCACTCCGTTCTTCAGCAAGAATTGTCAGTGCATGATCTGTTAAGTGCTTCCGTATACCAATAAGAGAGAATCGTCTGAAATCATACGGTAACTCATGTTCAGCCCAAATAAAAGGCACAGTCACTAATATCTTCCCACCCGGCCTCAACACTCGCACAAGATCTGTAAGACACCCATCTACATTAGGAACATGTTCTAACACTTCACTCGTCAAAATCGCATCAAATGAATTATCGTCAAATGGAAGACGCACTCCATCATAATAGACATCTATCTCTTCTGTCTTGTGATTATGGCCTTCATTTTCTATGTCTACTCCGAGATAAGAGGTCAAATGCGAAAATAACTCTTGATATGGTTTAGCTCCACACCCAAAATCCATCAATTCACCTTCCAATTGTGGTGCAAATCGCCGCACCCCTTTAACCAAGCGTTTACGAATGAAATAAAATGGGTTGATGAAAACGCTAAACCAATTTGGGAAAAATCGTTGTCTTAGATAGTAAGCATGAAATCTGTCAAGCATCTCATTCAATGTGCTGTCTATTATTTATATGGTTCATAGATGTAATCATGGGGATCGAAATATTCCGAAGCCAACACCATCAAGATTGCATCTTTACTGAAATGATGCATTGTATGCCAATCCTCAGGGTGAATGATCAGGCACTTATGTGGGGAGTCCAAAATAAATTCCTCATGTTCACTCTTTGTCTGATTTGATATAATACAGTGTCCTTGAAGACAAATGGCTGCCTGTACAGTTTTATGATGACGGTGCCCTCCTCTCACAGAGTCATCTACGCCATAGATGTAAAAGATCCGCTTAATGCCAAACGGTATAACCTTCTCAATCACAATCAAATTCCCGCGTTGATCAGTATATGTTTTGAGATCAATTAATTCTGCCATTCTTTTTATTTGTGCAACGCCCTTACCGAAGAAATCTCTCCCCATCCTCGACGCACAAAAAGTTCGAGAAGATACTTCACTCTACCGAATCCTGAAAGATATATCTCAGAAGAATCGACTTCAGGATACTTATTCCTAATCCTCTTGATCTCTTTTATATATGGGTTAAACATTAGTCGAATCGCACTTTCACTTCTCCGATAGTAAGGTCGAGGGGAAAAATAAGAGGGCGCAACAAACGTAAGAGAGTGAAAATGGAAAAATATTACCTCAAAAGGTCTTCCTGTTATCCTTTTTGTACCCAAGATAGAACCATCTTTCTCCTGAAAAGTGTACTGCTGCATATTCCACGGTGCAACTCCGGCCCCTAAGTTTTTGCAAACGTGCACTCCCTTGAATCGTTCAGGCCAATCGTCTAAATATTTCTGATCTCCAAAACGATTATCCTCAAAACGATTATAGCACCAATCCAAACACGCTTTTCTCCACCACTCCAAGACAACACGTCCTTGTTGGTCATTTTTGAAAGTGACAAATTGCACACAATAAATGCCAGTTCGTGCACTCTGATCATATTGAGGGGTATAATTGTGAGGGGTGATCATAACCGAACTATCCCCCATCTCATCAAATAAGCATTGCGGAGATGAGAAAAAATAGAGATCAGAATCTAAATACGTACAACTCTCGACCTCGAAATAATTCAATACATATAATATAGTAGAGGGGGTACATGTCCAACAATATTCGCCTCGTGTGCGGGTCTGCTTAACACGTAGTAATTCGTTATCTTCAAACTCACTCAACGGAATCACCGTCATTTTATTCAGTCGTAATGACCTCAATATCGTATAGCATGCATCATTAAATGCGAAAACATACAAATGAAATTCTTGACAACGGCGACAAAGCGATTCATACATCGCTAAGCCCCGGGAGAGATAGACGGAGTCAAAGAGAGTACAGAAATTAAGCATTTATATTCAGTTCAAATATAAATCCTTTGAACACAGATGGTATATTAGCGATATCAGGGCACCTAAAGTCATAATGTAAAATATATCCTCTATCCAAGAAAAAACGAAGAAATTTTGCTTCATTGAAAAACCAACAAGGGTAAGAGGCCTTGTATATTTTCGGATGCACCGTCTGCACCGTTAAACGATCGTCTACATTCTTCAAAGTAAAACCTGTACGATCTACAATAATGTACTGAATCTTCCTCTTTACGATATCAGCTAACAAAGAATAGGGGTGTTCTAAATATTGTAGAACACCTGAGAGTAATACCCCCCCACAGCCCTGATTATCCGCACTTTGAACCCCTCCCCTCGAAGAAGGGAATTTCAATGTTTCATT
>CAUPYF010000005.1:0-29131 GCA_963515435.1 uncultured Tannerella sp. | reverse complement strand
AGCCGATCCTCTACAAAGGCGTGGAGATCGTGCCCATCCAGTTCCTCAAGGCCGTGCTGCCCGACCCCGGCGAGTTAGGAGAAAACTACACGGGTGAGACATCGATCGGTTGCCGCATCCGCGGGCTGAAGGATGGACACGGGCAGACGTATTACGTATATAATAATTGTAGCCACCGCGCGGCTTACGAGGAGACTGGTGCGCAGGGCGTGAGCTACACCACCGGCGTGCCGGCGATGATCGGTGCGAAGATGTTCCTTGAGGGACTGTGGCGCAGGCCGGGCGTATGGAACGTGGAGGAGTTCGATCCCGATCCCTTCATGCAGGAGCTCAACGTGCAAGGTCTGCCGTGGCACGAGATCTTCGGTGGCAATCTGGAACTGTAATCCCCCTGCTACGCTTATGGCTATACAAGTAGGCGATCGCGTGCCCGACCTGATCGGGACGGATCAGGACGGAAAGGAAGTGCGCATGAGCGACTATCGCGGTCGCCGCGTTGCACTTTACTTCTACCCCAAGGACAACACCAGCGGCTGCACAGCCGAAGCCTGTAGCTTGCGTGACGGCTACGCTGACTTGCAAGCGGCCGGCTATGAGGTGATCGGTGTCAGCAAAGACAGCGCCCGCTCACATCGCGGATTCATCGAGAAGCAAAACCTGCCCTTTCGGCTCATCGCCGACACAGACACCACACTGCAACAACAGTTCGGTGTCTGGGCAGAAAAGAAACTCTACGGACGCACCTATATGGGTACGCTTCGTCAAACGTTCCTCATCGACAGCAAGGGCGTGGTGGAGCGCGTAATTGAACGCGTGAACACGAAGGATCATGCCCGACAGATCTTATCGCCCGACAAGTAAACCCTTCATATCGGACGAAAAATATTGCAAAGAGAAGGAGAACTACCATTGAAAGAGATCAGAGATTATCAACCACAGAAATACAAGGACGAGACCAAGTATCGAAAGATCGAAGACGGGATCTATGAGTATCGGGAGGATGAAGAGGTTCTCTATGTAACCTCCCTGTCGTTTGAACAGGAAGTGGAGTATGGAGAGGGAGAGTTTGCGCACGAGATTTGCCAATATCCCTTAGAGGATGTGTTGGATGAGTTCTCCTGCCATATTTCGGACTTCTACGAAGACATCAATCTTGCCGATTCCAAGATCTGTTACTTGGAATTTGCATCTGCGGAGGAAGGTGACATCAGGTCGTTGAGGAACATTATAGGAAAACACGTCTACAACAAAACGGTCGAGGAAGGAATTATCCTTGTGATCGAATAGGAAGGAAAATATCATTTTATAACGGGCACACAACAAATGGCAAAAGAGAAAAAAGAAGTAGGCATCGCCTCCGGATCGGACAAGCTGTCGGCGCTGAAGGCCGCAATGGATAAGATCGAAAAGAACTTCGGCAAAGGCTCCATCATGGCATTGGGCGACCGGCAGGTAGAGGAGAACATCGAGGTGATCCCCACCGGCTCTGTGGGGCTGAACGCCGCGCTCGGTGTCGGGGGCATACCCCGTGGGCGCGTGGTGGAGATCTACGGGCCCGAATCGTCAGGCAAAACCACCATCGCCCTCCACATGATCGCCGAAGCACAAAAGGGCGGAGGCATCGCCGCCTTCATCGACGCCGAACACGCCTTCGACAGCACCTACGCCAAGAAGTTAGGCGTCGACACGGATCATCTGCTCATCTCCCAGCCCGACAACGGCGAGCAGGCCCTCGAGATCGCTGAACAATTGATCCGCTCGGCCGCCGTAGACATCATTGTCATCGACTCCGTGGCGGCCCTCACCCCCAAGGCTGAGCTGGAAGGCAACATGGGTGACAGCCAGATGGGCCTACAGGCGCGCCTCATGTCGCAGGCGCTGCGCAAGATGACCGGGGCGATCAGCAAGACACGCACCGTCTGCATCTTCATCAACCAACTGCGCGAGAAGATCGGCGCACCGTCATATGGCAACATGCCGCCCGAAACGACTACCGGCGGAAACGCCCTGAAATTCTACGCCTCCGTCCGATTAGACATTCGCCGCGGCACACCGCTGAAAGACGGCGACACCGTCTTCGGCAGCCGCACGCGTGTCAAGGTGGTGAAGAATAAAGTGGCGCCCCCTTTCCGCAAGGCAGAGTTTGACATGATCTACGGCGAAGGCATCTCCCACACCGGCGAGATTGTAGACTACGGCATCGACCTGGCGCTGATCTCCAAGAACGGCTCGTGGTTCAGCTACGGCGAGACGCGCCTCGGGCAGGGGCGCGAGGCGGCCAAGCAATACTTCAAGGAGAACCCCGAGGCGGCCGCCGACTTAGAGACGAAGATCTTTGAGAAGATGAAATAAGCGGGCGAGGGGCGCCGTATATCCGTGGCATCATCTGAGAAAGAGACCTATCGCACCCTGTGCCGCACGGAGGTCAGCATACCCATTTTTTCCCGCGACTGGTGGTTAGACGCCGCCTGCGGAGCAGATCGTTGGGACGCGCTGATCGTCGAAGATCACGGGCGCATCTTCGCCGCCATGCCGCTCTACACGCCCCTGTGCGGCATCATTACGATGCCCTCCTACACGCAAACGATGGGACCCTGGTTCGCCCCGATCGCTGCCGACACCAAATACAGCTCCGCCCTTAGTCAACGTCAGACGCTCGCTGCCCACCTGACAGAACGGCTGGCCGGCCGCCGCTTCTTCCTCCAAAATTTCCATCACGCCGTCACAGACTGGCTCCCCTTCTACTGGGCCGGATACACACAAACCACGCGCTACACCTACCTGCTACACGGCATCCACGACACCCGCGCGCTGCTGGAGCAGATGAGCACAAACATCCGCCGCAACCTGACGAAAGCGCGCGAGCGGCACGGCATCACCATCCGAACCAGCCTCCCCACCGACGCCTTCCTCGCCGTGCAACAACTCTCTTTCGATCGGCAAGGCATCACCAATAGACAAGATTCACGCGTGCTCCGCCGCCTCATCGAGGCCGCGCGCAGCCGCTGCCAAGGCGAAATCTTCGGCGGTTACGACGCTGAGGGTAGGCTTCATGCAGCCGTCTTCGTCGTCTGGCAACCGAGCGGCGCCGCCTACATCGCCGGCGGCAGCCACCCCGAATGGCGCCGATCGGGCGCACACGCGCTCACCCTTTGGGCAGCCATCCGACATGCCGCTCAATTCACCGACACCTTCGACCTCGAAGGCTCCATGCTGCGCGGCGTGGAGCGCTTCTTCCGCGAGTTCGGCGCCCTGCAGACGCCCTACTTCACCATTCGTCGCGGGCGGATGAGCCTGTGGGATCGGGCGCGGATGAAACTGAGATGCCATTTCCACGATCGGCCGGGCGCCGATAGAGGCGAATAATGATCCGCCCTTACATGACCTCCCCCTTCGGGCGCAACAGCGATGCGTCCCTACATAATGAATAACATGATCCCCTACCTCCTCCGCTTCCTGCTCGGCGACAGCGTCCCCGCGGATACATGCCGCAGCGTGGGGTATACGGCTGACGAGCGCACCTTCAGCAGCTACCGCCTCGTCATTCGCCCCTCCAACTTCTTCGACGCCGATATTTACGGCACTTCCCGCTCCCTCCCCGCGCTTCCCCTCCCCGCGCTCGACGGCCTGCCCATCCTCTTCGGGCGACCTGAAATCACGCGGCGCGGAGACACCGTCATCCTGCATGCTGACCTCATCGCCGGCGCCTACTTCCTGCTCAGTCGTTACGAGGAATGGATGCGGCCGGCGGTGCGCGACACACACGGACGCTTCCCCGGCCGTGAATCGCTGCCCTTCCGTGCAGGTTTCCTCCGTCGCCCCTTAGCCGACGAGTACGGCCGATTGCTGCGCCGCCTACTCCGAGAGGCCGGATGTCACGCACCCGAGCCGCCCAAACAATTCCAAAGAATCAACCTCACGCACGATGTCGACGCCCCGTTTTTCTGCCGTTCCCTGCGCAGTGTGGCTCGAGAGGCGCTCCGCGGCAATCTTATCGGCGCCTGGCGCGGGCGATTCGGTCGCCTCGAAGACGATCCCTTCTACACGTTCCCATGGATGCTCCAGCAGGACGACCGCATGCGCACCATCTTCGGAGCGGATCGCTGCCGCGCGATTCTCTTCTTTCGCGCCGGCGGACGTGATCCCGAGGATCGCCCGCACTACGATCTTCACAGCAGCGATCTGCAACGCCTCATCGACCTCTGTCGCAAGCAAAAAGCAGACCTCGGCCTGCACGCCAGCTATGAAGCAGGTCGTCGGCCCGAGCTCATCGCCTCCGAAAAGCAATCCCTCGAGGGAGCCATCGGACAGCCCGTCACTCAAGGGCGCCACCATTTCCTCGCTTTCCGCGAGCCCGAGCATATGGACGCCATCGAAGCCGCCGGCATCACAGACGACTACACGATGGGTTATGCCGATCAGGCCGGTTTCCGGCTTGGAACTGCGCGCCCCGTACGCCGAATAAATCCCGCCACGCGACGTCTTTCTCCTGTGCTCACACTCCATCCGCTCACCGTCATGGAGTGCACCCTATCCGCTGAATGCTACATGCATTTAGACGAATCCTCCGCCCTCCGCATCGCCCTTGACTTAGCAGACGAAACACGCCGCACCAACGGCGAGCTAACCCTCCTCTGGCACAATACTTCGGCCACAACTCGCTCCGGATATTTGAAAAATCTCTACAGCAAGATCCTTTTCCTTCTTGCGCAAAACGCCGCTAACGATTAGCCTGACGCGCTATATATATGGAAATACAGGTCGAGGCTTTATGGCTTCGATACATAACTGCTTGCACCTACTCTAAGCTACAGATCTTATACATAAGCATAAACCACAAATGTTTAGGCTTTCCGGATTTGTCTTCATTTATTTCTTCATTTCTCTAAGCGTTCAAAGCATACGCTTATTATATTACATTCAGCTTGCATCTATTCGCTGCTAAAGATGTTATTCTTTATGCGGCATAAAGTTTTAGTTCGTTGCAAATAGAAACATCTATTTTCCTCAGGAAAATGGACATTACAATTTGCTAAAGCGATTTTCCTCAGGAAAATGACCGCTATATTTTTTCGAGAGTGGTTTCCCTTAGGCTTTTGATCGCTTCTAATTGAAGCGATCGACACCCTGAAGCGAATTGTCGTTTTTCATCAGAAAGGATGTAGCGCTTGTAGCGATCCTATAAATATTACATCTTCAGTTTGCAGCCTTGATCTTGTAAATAATTTCCGAAACGAAAAATCCCCGGAAATAGGCCGATGCTATCTCTATTCGATTCCCGCCGCTTTTATTTTTTGATGAGGTTCATAAACTCCTCGCGTGTTTGGACCTGCTGGAAGACGCCGGTGAAGTCCGACGTCGTGGTGAGGGAATTTTGTTTCTCTACGCCGCGCATCTGCATGCACATGTGCTGCGCCTCGACGACGACCATCACGCCGAGCGGGTTGAGCGTCTGCTGTATGCATTCTTTGATTTGGAGCGTGAGGCGCTCTTGGATCTGCAGCCGGTGAGAGAAGATGTCGACCACGCGCGGGATCTTGCTCAGGCCCGTGATGTAGCGGCGTGGGATGTAAGCCACGTGTACTTTGCCGAAGAAGGGCAGCATGTGGTGCTCGCAGAGGGAGAAAAAGTCGATGTCCTTGACGATGACCATTTGTTTGTAGTCTTCTTCCTGAAACATGGCAGAGGTGAGCACGGCCTCGGGGTCTTCGTCGTAGCCGCGGAGCAGGAATTGCATGGCTTTGGCCACGCGCAGGGGGGTCTTCTGGAGGCCCTCGCGATCAGGGTCTTCGCCCAGCAGGGTGATGATCTCACGGTAATTTCGGCAGAGTGCTTCGCGGGCTTGGAGTAGCTCGGTGGTTTCCTTTAATACTTTCATTTGTTCCCTATCTTGGGCAGGTCGGCATGGACGATCTTCATGCCTCGGTAGGAGGGGAATGTTTTGTGTAGCCTTTCTCGCATGTAGGATGCTTCTTCCAGCGAGGCGAAGTTGCCCACGAAGAGTTTCCAGAATGGGGCCTGATAGTCTGGTGTGACAGCCAGCTTGGGGAAGGCGCGCTTGATTTGCGCTTCCATCGTTTTGACTTCCTGCTTGGATTGGCGCTGATTGTTTCCGGAATAGACTTGCACGCGGTAGACGCGGCCTTCGGGTTTATCCATGCCGGTGATTTCGCTGTTGTCGAGCTCTTTTGCGGCGGCGGAATGGCCCGTGGAGCTGGAGGAGGAGGCCTCGGCTTTGTCTGTGGAGGCGGTGTTGTTGGCGCCGACTAATTTGCGGATGGCGGCGGACTGATGGATGGTGACGGTGCCGTATTTCGGCGCCTTGCGTGCCAATTCGTCGAAGATGGAGCTTTGTGCTGTCAGCATTCTGCCGCAGCAAAGCAAGAGGCATAGCCAGAGAAATCGTTTCATGATGGTGCGTTTTGTAGGGTGAAAAACATGAATATCCCTCCGCCCTTTCGCCGGCGCTGCCTGAAGGGGGGGGAGGGAAGCGCCGGGTGGGAGCGGAGGGAATAAGTGTGAAAATCAGAAAGCCTCGACGATAGGGATAAACTTCGCGGCCTCGAGCGATGCGCCGCCGATCAGCCCGCCGTCCACGTCGGGGTTGGCGAAAAGTTCCTTGGCATTGCCGGCGTTACAGCTGCCGCCATAGAGGATGGAGGTCGTGTCGGCCACGTCTGCACCGTATTTTCCGGCGATCGTTTGGCGGATGTGCGCATGAATCTCTTGCGCCTGCGCGGCGGTGGCTGTCTTACCGGTTCCGATGGCCCAAACCGGTTCGTAGGCGAGGATGAGGCGCCGGAATTCGTCCGCTGTGAGGTCGAAGAGTGATTCGCGGATCTGCGCGTCCACTACATCGAAATGTTTCCCGGCTTCGCGCTCAGTGAGGACTTCTCCGACACAGAAGATAGGGGTCAGGCCGTGGGCCAAGACCATCTGCACTTTGGCTTTGAGCATCTCCGGCGTTTCATGATAGTAAGCGCGGCGTTCGGAGTGTCCGATGATGACGTAGCGGGCGCCCGTGGAGGCGATCATCGCGGCGGATACCTCGCCGGTATAGGCGCCTTTCTCTTTGTCTGCACAGTTTTCCGCAGCTACACCGATGCGTTTCGTGTCGATGGCTGCGGCCACGGAGGCTAAATGAGTGAAGGGGGCTCCGAGGATGACTTCGCAACGGAGCGTTTTGCCTCTCAGGGCTTCGTCTATGCCTTTGGCCAGCGCCAAACCTTCGGGCAGGGTGGTGTTCATTTTCCAGTTGCCTGCAACAATTTGCTTTCTCATATCTGATCGTTTTTTACTCGTTCTTTTTCTTTCCGTTTATAGGGTCTATCACAGCCCCAAAGCAGGAGCAAAGGTAAGACAAAAGCGAGGATGGCATAGAGCGGAGTTCGGCCTGCGGAGCGGTCGCTCGGCTTGTTTGTGTCGATAAAGGTCTGTAGTTTATCAGGAGCTGGGATGTCGTTGTGATGCCATTTGGCGAGGATTGTTCCCTGCTTCATGAGGACAAGTCCGGGGTTGGATCGAATGATGGTTCTCAGCAGCACATCGTCGGCCATGAGGAAGGGGGTGTTGAGCCCGGTGCGTTTGGTCCATTCGCGGCATTGTGTCTCGCTGGAGGCTGTCACAGTGTAGAAGGATAGGTCGTGGGCTTGGGCATATTCCTGCACCTCTTCGATCCGATCGATGTGCGCCTCGCTGGCCTGCTCTAAGTGGGGCGAGATGAGCAGTAGAACGGGTTTCTGTTTACCAAAGAGCTTCTCGGCGCAGTTGTCGCCCCTCTCATTGTACAGATCGAAGGAGGCGACCTTCGGGACGAAGCCGGGCTTGACGAGACGCGCGTCGATATACGTCCAGGCGGAGTCGCCGGCGGGGGCTTCTTCGAGCTTGAATTCCTTCTGCGCACCGTCTTTTTCGTAGATGAAGACGTACTCGTCTTGCGGCGCATTGGCTGGGATCTCCATCAGTTGCGGAATGTTCGCCCCGACTTTGTAAGGACGGAAATCGACGATGGGCAGGTGGCTGTAGTTCCAGTAACAGAAGCCGACGCAGAAAGTAAAGGAGAAGAGGGCAACAAAATTGTGGACTCGGTCACTATAGCAGGGTGTCAAGCGTTTGCAATAGATGAAGGCGAAGATGGCCGCAGCCGACAGCACGATGTTTTTGTAGAACGTTTGCCAGTTGGTGATGATCAGCGCGTCGCCGAAGCAACCGCAGTCGGGGACGGGGTTGTAGAGTGCTAAGTAGAGCGTCACGGGGGTCATGATCGCCATGAAAAGCAGGATCCCCAGTGTCGACAGTCGGCGGTAGACCCCGAGCAAGACGCAGACGCCGAGCATGAACTCGAACGCGATCATGACGAACGATAGTACCGCATCTGACCACTCAGCGTGCCTCCAAGCGAAGGCAGTGAAGTAGTCGCCCATCTTAATGATCGTCCCCTCCGGATCGATGGCCTTGACCGTGCCCGAGAAGATAAACGTGACGCCCAACAATAGCCGACAAAATTCAGGGACGACCTTAATGACAAATTCCTTACGCATAATGAGGTGTTTCTTCTTCCGTTGAAAGTTTGATGAGCCCAAACAGGGCATAGTTCACGATGTCCATATAGTTGGCGCCGATCCCCTCGGAGACGGCCACTTGCCCGCGATGATCCTCGATCTCCTTCACGCGGTTCAGCTTCATCAGAATAAAGTCCGTGTAAGAAGCCACGCGCATGCTGCGCCACGCCTCGCCGTAATCATGATTCTTGGCATACATCAGCGCCGTAGTCTCCTCCATGTGTGCATCGTAGAGCGAGAGCGCCCGTCCTGCCTCCATGTCTGACGCGTCGGCGGCGCCCAGCTCTAACTGGATCAGTCCGATAATGCCGTAGTTGACGATAGCCGTGAATTCCGGCCGGATGCCTTCGCCTACGCGACTGTTTTCCTCGCCCATCGTTTCCAACGTGCGGATACGCTTGGCCTTGATGACGAGTTGATCCGTGACTGACGCTGGCCGCATGATGCGCCACGAAGTGCCGTAGTCCGTCAGCTTGGCCTCGAATACCTCCCGACAATCCTTGATGGCCGCCGCGAATTGTGCCTTTGTCTCTGACATAACCATAAATAAAAAAGATGCACCCGTTACGGAAGATGAAATCATCGTCAGTAACCGGTGCACCAGAGCCCTATTGTTTTCTATGTGTTTACGAGCAACGCAGCGAACGTCCGATTTTCACCTTCGTGGTGGTGCGGATGCCATTGATACGGCAGAGCTGATTGACGGTCAATCCATGTCTGCGCGCGATGGATCTCAGCGTATCGCCTTTCCTCACCCGGTAATAAACCTGTTTTCTGGAGGCGAGTTTTCGCCCTCCGGGAGTCACCTTCTTTGCCGTCTTCTTGACTGCAACTTCAGCGTTGTTGTCTGAGGTTGCGTCGGACGTATTTTCTATGTATTCCGTGTTGTTGTCGGTAGCTTTTCCGGCAACGGATGCTTCATCCTTGATCGTGAGGGCATCCTTCTTGGCCACCGCTTCAACGTTCTTGTCCAACGAGATCTTACGCTCTGGACGGTAGCAGATGTTTTGCCCCGTCTTCAGTGCCGAGGTCGGGCGGATGTTGTTCAATTTGCAAAGCGCATCCACCGTCGTGCCGTATTGGCGGGCGATAGACATGAGCGTTTCGCCGTTTTCCACCTTATGATAGGCGGCGGGACGCACCACAGTGCGTTCTACATTCGTGTTCGTCGTCGAGGCTACGGCATCTTCTGCGATGTTCGTTTGTTTCGGTGTCCTGATGTACATCTTTCCACAGCGAAGCGTCTGTCCCACGCGCAGCCTCGACTTGCGTCTCAGCCCGTTCAGGCGGCACAGCTCGGCCACTGAAATGCGGCGTTTACGAGCGATTGAGGCCAGCGATTCGCCGCGTTTCACCCGATGGTAAACGATGCGTTCGGAAGTAGATGTGTAAATGTTGTTGTTTCTGTGGAAGGTGCTTTTACGAATCACATAAAAGTCGCGGTGGGGGACACCGTTTTCAAAGTCTATGATTTCATGCGGATTGAAGGCTTCACCTAAGAAGCGGGTTTCAAAGTGGAGGTGGGGGCCGGTGGAGCGGCCGGTGCTGCCTCCGAGCCCGATGGGTTGCCCGGCCAGCACGATTTGATTTTCTGACACCAAGAAGCCGGATAAATGACCGTATACGGTCTCTAACCCGTTGGGATGGCGGATGACGAGGTAGTTACCATAGCCGCCACGCTCGAAGTTTTTGATCCGGACTTTCCCACTGAATGCAGCACGCACCGTATCGCCCGTGTTAAGATCGAGATCGATTCCGCGATGCATCCAGCGACGACGTATGCCGTAATCCGAATTGATCTTCAGGCGTTTTCCGACGGGACATACAAACGATGAGCAGTCGACCCTGAATGAATCGGGGAAGGGAATATTCTTACTGCGAAATGGGTTTACCCAGCGTGTATCCCAGCTGGAGGCGTACAATTCATCGGCCGGGAAGCGTAATTCTTCATCCCGGAGCAATTCTTCCTGCGTTGCATACGTGACGGGGGCTAATTTGTCCGACGTCAATTTCTTTTTTGTCACGTCCACGTGACCGGCGATCAATTCCGACGCCTTTCGTTCCATCGTTCGGGAGCGCACGGTTGGCTGTGTGCGCGTCGGTAGTCTTTTGTTGTGTGCCTTTTGCCCGTAGCTCCCCATTGAGAAGAGGGCGAAGCAGCACATGACACTAATGTTTCGTAATACATTCATAGTTAATCGTCTTCTGAAAAAAAGCGCTCAAAGGTCTGTATTCCGGGTATACCGGCCAAAAAAAAACAGTTTTTGGCTGCTCCGATAGGCTTTGAATATGCCTTGATAGTGGTCTAATCCTGTTTATTTTCAATGAAATAAGAAGCCGATATGTTTTACAACATGTTTTGAATCCGAGCCTCCTCGAAGTTGTTCGGCCGACGGTGTCGGATAAGCATCCGCGGGAGTTGGATAAGCATTCGCATGAGTTGGATCACCTTCTGGCGGTATCTGGGAGCCTTCGGAGGCGGTTTTAGACATATACGGAAGAACCCTCAAATCGTAGTCTGCCGTTTGTATTTGGTGTAGGCATAATCGTCGAGGGCTGCCCGGTAATTGTCGAAGTCATGGAGGGTTTTTGTGTTGTTGAGCCCGTTGAGGAGGCGCTTGAGGCGTATTATGTAGCTCTCGATGCGTGCGCGGTCGGTGTAGTCGAGGTCGAATTCGCTCCACCCGATTTCGGGGTTGCTCAATTCGGGCGATCCGGCATGAAACATGCGCACCTTATCGATAAATAGCTTGTTCTGCTCGTTGACGCTGCCGTTCTTCGGGTGTGAGGTTGATAAATAAGACTTCAGGATATCGTCGAGAGCGGCCAAGGCGTCGTTGATCTTCTTGTCGTTTTCTTCGGAGATGTGGGTGTTGTTTAGGTTTTGAATAGCAGACATTGTGTGATTATTTATCGGTTAATAATAGGGTTGCGAAGATAAGGAGGTTGCGGTGTCGACAAAGCGTGCGAAGCGGCGGCAGCGAATGCACGGGCGTGTCATGATCTCATTTTGATAAATCAGAAAGCGCTTTTCTATTCAAAACAGATTCTACCTTTGGGCCCGTTATTAACAAAAGAATGTACGACACGGATGGAGTTTACAGCTAAACAGATAGCTGAGTTCCTACACGGAACGATCGAGGGCGATGTGACAGCTAAAGTGAATGGCTTCTCGAAGATAGAAGAAGGTAAACCGGGCACCCTGACCTTCCTTGCCAATCCTAAATACGAACATTATATATATGGTACAAAGGCGGCCATCGTTTTGGTGAACGATGACTTCCATCCTTCGGCGCACGTAGGGGCCACGCTGCTGCGTGTGCCTAACGCCTACGCCGCGCTGGCCTCGCTGCTCCATTTCGTGGAGCAAACCCGGACACAAAAAGAAGGCATCGATCCCTCAGCCTTCATCGCGTCGTCGGCCCAAGTGGGCGAGGGCGGCTATGTGGGTCACTTTGCCTACATCGGAGAGCAGAGCGTCATCGGGCGCGGCTGCCGCATCTATCCCTACGCTTACATCGGCGACCACGTGGAGATTGGCGACGATACGATCGTCTATCCACACGTCACGATCTACAACGGCTGCACTATCGGCGCGCGTTGCATCCTGCATGCTGGCGCCGTCGTCGGCTCGGACGGCTTCGGGTTTGCACCCGAGAATGGGTCGTATCGCAAGATCCCGCAATTGGGCAACGTGGTGATAGAAGACGAGGTAGAGGTGGGCGCCAATACCACCATCGATCGCGCCGTGATGGAGTCCACAATCATTCGTCGGGGCGTGAAGCTGGATAACCTGATCCAGATTGCACACAACGTACAGATTGGCGAGAACACCGTCATGGCCTCGCAGGTGGGCGTCTCGGGATCGACCAAGGTGGGCAGCCACTGCATGATCGGCGGGCAAGTGGGCTTAGGCGGACATATCCACATCGGCGACGGTACACAGATCGGGGCTCAATCGGGCATCATTAGCAACATCGATGCAGGGGCGCGGATCATGGGCTCACCCGCTATGCCACTCAAGACCTTCTTCCGCTCCAGCATTGCCCTACGCAAGTTGCCTGACATGTACCTGGAGCTCGACTGCCTGCGTAAGGAAGTCGAAGAGCTGAAAAAGAAATTATGACCACCTATTAAATAACTACACAATTCATCATGCAGAAGCAAAAGACACTCGCGTCCGAATTTTCATTGCAGGGCAAAGGCCTGCATACGGGCATTGATATACACATCACCTTCAAACCAGCCCCGGAGAATCACGGGTATCAAATCAAACGCACCGATTTGGAAGGGGCACCCATCGTTGAAGCGCTGGCCGAGAACGTGGTCAACACGCAGCGCGGCACCGTGGTGGGAAAGAAGGATGTGCAGATCAGCACCATCGAGCATGCCATGGCCGCGCTCTACGCTTGGGAGGTGGATAACTGCCTGATCGAAGTAGACGCCCCCGAGTTCCCCATCCTCGACGGCAGTGCACGGCCTTTCTCAGAAGGCATCCGCGGCGTGGGCCTCGTGGAGCAAAAAGCCCCGCGCGACTATTACATCGTGCGCCGTAAGATGGAAGTGAAAGACGAGAAGACGGGCTCGTCGCTCACTATCCTGCCCGACGACCGGTTCAGCATGAATGTGCTCATCGACTTCGATTCGCCCGTCCTCTCCAACCAATACGCCACGCTGACGGATCTCAGCCAGTTTGCCGACGAGGTGGCAGCCTCACGCACCTTTGTCTTTGTCCGTGAGATTGAGATGCTCCTCCATAACGGGCTGATCAAGGGCGGCGACTTGGACAATGCCATCGTCATCTACGACCGTGAGATGCCGCAAGCGGAGCTCGACCGTATCGCAGACGAGTTGGGCATGCCACACAGGAATGTCCGCGAGTTGGGTTACGTCAACGATAAGCCGCTCGTCTATACCAACGAGCCCGCACGCCATAAGCTGCTCGATGTGATTGGCGACCTCGCCCTCATCGGTAAGCCGATCAAGGGGCACATCATCGCCACCCGCCCGGGCCATAAGATCAACAACCAACTGGCGCAGGTGATCCGTAAAGAGATCAAGCTGAACGCCATCCAGGCGCCCACCTACGATCCGAACCGCGAACCGCTGATGGACATCAACCGCATCCGCGAGCTGCTACCTCACCGTTACCCCTTCTTGCTGGTCGACAAGATCATCGAGATCGGCGGCGACTACATCGTGGGCATCAAGAACGTGAGTGTCAACGAACCCTTCTTCCAAGGCCACTTCCCGCAGGAACCGGTCATGCCGGGCGTGTTGCTCGTTGAGGCGATGGCGCAGACGGGCGGACTGTTGGTACTGAACTCCGTGGATGAGCCGGAGCGTTACTCCACTTACTTTATGAAGATCGACGGCGTCAAGTTTCGCCAGAAGGTTGTGCCGGGCGACACGCTCATCTTCCGCCTCCAGCTGCTGGCACCCATCCGACGCGGCATCTCCACGATGAAGGGGTACGTCTTCGTAGGCGAGAAGGTGGTGTGCGAGGCAGAGTTCATGGCTCAGATCGTCAAAAACAAATAACGTCCCCGCCACATGCACTTGCCCACAGCTGTTATCCATCCCGAAGCCCGCATCGGGCGTAATGTCACCATCGATCCCTTTGCATACATCGAGTGCAACGTCATCATCGGCGACGGTTGCCACATCTACCCCCACGCTGTCATCCTCGACGGTGCGCGCATCGGCCGCGACTGCCGCATCTTCCCCGGCGCCGTCATCTCTGGCATCCCGCAGGATCTGAAGTTTGCCGGCGAAGAGACCACCGCTGAGATCGGCGACCGCACCACCATCCGCGAATGCGTCACCATCAACCGCGGCACAGCCTCGAAGGGGCGCACCCTCGTTGGTAACGACTGCTTGATCATGGCTTACTCACACGTGGCGCACGACTGCATCGTACATGATCACGTGATCATCGGCAACGCTTCGCAGATAGCTGGCGAGGTGGAGATCGACGACTTCGCCATACTGAGCGGCAGCGTCCTTGTCCACCAGTTCACGCGCATCTCGCAGCATGTGATGATACAAGGCGGATCGCGCGTGGGTAAAGACATTCCCCCCTACACGCTCATCGGTCGCGACCCCATCGCTTATTGCGGAATCAACATCGTTGGCCTGCGCCGCCGCGGCTTTACCAACCAGCAGGTGTACCTCATCCAAGACATCTACCGCACGCTCTACACCCGCGGCCTCAACAACACCGACGCCCTCCAAGCCATTGAAACGGAGTATGGCCCCGGTGCAGAGCGCGACCTGATCCTCAACTTCATCAAGCACTCCAGGCGTGGCATCGTCCGTGGATCGATCGACGAATAGAGGGCGTAGTACCGGGCAGCACAGCCTATTTAGAGTCGAACAAAATTGGTTTGCGAATAAATGGGGAAGCACCTTCCCCACACTGAGGGATATTCGCAAACCATTTCCGATTGACTATAACCATCCCCCGAGGTAAGGGCGAATAATTATTCACCCCTACAGGCAGGTATCAATGGATGATGGACATTCTATTCATTTCCAATTATCCCCCGTTTTAGTTTTTCATTCTCCCATTCTTCATTCCTCCTTATGATTTACCGATTCCTTATGCTCTCCGATGAGGTCGACGACTTCAGGCGTGAGATACAGATTGATGCCGAGGCTACCTTCCTCGACCTTCATAAAGCCATCATGCAATCCGTCGGGTTCAAGCCCGGCGAGATGTGCAGCTTCTTCATCTGCGACGACGACTGGACACGCCGCACCGAAATCACCCTTGTCGACATGGGCGCTCCTACAGACGCCGACACCTGCCTCATGGAAGACACCCGGTTAGAAGAGCTCATCGAAGACGAACACCAGCGCCTCATCTACATCTTCGACTACATGATGGAGCGCGCCTTCTATATGGAACTCCGCGAGATCATCACCGGGAATACCCTCACCAAGGCCATCTGCACACGCTCCGTCGGGCAGCCGCCCGCACAGACCCTCACGCCCGAAGCACTGGAAAAGAGCATCGAGAAGACCATCGACACAAGCACGGGCGAAGATTTCTACGGCGACTCCGAATATGACGACGATGAGCTCGACCGCGAGGGCATGGGCGGCTTTGACGATAGCGACACCGTCGGCCTATCCGACTTGGAAGAAAGATATTGAACACACCTGACGCGCGCCCCACGCTCATCGTCCTGCTCGGGCCTACCGGCGTGGGCAAGACAGCGCTCAGCCTCCGTTTGGCCGAACGCCTCGGCAGTCCGATCGTCTCGGCCGACTCCCGACAGATCTATCGCGACATGCCCATCGGCACTGCCGCCCCCACACCCGACGAACGCGCCCGCGCCGTCCATTACTTCGTCGGCACCCTCCCCCTCACCGATCCCTACAGCGCCGCACGCTATGAGGCCGATGCCTTGGCGCTCCTCGACCAACTCTTCCCGACACACCCCGCCCTGCTCCTCACCGGCGGATCGATGATGTATATCGACGCCGTCTGCCAAGGCATCGACGACATCCCCACCATCCCCCAGGGCATCCGCGCCGCCGTCATGGCCGACTATGAGCGCCTCGGCCTCGCGGCCCTCCTCGATGAGCTCCGGCAGGCCGATCCCGTGCATTACGCCGAGGTGGATCAGCGCAACCCCCGCCGCGTGATCCACGCCATTGAAGTCTGTCGCACTGCCGGCCGCCCCTACTCCGACTTTCGCACACGCGCCGCCAAGCAGCGCCCCTTCCGCATCCTCAAAATCGGCCTCATCCGCCCCCGCGACGAACTCTTCCGCCGCATCAACGCCCGCGTTGACCAGATGATAGCCGACGGCCTACTCCGTGAGGCCCGTGCGCTCTATCCGCTGCGCCACCTGAACGCGCTGAACACCGTGGGTTACAAGGAGCTCTTCCAGCACTTCGATGGCCTCCTCACGCTCGACGAGGCCGTGGCGCGCATCAAGCGCAACACGCGCGTCTATGCCCGCAAGCAGCTCACCTGGTTCCGCCGCGACCCGTCCATCACGTGGTTTCATGCAGACGACGCCGCGCCGCTCTTCCGGTTCCTTGATGAGGAGTGGGTCTTCGATTGATTCATGGTTAAGGGGGATGGCCCTTCAGGCCGCATGCCGCCTTCCCCCATCACAAAGATTGTTTAGGCGTGAGCCAGCGCCTCGTGACGGGCATTTATTCACCGCATGCGCCCCGTGCGTAATCTATCATCCATTCATCCATAACAATAAACCCCAATGAGACGCATCACATTAATCATCGCCGCGGCCGTGGCCTTCGGGCTGGCGGCTTGCGCGCAACAATCAGTAAACCGAAAAGAAGAAAAGAAGATGAAGACTTTAGTTGCTTACTTCTCCGCTACGGGAACGACCGAGCGGGTGGCCAAGATGTTGGCCGAAGTGGCTGGCGCTGATCTCTACCGGATTGAGCCGGAGACGCCTTACACCGCCGCCGATTTAGACTGGAACGATAAGCACTCACGCAGCACCGTGGAGATGCACGACCCCAAGTCGCGCCCCGCCATCAAGGGCCGCTGCGAGCGGATGGCTGATTACGACGTCGTCTACATCGGCTTCTCCATCTGGTGGTACACCGTGCCCTCCATCATCAACACCTTCATGGAGAGCTACGACCTGCGGGGCAAGACGCTCATCCCCTTCGCCACCTCGGGCGGCACCGAGATCACGAAGACGGCGGAGAACCTGCGCAAGGATTACCCCGACCTCAACTGGAAGCCCGGCCGCCTGCTCAACGGCGCAACCCGCCAGACGATCGAGCAGTTCGTGAAGGGGCGATGAGCCGCGCCACCTCTTTTACGAAGGCGCAACAAAAATGCCGGGTACACACTGAATGGGAGGAAATCCCAATCAGTGTGTACCCGGCGAATGTGTCCCTGGTGCGGCCTGAAGGGACGTCGGATACACCTCGACCATTGCGTCACTCACAACACATGCTTTGCATCACCCACAACACATGCATTGCGTCACCCACAATAGCACAATCGCCTTGCGCAGTAGTGCACAATCGCCTTGTACAAGTCCATTCGGATTATCGTCTTTGGGGTGGCGTACCCGGCGCGGCCTGAAGGGGTAACTCAATTCAGCCCAGGGCGACACTCTGGGTTACGCTGTCCGCCTTACTTTTGTCCCCGTTCATTCGGTGCTGCCCCCGGAAGGAATCCTCCCCCGGGCGGAAAAGGGAATCCGGTGAGAAACCGGAGCAGTGCCCGCTACTGTAAGTCTTATTTTTTCCCCACACCGTGTGTCGATCCCCACACGCGCCACTGTCTGATCCGATAGATGGGAAGGCCAAGCCGACACACAAGACAAGCCAGGAAACCTGTCGCATGAACGCACCTTGATAAATCCTCTCGGGACCAAGAGTTTTATTCACTACATACAATTCACACAATGAGAAAGCATTTATTCCAAGGGCGCTACGGCGCTCTGGTGGCTGTCTGCGCCGGGCTGTGCGCGGGCACACCGAACGTTTTTGCACAGCATGAGCTCGGCATCGGCGACACGGTGCATCACTTAGACGAGGTCGTCGTCAGCGCCTTCAAGCGCCCCGTGCCGTCTACGCAGCTGCTGCGCCTGCAAACGCCGCAGGCTTACCTGCCCGTCTCCGTCACCGGCCTCGTCTCCGAGGTCTGGACCAAGCGCGGCATCACCCACATCCAGGACGCCGTCAAGTTCCTCCCCGGCGCCCACATGCGCACCGTCTATGGCGCCTACCAACGCCTCGAGGTGCGCGGCTTCGACATCACGCCGCTCATGGTCGATGGCGTGAAGGACGAGCGCTTCGTGCCGCCCGGAAGCTCCGCTCCCTTCCCCGACTTCTCATCCGTCGAGTCGATGGAGCTGCTCAAGGGGCCGGCCTCTGTGCTGCATGGCCAGTTCGCCACCGGCGGCATCCTTAACGTGGTTCGCAAGGCTCCCTCGCAGCGACGCATCCTCAACTTCCGACTCCTCTATGGCTCGTATGACAACCGTCAGGCGATGATCGATATGGGCGGGGCACTGACGTATGCCCTGCGTTACCGCGCCGTGCTCAACTATGCCGATATCGAGGGCTATCGGCGCACCAACGACCGACGCATGGCGGGCTACTTGGCTCTGGCTTACGACCTCGGCGAATATCAGTCCCTCGAGTTCCGCGGTGGATTTAACCGCGATAAGTACGGCACCGACATCGGCCTCGCGCCCGTGATGAGCGCCGACGTCTATAACGCCGACGGCAGCCTTTACCTCAAGAAGGGCGAATCGCTGCCCGGCCTCGACCGCCGTGCGCGCTACAACAACGAATCTGACCTCTTCCGCAACAGCGGCGCCAACGCCTCGCTGCGTTACCGCTACACGCCCTCCGACGCCTTCCGCCTGAACGAGGCCTTCACTTTTACTTACGACATGAACGACTACTTCAGCACCGAGCCGCTGACCTATCTCACCTCCTCTTCGCCTATTTATAAGCACTACTTCGACCGCACCGTGGGCGGCAAGACAACGCGCACCTACATCTCACTCGACTCCCTTGAGCTGAGCGGCCCGCTGAAGTTCGCCAACCGGGCATACATGTATCACAACCAATTGGAGGCCAACGGGCGTTTCACCTTTGACAACGGCATGAAGTATGAATACCTCGCCGGCTACTCCTTTGTCGGTTATATGCGCAACTCCTTCAGCTCCACCCGCGCGCCCCGCAACGACCGCTTCAACAACACCTACGGCGTCTACGGCCCCGGCCTCTATTCCGTGATCGACGCGCACGACCCGCACAGCATGGGCTACATCGCCACGCGCATCAAGACAGCCAACCCCTCGCGGCTCCTCGTCCATGCCCTTTATCTGCAAAATATCCTCGAGCTCTCGGATCACTTCAAGCTGATGCTGGCTGGGCGCTTCGATCATGTCCGCTACCAACGCACGCTGAAGAATATGCCCGTGACGGACGACTCGTGGTCGTTCAAGCGCACCGAGCCCTTCTCCACCGTCGACAACTCGGCCTTCACCTACCGCGCCGGGCTCGTCTACCTGCCCATAAAGTCGCTCTCCATCTACGGATCCTTCGCCAACTTCTTCCAGCCCTACCGCGAGTATTATTCCCCGAAGCTCATCTACGTCAACTCCGAGGGCAAGCGCTTCGACGCTGAGCACACGGCGCAGATCTTCAAGCCGCAGACGGGCTATCAAGGCGAACTCGGCGTGAAGTACACCCACGGCGACCTGCTCTATGCCTCTGCCGCCGTCTATCACATCAAGCGCCGGAACGAGCGCAAGACGCTGGCCACCGTAGAGGAAGGCGGCGAAAGCAAGACGGTCGTCGGGCAGGTGGGCACGACCCTCTCCGAGGGCTGCGAGATCGAGTTTGGCATCAACCCCATCCCCGAGCTCTCCCTTGCCGCCGGCTACACCTACACGAACGCCCGCGTGAGCGAGATCGCCAAGAACGACTACCTGAACATCGATGGCGACGAGGGGCGGCCGCTGGCTTATGTGCCCAAGAACATGTTCTTCACCGCCGGCACCTACACCTTCGCTGAGCGCTCCGCACTCAAAGGCTTGGCCGTGAACTACACGCTGTCATACACGGACAAGATGTACAACAACCTCAGCCAAGACGTGGAGCTGCCCTCGCACTTCATCACCGACCTCGGCGCCACTTACCGCTTTGGCAAAGGCATCTCGCTCTCCTTCAACCTCAACAACGTCTTCGATGTGGAGTATGCCCTCAACACCTACGGCCGGCAGATTGTCCCCTGCATCGGACGCAACTATACCATCGCGTTGTCTTATAATTTGAGATAAATCATGAAGTGGTTTCACCGCTTACACAGGACGTTGGGCCAGGTGCTCAGCGTCCTGTTCGTCTTATGGTTCCTCTCGGGATTCGTGATGATCTACCACAACTTCCCGCGCATCACCGAGAGCGAACGCTACCACGGACTCGCCACATGCGACACCTCCGCCTGCGCCACGGCCGACAGCCTGCTGCGCCTCCTGCCCGCGGGTCGGCTCACTGCCCTCGCCCTCACGACCGACGGACACGGCGGCGTGCGCTTGACCTACACCTCAGACGGCCAGACGCGCACCATCGGCGCCTACACCACAGCCGACGGGCGCGTCACTTACGACGAGATCCTCCGCTACGCCACCCGCCTGAACCCTGCGCCCATCCTGCGCGTCGACACCGTCCGCCACCTCGACCGCTGGCTCACCTATGACCGCAACCTCGACGACCTGCCCGCCTACCGCTTCCACTACGCCGACGCCTCCGAGCTCTACGTCTCCTCCCGCACCGGCGAGGGCGTGCAGCACAGCACCCGCACGGATCGCTTCTGGGCATGGATCGGCGCCATCCCGCACTGGATATACCTCTTCAACCTGCGGCACTACACAGGCCTTTGGCGCAACACGGTCATCATCCTCTCCGGCGTCGGCGCGCTGATGTGCCTCTTCGGCCTCATCGTCGGCGTGCGGATGATCGTCAGGCAATGGCGCCAGCGCCGCCGCCTTGGCAGCCCCTACCGGAGGCCGCTCTACCGCTGGCACCATGTCCTCGGACTCTTCTTCGGGCTCTTCGTCTTCACCTTCGCCTTCAGCGGCATGATGTCGCTCCAGAAGGTGCCCCAGTGGCTCATCCGCACCCACGCCCCCGACCTCGCCGTCGCGGCCTCCGACCGCTCGCTGCCCCTCGCCCCAGCCGATTACCCGCTCGACTACCGGCAGCTGCTCTCGGCTTACAACGGGCAGGTGCAGAAGATCGAGTGGTGCGGCTTTGGCCGTAGGCCTTATTACCGCGTCGTGGTCAGTGACAGCGCGCTCTGCACCGATGCCGCCACGCCCGATGTCCGTCCCCTCAGCCTTACCGCGGACGAGGTCACAGCCTTCGTCCGCGACCTGCTGCCCGAAAGCCGTGTGCAGATCACGCAGCTCTGCGCGTATGACAATTACTACATCCACAAGCGCATGCGCCTCCCCCTGCCCGTCTACCGCCTCACGGCCGACGACCCCGACCGCAGTTCGTTCTACATCAATCCCGCGACGGCCGAGGTGCGTTACTTCAACGCCAACACCCGCGCCCGCAAATGGACGTACCAGGCGCTGCATAGCTTCTCAGTCAAGTGGATCCTCGACCGCCCCGTGCTGTGGCACGTGCTCATGTTCGGCTCGATGGTTGGCGGCACGATTGTCTCCCTCACCGGCCTCTGGCTCCTTCTGCGCCGCCTGCGCCGGAAGCGATCGCGTAAGGAGAGGTGATCAATGGGAATGGTTTGCTATTGTGTACCTGATGCAGCCTGAAGGGACATCGTCCGGCAGCCCTTCAGGCCGCATCAGGACATGGATTTATTCATGAAGGCATTTCCAATCAACTGCTAATGCTTAATAGTTGCCACGACAATACATGTATAGCAACTATCTATACTTAATAGTTGTCACAACAATATATGTATAGCAACTATCAATGCTTAATAGTTATCACGACAATATATGTATAGCAACTATCTATGCTTAATAGTTGCCACAACAATACATGTATAGCAACTGTAAATACTTAATAGTTGCTGTTAGTGTATGAGAATAATAAACAGAAATGCCTTCGGCTTATAGAATCAGCCTATGTTTGTCCTGCAAACACGAGATGGCCCTGCATGCCAAAGAAGACACGGCCGAGGTCAGTCAGTGGCTGGCAGTGCCTTAGAAAAAGGAGGGAGCAGTCCTCCGCCTTCCCAAAAGAAAAACAAGGGGCGCCCCCACAATTGGAGGTGCCCCTTACTTATAAACATGCGTCACTCGTAACCTGTCACTCGTAACTTCTCACACGATGCCGGAGAAGCCCATGAAGGCCATCGCAAGCAGGCCGGCAGTGAGCAGCGCGATGGGGATGCCCTTCATCGCCGCGGGGACGTTCAGGCGCGAGAGCTGCTCGCGGATACCGGCGAAGATGACGAGGGAGAGCGCAAAGCCGATGGCCGTAGAGACGGCGAAGACGATGGACTGCGGCAGGTTGTAATCCTTCTGAATGACCAGGATGGCTACGCCGAGGATGGCGCAGTTGGTCGTGATCAGCGGCAGGAAGACGCCAAGGGCCTGGTAGAGCGCGGGCGAGACTTTCTTCAGGATGATCTCCACCATCTGCACCAGGGCGGCGATGATGAGGATGAAGACGATCGTCTGCAGGTACGCCAGTCCAAAGGCGTCGAGCACATATTTCTGGATCAGGAAGGTGACGATCGTGGAAATGGTGAGGACGAACGTCACGGCCATGCCCATGCCAAGCGCCGTGTCCACCTTTTTCGACACGCCGAGGAAGGGGCAGATGCCGAGGAATTGCGACAGGACAATGTTGTTGACAAAGACTGCGGCGATGAAAATGATGATGTATTCCATAAGGCCTGGGGGTTATTTCTTCAGTTTGTTGACGAGGGCGATGAGGTAGCCCAGGGCGATGAAGGCGCCGGGGGCGAGCACGAAGAGCAGGGCGCCGTAGTGCTCGGGGAAGAGGGCGAGCGAGAAGGCGCGGCCAGTGCCGAGGAGCTCGCGGCAGGTGCCGAGCAGCGTCAGGGCCAGGGTGAAGCCAAGGCCGATGCCGATGCCGTCGCAAGCGGAAGCCACGACGCCATTCTTCGAGGCGAAGGCCTCAGCGCGACCGAGCACGATGCAGTTCACCACGATCAGCGGGATGAAGAGGCCGAGGCTCTTGTAGAGTTCAGGCATGTAGGCCTGCATGGACATCTGTAGGATGGTCACGAAGGAGGCGATGATGACGATGTAGGCGGGGATGCGCACTTCGTCGGGCACGAGCTTCTTGATGGCCGAGATGGCGGCGTTGGAGCAGATGAGGACGAAGGAGGTGGCCAGGCCCATGCTCATACCGTTGATGGCCGACGAGGTGGTGGCCAGCGTGGGGCACATGCCCAGCAGCAGGGCGAAGGTGGGATTCTCAGTGATGATCCCGTTTTTGATCACTTTGAGGTAGTTCATAATCCGGGGGGGGGATTTCAGTTGTTGTTCTGAGCCGTGGCGCCACTGTTGGCGTCGGCGTTGGTGTAAGCACTGTAGGCGCGGTTGACGGCGTCGAGGAAGGCGCGCGAGGAGATCGTGGCGGCCGTGATGGCGTCCACGTCGCCGCCGTCTTTCGAGACTTTCAGCGCGCCGCCCTTCATGTCGCGTCCGAGGACGCTCTGCTTGCCTTTATCCGTGCGGAACCACTCCTCCATCTTCGATCCGAGGCCGGGGGTTTCATTGTGTTCAAGCACGGAGTAGTTCACAATCTTATGGTCGGCATCGAAGCCGATCATGATGCGCACCTCGCCGCCGAAGCCCTTCTTGGTGTTCGTCTCCACGGCCGCACCGACGAGCTTGCCGCCCTTCTTAGCGGGGTAAACGGTGAGCGAATCGCCCTCGGCCAGGCCCACTTTATACTGCTCGGCCGAGGGGTCGTTGTCGAACTCGGGCGCCACCTTCTTAATGGCCTCTTGCAGGGCAGCAGCTTTGGCTGCTTCGATCTTGTCTGCGGTCAGCCGGTTGGCTAAGGCCAATGCCGTGCCTGCGACGAGGCAGAAGCCCGTCAGCGAGGCCACGATGGTGATGAATGTGGATTTTACTTTTTCCATCGGTTTATTTATCTCCGAAATGTTTGGGTTTGATGTAGGTGTTGATCAGCGGCGTGAGGCCATTCATAATCAGAATGGAGAACGACATGCCCTCGGGGTATGATCCGAAGACGCGGATGAGCACCGTCAAGAGGCCGATACCGACGCCGTAGATCAGGGAGCCGCGCTTCGTCATGGGCGACGTCACATAGTCCGTCGCCATGAAGACGGCGCCAAGCATGAGTCCGCCCGAAGTAAGGTGGATCAGCGGGTTGTAAAGCTCCGTCGGGTTAAAGAGGTACAGGATCGTGGTGAACACGGCCACGGTGCCGACTACGGCCACAGGGATGTGCCACGTGATGATGCGCCGATAGAGCAGGAAGACGAAGCCGAGAAGCAACGCCAGCTCACTCATCTCGCCGAGGCTGCCGCCCGTCAGACCAATGGCTGAGGGGACAACGCCGGCGATGTCTTTCGTGAAGTGCATCAGCGAAAGCGTTGTGGCGCCGGTCTGTGCGTCGGTGTAAGTCAGCGGGAAGACGCCAGCCACGGGCCACGTGGTCATCTGCGCGGGGAAGGAGATCAGCAGGAAGACACGCCCCACGAGCGCGGGGTTAAAGATGTTGTTGCCCAATCCGCCAAACGACATCTTGCCGACACCGATAGCGAAGAGTGCGCCAAGGATGATGATCCACGCGGGCAGGTTCGACGGCAGGTTGAACGCCAGCAAGACGCCCGTCAGAATGGCCGAGCCATCCGTGATGGTTGGCTCACGTTTAAAAAGGTATTTCTGTATGAGATACTCGAAGATGACGCACGAAGCGACGGAGACAAGTGTCACGACGAGTGCGCCCAACCCGAAGCAGTAGAGCGACACGAGGAAGGCCGGCACCAAGGCGATAAGCACGCCGTACATGTTTTTGCTTATCGAATCGCCACTATGAATGTGCGGCGAGGGAGAGATGATCAGTTTAGTATCCATGTCTAATTATTTCTTTCTCGAACGGATAATGCCCATCACCGTGCCCTTGCCCATGCGGATATAATCGAGCAGCGGGCGGTTCGACGGGCAGGTGTAGCTGCACGAGCCGCACTCGATGCAGTCGACGATGTAATTCTCTTCCGCCTCGCCCCACGTCTTGTGGAGGGCCAGATTCATCAGCAGATACGGCGCCAGGCCCATCGGGCAGACATTGACGCACTTGGCGCAGCGGATGCAGTCGCGCATGGGTTTGCGTACGGCCTCGGCTTTCGGGATAAGCAGGATGCCCGAGCTGCCCTTCATCATCGGCACATCGTCCGTGATCATCGTGCGCCCCATCATGGGGCCGCCGCCGATGATCTTGCCCGTGTCTTCGGGGATGCCGCCAGCGGCTTCGATGAGTGTGCTGATCGGCGTACCGATGCGGGCAATGTAGTTCGATGGCTTCGCTATGCTCTTGCCTGTGACGGTGATGACGCGTTCGATGAGCGGTTTGTTCTTCTGCACAGCCTCGTAGACGGCGAAGACAGTGCCCACGTTTTGCACCACGGCGCCGACCGAGATAGGCAGCGCGCCGCTCTTCACCTGACGGCGGATCACGGCGTCGATGAGTTGCTTCTCGCCCCCTTGCGGGTAACGCATCTTGAGCGGCATCACCTCGATGCCTTGCTCCTTGGCGGCGAGCTTCTTCATCAGCTGGATCGCGTCGGGCTTGTTGCTCTCAATGCCGATCACGGCGCGTCGAACGTCGATGGCCTTCATGAGGATCTTCACCCCGACGATGATCTCCGGACCCTTGGCCAGCATCAGCGAATGGTCCGACGTAAGGTACGGCTCGCACTCGACGGCGTTCACGATCAGTATCTCAGCCTTGCTGCCCGGGGGCGGCGACAGCTTGACTTGCGTGGGGAAGGTGGCGCCACCCATACCGACGATGCCAGCATCGGCGATCTTCCCAATGATCTCTTTGGATGAAAGCGTGCACTCGTGAACGAGCGTCTCGCTGCGGTCGATCGTCTCTTCCCATTCGTCGCCATCCACGTTGATGTAGACGGCCGGTTTGGGCAGCCCTGCGGCGTCGAGCATGGTGTCGACCTTGGTCACTGTGCCCGACACGGACGAGTGGACGTTAGCCGAAACGAACCCTGCAGCCTTGCCGATCAGTGTCCCGACCTTCACCTTGTCGCCTTTGGCCACTACCGCCTCAGCAGGCGCACCGATGTGCTGTCCGAGCGGTATGACCACCTTGGCCGTGGGTGCGATCACCTCGATCGGACGTCCGGCCGATAACTTGTTCCCTGCTGGGTGAATCCCCCCAATTCTGAATGTATACATATATAATAGGTATGTAGTAGTTGTTAGGGTGGGTCAATCTTTCACGGCCGGTTCAGCGGTTGCCACAGCCGTTTCGTCCGGAGCAGGTTTCTCGTCCGGAGCATTGGCTCGAGCGGCCTCCACAAGCGAGGGCGCGGCCGGAGCAGCCGCCTTCGGGGCTTCCGGTTTCGGATCCTTACGCGGCGGGAAGTTCAGTTCGTGAATGGCCTTCGTCGGACAAACCACGACGCACTTGCGACAGAGGCGGCATTTCGTGTCGTCGATGTACGCCAAGTTGTTTGTCACCGTGATGGCCTCAAAGGCACACTCCTTGGTGCAGCGCGCGCAGCCGATGCAGGCATTCGAGCAGACCTTGCGCGCCACGCCGCCCTTATCCTTATTCATACAGGAAACGAAGATGCGGCGCGACTTCGGCCCCTTCTTCCTAAGCTCGATGATCTTCGTCGGGCACGCCTTGACGCACGCCCCACAGGCCACGCATTTGTCCTCCACCACCTCCGCGATGCGCGTCACGGGGTTGATGTGAATCGCATCGAACTCACAGGCGTCCACGCAATCGCCTAAGCCGAAGCAGCCGAAGGAGCAGCCCGTCTCGCCGCGATAGAGTGCGGCGGCGATGGTGCAGCTCGAAGCCCCGTCATAAATGTTCGTCCGCGGGCGCGCCTCGCACGTGCCGTTGCAGCGCACCACGGCGATCTTCGGTGCGCTGGCCACCACGGCCACGCCCTTGACCTCGGCCACCCGCTTCATCACGTCCTGACCGCCCACGGGGCAAAACAGCCCGTCGAGCGTCTCAGCCTTAAAGCATGCGTTAGCAAAGCCTCCGCAGCCCGGAAATCCGCAGCCGCCGCAGTTGGCGCCCGGCAGAGCCTCCTGTATCTGACCGATACGCGGATCTTCATGCACCTCGAATTTCTTCGATACGGCAAACAGGATGAGCGCCGCGATGGCACCCACCGTTCCTAATAAAATGATCGCTATATACATTGTCGTGTGTAATTGATTACATGATCAATAAGCGGCATCAAGCTTGGAGACGGAGAATGAAAAACGCTGCCCAACCTTCTCACGGAAGGCGTAGAGCAGGGCGTAATAGGCGGCCAGCGTAGCCAGCCCCGCCAGCCCGCCGACGCCATCGTCACCGCTCAAGCGGATGGCAACGAAAACGGCTGCCACAACTAAAACAAAGGGCACGGCAAACGCAAGGATGACAGCCAGCATCCCACTTGACGATTGGGCAGAGACCATCACCTCTTCCCCCTTGGCAAATCGGCGACTCTCACCCTTCACCTCAATAAGTTTCTCCTTTTTGTCCGATACAAGACAGGCCGACTTCGCATGGCACGCGGCGCATGCGCTCTGCTGTTCGATACACACCACGATGCGGCCTTCCCCGGCATGTTTTACGATACCACGATGTTGAATAAATTTCTTCATAAACCCAATTGCTATATCGAGTTTGCAATACGGCGGCAAATGTAAAGAAAAATCGAAATCTTACTTTTTCATTTGAAGCTATTGTGCACGCATGGATATTGTTGGATTTATATCATCTGTACTACTTCTGTTTTCAGGACTTTCCGCGTTGATTGTTCCCCCGTCTGTGTCTATTTTCTCATGCTTTGCGAAAACGGGGAGCCCATTGTCTGAGTTTTTCCCTTGCTTACGAAAGTTGAGGGCCGGTTGCCTGAGATTTTTCCATGTATATGGGAGTGGGAGAGGCTGCAGGCTGCGGAAGAGGCTTTAGTAGGTCTTATTCGTTCTATACATCTGGCTTTTTGTAAGTAACAAGAAATGAAATGCGAAAGATAGATAGCCTTTTCTAAGTGTAACAAAATATGTGAACTGTAAAAAATCAATTTTTTGAATATATAAAATATATTGTTATTACAAATAGCCTGGTTTTTGTCTATGTAAAATTATGCGCAATCTGAAATAAGTTACTTTTTCAGTATATGAGAAGGTGTGTGAGTGTAAGAATGCTGATTTATATTTGTATACTGCAATTTTTAAATTAAAACAGGTTGATTTTTATAGGTTTTGAATATATACTATAATATGAAAAAGTTGTTTTTATACATTAATGCAATCTTCTATTGATGAAATGTTAGATTTTTATAGCTATCTATCTTTGATCAGAAGGAAAAAGTTGCTTGTAATGTGTCGTATATACCTGAAAATTGGCTAAGACACGAGCGAATGGGCCCTGAAAGCGTCCGTGCGAGCATTTGTTCTGGGCAAACACTCTCTACAGGTTGCGGGAGAGCGGAATAGATCGGACTTTTCGGGGGGAAAATACGGAGGGATGCACTGTTTGCAGGCGGTTTTCGGGCCGTCTTATTGCGGTATACCCGTAGGGAAATTGGGGGAGAGATGCGCCGCGATGTGAACGTTTCAATTCGTCTACTTTTGCCCGGCGCCGGCAAAAAGGCGCATGGAATGAAGGATGTAACCCATATAACCCATAAATAAGAATGAAAGAAGAAGACGAACGCGACGAGGAAAGGCTCCGCGATGAGGCGGCGAGGGAAGACGTGAAACGGGATGAGCGCACAGCGAAGGGCAATGGGTATGCGCCCGGGGCGGAGGCTGCAGACAGTGTGCGCCACCTGCCGGGCATGTATCAGAGCTGGTTCCTGGATTATGCCTCGTACGTGATCCTGG
>CAUPYF010000004.1:0-31168 GCA_963515435.1 uncultured Tannerella sp. | reverse complement strand
GTCAGTTTCACAACCTCTGCCCGGAAGCCGGTATAACGTCAGTCTACCGGACGAAGGCGGGCGACCTCAGGGTCTGCCACTTGGACGAGGTGTACACCTTGGAGGCCTTCACCGAGCTGGTCGGACAAGCCAGCGACAAGTCAGTTTTCAAGCAGGTTTACCCCGCGGTGCTGGAGGTGATTAAAGCGCGATTTGAACTCTAATTAAACCACACGGGCGCCCCAGCCGGGGTGCCCTTCATACAAACCTCAATAAACACAGAAAGAAAGATGGACAAGCACTTCAAACTAACAGAAGAGACGAAAGTAAACGAGGCCGGCGTCACGCTTTACCGCATTGAAGCCACGCGCGACACGCGGCACGCTAAGGCGGGCGAGAAAGGCGGCTTCGTAGAGCGTGAGGACAACCTCGGCGGCGAGGCGTGGGTGGACAACAACGCGGAGGTATGGGGCGAGGCCTTTGTGTACTGCTACGCCTATGTGAGCGGCAACGCCCGGGTGTACGGTAACGCGCAGATCTATGACTACGCGTGGGTCGGAGAGGACGCACGGGTGTACGACAACGCCTGCGTCCACGAGAAGGCTTATGTCGGCGGACAAGCCAAAGTGCACGGACAAGCCGAAGTAGAGGGCATAGCGGCAGTAAAAGACGAAGCGGAGGTCACGGGGCATGCCCGGGTGTTCGGCTGGGCGAATATCGGCCGACAGGCACTCGTTGAGCACATCGGAGACTACTGCGTTTTTCAGGGTTTCGGCCGATGGAAACATGATCCGCTCACGGCCTTCCGCGAGAAAAACGGCGAGGTCGGCGTGCTCTTCGAGCATTATTCAGAGACCCTCGAGGACTTTACGGCCCTGATCGGCGACGCGCCGAGCGGACGGACGTTTCGGGCGATTATAGAAGTGATCAAGCTGCATTTCAACCTGAACTAACCCCACCCCCGGGTGCTCCAGCTGGGGCACCTGGGAAATAATACCCCCAACATGAAGGAAATGGATAAGGCAAAGACGTACGACGACGTGATCGGCGAATTGGGCCAGCGGTTGGAGTTGGCACGGGCGGATGCGGAGCGATTGGAAGAAGAACTGATGGACGAGGCGATCGTCCAAGCGGCGCACCCGCTGTATGTAGAACTGCTGCGCGCACAGGCGCGTATCGATGCGCTGAGTGATGCGATAGAGTTAATAATGAACAGCTAAAACGAAATGAATAAGGATAAGGATATAAGGCCAGTGGAGGACTCGGAGATGGAGAGCTCTTTTATTAAACGGTCTTATGAAATGGGGAACGAGTTGGTCAAAATAGCCGAAGAGAAAGGCGAAGATCGTGCGGTGATGTTGGTTGCGATGGATCAGCTGGGCGGCGTGGAGGTGGCGGAGTTCAATCTCTCGGCGTACGGCCAGGGGTATGCGCTTTTGAGGCTGTGCCAGACGATGTGGAACAATCCGCAGATCGGGCCGGCGCTGAGGGCGCTGGTGGTAAGTGAAATAGATAAAATCAGGCAGAGTGATGAAAGCGAATGAATTGGTGCCGGGCCGGAAATATGTATACACGGGTCGCGGCGGTCGGGAACTGCCACTCTGTTTTGAGTGTGAGAAAGAGGTGGGACGGATCTATGTGTTCCGCTTTTGTGGGCCGAAGGTGGGCACGATGATGGTCGGCCGGCCGATGGTGGAAGAAAAGATTCGGGAGGACGAGACGTGGACGCGAACAAACTGATCATCGGGGCGCGGTATAAATACCGGATGCTTGGAGGCAAGGAGATGGAACTGACCTACACCGGGAATTTGGGCGATGAGCGCTATGTGTTTCACTGTAAAACGCGGATGTATCGCTTTGTGTTAGGGCCGGAGGCGGTTGAGGACAGGGTGACGGAATACAAATGATGAGGATACAACAATCGGCGAGAATTATATACAAGAATCAATCGGAATTATTTATGAAAGCAAGGGAATTGAGGCCCGGCAGGTGCTATTGGTACACGGGCCGGGGGCACCGCGAGATGGTGCGCTACCGATATAGGGAGCTGGATGCCTACCTGTTCGACTCGGACGAGGGTCAGCCGGTCAGCTTGACAGCCGACCGGGTGGAACGATATATCCAAGGAAGGGCATAAACGAAAAGTGAAAAGTAAAAAAATGGAAAACGGAAGATGCAAGAGCGGGCATTCATCCCTCACGGGATGCCCGGAGGGCGTATGCGATACGCCTCTACGGATGTTTTGGGGGGCGTTCAGGATGACGAGTGTAGGGATGTGGCTGCGGCTGCTGTGGTTTTGCGTGGCGGCTTCGTGCGAGGCGGTGGAGGGGGCACCGGTGGCGGTGGACTTCCTGCTGGGGATGAATGTGGTGGCCTCGCTGGCCTTGATTTGGCGCTGCGACCAGGATCGGTTGAAGCGGATTGCGGACTACTTAGAGAAATATTGAGATGCTTTTTTGTTCATGGCCGGTGTTTAAACGCCGGTTAAGTGCTGTTTAGAATGTGTTTAACGCGCCCTCAGCAGCCTTTCCATCTTTCTGCTGCGGGGGCACCGGTTCAGGGCTTTGACGGCTGGCTCTCACACGGCCGCGGGGGTTCGACTCCCCCGAACCGGACAATGATTTCCAAGTTGAAAGACTAAAGACGAAAAACTAATCGGCCCCAGCGGCCGGACTATCCCCCACACTTAAAATGAAGTCAAGCATACATACACCACGATGCCTATCAGGCTTATGGCGAGCGATACAAGACAGCATCGTTCCGCATATACGGTCAGCTTTTTCGCGTAGACCAACACAGACCGAGTTGGACGCCCTTCCCTTGCTGCAGATCTTCGTTCCTCAAGATATTCTTTTTGGACCCGAGCCGGCAGCATTGACAAACCATGCAGTACGATGGCTGATGTTAGGATACCGATTGCAAGTGCTACCACTACAAGAAGATATACCAGACGGGTGTATAGGCATTCAGCGCTTGATGCGTGAAGGCCGGTTAATAAGCCAAGACTACCTGCGGATACAGTTAGGAGATGACGGTAGAAGTCGATCGCTTGATTCGTCAATTCAATGCCCAAACGAGCCAAACGACGATACTCTTGATCGGTAAAATCCATGAAATGTATGTCGATTATTGAATACGTGATAGCGCAAAGTTACGCGTAGGGTCGGCATTCAGGAGGAGATAGCATTATGTATCAAATGATGGACGGCCACTTGTGCCTGAGCGTGGAGGGCTGGTTGGAAGCGGGGCTGACCCGGAACCAGTTTGAGAACGACTCCAAGCGTGGCGACCTCACGATCTACCGCCGGAGCCGGCACGACCGCACGCTGATCGACGCCTGGTCGATCCGTCGGCCGGAGCGCATTGCCGCCATCGAGCGGGCGTTCGGGCGGCGGGATGAGCAGGCCGGGGTGCGTCGCTCCACGGGGCCGACACCAGACGCTGAGGCCGCCGCCTTCTTCCGCGACTACACCTACGGAGAGGCCCAAGCGCACCTGCCCGAGGACGCCATCACGCGATACACTCACAACGCCACCATCGTGCGCCATCTGCTCGGCCGACTTGAGGTGATCCGCGCGCACCGCAACATCCCGATGGGTGAGTTCTGGCGCGACTCCGTGGCCTACGCCGCCGAGCAGCAGACGAAGGGTCTGCCCAACTCACTGCCGATGAGCGAACGCGGCTTCCGCCGGCTCGTCATGCGCTTCAAGGAGGAGGGCTACGCCGCCTTCGTATCGAAGAACTACGGCAACGACACCGCCCTGCGCCTCGAGGAGGAGGCCAGGGAATGGCTCATCGCCCGCTACGCCACACCCGTCGACCGCCTGACGGTAAAGCAGCTCTTCGAGGCGTATAACCGCGTGGCCCGGGAGCGCGGGTGGAAGCCCGTCCGCTCGGAGAACACCATCCGGCGCCTTTTGGATCGGCCCGAGGTGCGCCCCCTGTGGTACGGCCTCCGCCACGGCGAGCTGAAGGCCAAGGAGCTCTTCACCCGCCACCACAAGACGGCCCTGCCGGAGGTGCGCGACGCCATCTGGTACGGCGACGGTACGCGCCTGAACTATTACTACCGCGACTCGGAGGGACGAGTGGCCACCTGCTGCGTGTATGAGGTGATGGACGCCTACAGCGAGGTCTTGCTGGGCTACCACATCAGCCCGCGAGAGGACGTGGAGGCGCAATTCTTCGCCTACAAGATGGCCCTCCAGACAGCAGGCCGCAAGCCATACGAGATCCGCTTCGACAACCAAGGCGGACACGGCAAACTGAAGAACAGCGACTTCTTCCGCAGCATGGCCCAGCTGGCCATACCCACGCAGCCCTACAACGGTAAGTCGAAAACGATCGAGAGCGTGTTCGGCCGCTTCCAAGCCGACTACCTGCACCGCGACTGGTTCTTCACCGGTCAGAACGTGACGGCCCGGAAGGACGAGAGCCACGCCAACCGCGAGTTCATCCTCGCCAACCGGCGCGATCTGCCCTCGCTCGAGGAGATCCGGCAGCTCTACGCCCAGCGCCGCCGGGAGTGGAACGAGGCGCTGCACCCGGCCACAGGTCGGCGGCGGATCGACATGTACCGGGAGTCCCAAAACCCCGAATCGGAGCCCGTCACCGCGCTCGACATGCTCCAAATCTTCGGCCAGCGAGACGAGGAGCACTCCTCGAAATACACCGCCTCGGGGCTGAAGAAGACGATCGATGGACAGCGCTACACGTGGGAGGTGCTCACCCCGGAAGGCCTGCCCGATGGGGAGTTCCTCCGGCAGAATGTAGGGCGCGACTTCTTCGTCGGCTACGACCCGGAGGACATGACCTGCGTGGCGCTCTATACGCGTGACTCACAAGGGCAGCTGCGCTTCGTCACCTTCGCCCGAAAGTACATCGAGGTCAGCCGCGCCCGTCAGGAGCAGACCCGGGAGGAGCGCAGCTTCATCCGCCGCATGGATCTGACCAACAAGGTGGCGCGGGCCGATATGCTGGAGGCCACCGAACAGCTCCTTGAGCGGCAGGGCATGCACCCCGGCCAGCACGGTCTCCGGATGCCTCAGTTGCGCGGCGTGGAGCGTGCGGCGATGGAGGCGGCTCATCAGCAGCGGCAAGAGGCGCCCAAGAAGAAACGACCGACTGGCGAAAAGAAAAAAGAGAAGAGACAGCAGGCGGTGCGAGAAGACATCGGCAGCGCCCTGAAGCGCGAGACGATGCTGGTGCCCGCCTTGGAGGACGATTACAACTACCTGAATGAATTATGAATTGTCAATTATTAATGATTATGCCGGGTACTTGGGATAACCATTGATCATTAACCATTAACAATTAGAAGAAATGATCACGAACGAAGAGAAAGAGATGATCCGGGTGCGCCTGGAGGAGTATTGCGAGATAAAGGGCAGCCAAAAGCGGGCGGCCACCTCGCTCGTAGGGGTCAGCCCTGCCACGGTGACGCAGATCGTGACCGGACGGTGGGAGCTGATCCATGAGAAGATGTGGCGCAGCGTGGCGGCACAGATCGGAGTGAAACAAACCAGATGGAACATCGTGGAAACAAGGAACTACAAGGCGCTGTCGGACATCTTCGCCGACGCGCAAGAAAACGCCCTCGTGCTGGCCGTCTGCGGCGAGGCGGGCACAGGCAAATCGCTGACGGCTGCGGCCTACAGCACGAATCACCGCAACGTCTACCTGCTGGCCTGCTCGGAGTATTGGAACCGCAAGACCTTCCTCCGCGAGCTGCTCCGCGTGATGGGCCGAAACCCCGCCGGCGATACCGTGGGTGACATGGTGGACGACGTGGTGGTGGAGCTCAAGCGGAAGGAGAACCCCCTCATCATCCTTGACGAGGCCGACAAGCTCAGCGATCAGGTGATGTTCTTCTTCATCACCTTCTACAACAAGTTAGAGGACTACTGCGGCATTGTGCTGATGGCCACGGACTACTTGGAGAAGAAGATCCGCCGCGGCCTCCGCCTGAACAAGAAGGGCTACAAGGAGATCTACTCCCGCATCGGCCGCCGCTTCGTAGCCATGCCGGGACTGAGCGCGACAGACATCTCGGACGTCTGCCGGGCCAATGGCGTGGAGACGTTGCAGGAGATTGATACGGTGAAGAAGGACTCGGAAGGCGACCTCCGGCGCGTCAAGCGCAAGTGCCATGCCTTAAACCGCCTGCGTCGGCAGGCCGCCGAGGCGAAAGCAGCGGAGGACGTGGCATGAAACTGAAGCGAGCTTACGGCGCACGTGAGTTGACGCGCATGGTGGATCCGGAAGGGGTGAGCCTCGGCGCGGAGCTGGATGCAGCCATCGGCAAGGCAGAGATCGCCGGCGGGGCGTGGTTCATCTATGGCCCCTCGAAAAACGGCAAGACATCGATGGCCATGATCCTGGCCAAGGCGCTGGCCAAGCATCGCAAGGTGGCCTACGACAGCGTGGAGGAGGGCATCAACAAATCGCTCCGCATGGCCATCGAGCGACACGGGATGGTAGAGGTCGGCCGCAACTTCGTCTTGCTCAATCGGGAGTTCTTCGACGATTTGGTGTACCGCCTGAAGCACAGTCGCACGGTGCGGGTCGTCTTCATCGACTCGGTGCAGTTCATGGAATTGAAGTACTCGGAGTACCGCCGCCTCCGGCTCGAGTTCCCTCGGACGCTCTTCGTCTTTATCAGCCATGTGAAGAACAATCGAGGAACTAACCCGGACGGCAGTGTAGCTACGAAGATCATGCGCGACTCGGACGTGATCTTCTCCGTGCAAGGTTTCAAGGCCTTCGTCACAAGCCGCTTCGGCGGCAATGGAGAGTTCGTGATCTCGGAAGAGATGGCCGCGAAGTTTTATGTAGAATGATCGATCACAACCAATCAAAAACGAAGTATGGAAACAACATTCATGGAAAGAGAGAAGAAGCGCTTGGTGAAGCGCTTTCACACCCTGCTGGGTAAGGCTGGCATCGACGATGACGGCAAACGCACGATCCTCTCGGCCTACGGCGTGGAGAGCTCTTTAGACTTGGACTGCCGCGGCCTGATGGAGGTCTGCGACCGGCTGACCACACTCACCACGCCGGGTCTGGCCGATGCTGACCGCTGGCGCAAGCGGGTGATAGCCGCCATCTTCAGCTATCGCCGTGAGATGAAGCACGAAGCCACGATGGACGAGGTGAAGGCCATTGCCTGTCGGGCATCCGGCTACAAAGCCTTCAACCGCATCCCGGTGGATCGGCTGCGCAGCCTTTACAACGCGTTCAAACAGCGTACAGAAGACCTTCAAAAGGTCGACCGCATAACGGTGGACGAGCTCGGAAAACAACCCGGAGCGATGATGTACTTCGTGTACACCCCCGAGACAAGCGACAACCACAAACAGATAAACGCATAAACATTTATGGAAACAGTAGAAATGACGGCCGAGGAGCGCCAAGAGTTCGCGGCCTTCAAAGAGGCTAAACAGAAGAAAGAGGCGGAGGCCAAACGCAAGGCCGACCGCGAGGCTTACACCGCATTGGTAGACGAGACGATCGAGACCGTCATGCCACGACTTATGAATATCAGTGACGAGATAGCCCGGCGTAAGACGGAGGCCGCAGAGGCCTTTCGTGGGGCGTTAGAGATGAAGGCGGAGCTCTTTGGGGTGAAGGACGACCAGCGGTCGCACACCTTCACCAACTCCGAGGGCACGAAGCGCATCGTCGTCGGGCACTACGTCTTGGACGACTACCGCGACACGGTGGACGAGGGCATCGCGATGGTCAAAGGCTACATCGAGTCGCTGGCCAAGGACGACGAGAGCCGCACCTTGGTCAAGACCATCCTCCGCCTGCTCTCGCGCGACAGCACAGGCACGCTCAAGGCGCAGCGTGTGCTGCAACTCAGGCGGCTGGCCGAGGAGACGAAGAACGAACGCTTCATCGAGGGCGTGCGCATCATCGAGGAGAGCTACCAGCCGACGCAATCGAAGGACTATATCCGCGCCGCAGTGCGCAGTAAGTCGGGCGTCTGGGTGCCGGTACCGCTTAGCATGACGGAAGCGTGAAGCAAAACGAAAAGTGAAAAGCTAAAAACTAAAAGTTGCTTGATACCCGCAGGGTAACTTGCAGGTACCAAGCAATTTTTAGTTGTTCGTTTTTAGATTTCAAGTTATCAAGCATGAGTCGATTCAATCCGCGGGGGCGGAGCTACGAGCAGCGCGTCAGCGAGGTAAACCAGATCTACGACGAGCACGTGAGGAGCGGGCTCTCGAACCGAGAGATTTGGCGGCGCTACATCCATCCACAACTGGGCATCTGCGAGCGAGCCTTCTACCGCATACTCAAAGCCTCGGAGCGGATGGGGCGGGACGAAATCGACCGGCCGTAATCAAGAAAGTAGACTGACAAAATGAGAAAAGAACTGTATCAAGCTATCCGGGATGCGCTGGGGCGAATCGACCGGCCGCAGCCGATCGCACATATCGATCTGTGGAACCAGCACTTGGGGCTCTTGGAGCAGGAGGTGCCCTTCGCCTTGCCGGCGGTGTTCATCGAGTTTAGCCCGACGGATTGGATGCATGTGGACAACGGTGTTTACAAGACGAATCAAGAAGTGCGGCTGCACATCGTCACCGAATGGCCGGGGCCGGATGTAGCCGAAGAGGGATTAGGCGAGGTGTTCGACCTGATCGACGAGGTGACCTGGGCGCTGCACAACCTCTGCGGGCAGTCGTTCCGGGCGCTCCAGCGGGTGGCCTCGGAGACGAACCACGATCACGAGGAGCTAATCGACATGGTGGAGACGTATCGCTGTGTGGCCTACGACGAGTTTGTGAAGACGCGGAGCCGGGAGCTGGACGGCAAGGAGGGAGAGCGGCCATGATTATCGCCATTGACTTTGACGGGACGATCCACGACGGCCAGTGGCCGGGGATCGGGCGCCCCCTGCCGGATGCGCGGGAGGAGATCAACGCCCTGCGCGCCGAGGGGCACTACATCATCATCTGGACATGTCGCGAAGGGCGCAGACAGACGGAGATGGTGAACTGGCTCTTGGAGCAAGGCATCGGCTTCGATCGGGTCAATGACCACCAGCCGGGGCAGGTAGCGGCCTATGGCACGGATGCACGCAAGGTGTACGCCCATTGCTACGTAGACGACAAGAACGCCGGCGGCATGCTGCCGTGGAAGGACATCGCCCTCTGGATCCGTCGGCAAGAGGCGGCTTACAAGGCTGCTACGAAAAGCGTCGGAAAGGAGGGCGCGGTATGATGACGTTGGGCACGTTTGAACGGCTCCTTGCCGCACTCGAGGCGCAGGAGAAGAAGGACAGGAGGAATGGCAAACTCATGCAGCAAGCCTTCCCCGAGGCCTACGGCATGCAGTACGACAACGCCTTGCTGCACGAGGCGATCGTCGAGGCGCTAAAGCGAGAGATGGACGACATGGAGACGGATGCGGAGGGCCAGAGTTGGACGGACTACTTCATCTACGAGCTGGACTACGGCCGGAAGAACGACGACCTGAAGGCGTACGAAGCGGATGGCAGCGAGATTCCACTCTCCACATCGGCCGACCTCTACTGGTTCCTATTGGGCCGGTCGGCGCGTCGGGAGATGGAGGAATTCATCGATCGACATAAGGCGAAGGGCGACCTTGAGGAGGTGGTGGACGCGATCAACGAGATGTGACCGCCCCCCCCCCAGCAGATAAAGGGACATTTCTATATATCGATATTCTTTTTTTTTCAGGAAACTGGCGGCCGCCCCTCCGAGATGGAAAGGCGGCCGTCGCTATGTAAAAAGGCCCGGCAGAGACACGCTCTGCCGGGCCTTGCTGTTGCCGGGCGTGGGGGGATCATTGCTTCAGGAGCTTGTCGAGGTCAGTGCGGATCATGCCGATGATCTGCCGATCGAGCGTCTCGGAGGGGCCGATGAATTGGCGGCGTGGGATTTCGGTCTTGTGCTGTCGTCCGGCGCGCCCGCCGTCGTTATGCACAGCGGCGTAGGGCACGCGGTTGACGATGGTCACCTGTCCGTCTCTGACGATCTTCTCGTTCGATCGGGAGAGGTGCCGCCGGGCGCTCAGCAGTGGGCCGTATGTCGAGGCGGCAGAGGGTTTGCCCGCCTTCGTCTTGCGGGGTTTGTCCTGCCGCTTGGTGCGCTTCCAAGCCACGCGTGTTTGGTTCAAGAAGCCGCCCTTGCGGAAGTTCTCATTGAAGAGGTTGATGGCTAAGACGCCCGCCTTGCGTGGCCATTTGTCGGCCCGCAGCTCCTTGATGTCCTTCCGGATGGCGTCTAACTTGCGGAAGAAGGCTTTTTCGGTCATGATTTATGCGCTATTTGAAGGGTGTTTGATCGGTGTTTGAAAAGTTGATTTACTTTTGTGGCGGATCGGGGCGTGAATCGGATTCCCCCGGCCCCCGCCTTGGGACTGGTCGCAAGATCAGTCCCATTGTATTTTAAAGCCATCTGCTAAAATCTCCTCCCGGGTATATTGCCTGTCGAAAGCTCCCCGGATCACCCACACTGACTTTATATTTTTTAATCGTTTCACCCTTGAATGTATGGAGCTTGTCAATAGACCCGGAGATATGTCCGAATCAATATCCAGCACAATATCGTTCGCCTGATGGGCGGCTTTTCTGATCGCAAAATCGATGGCACTTTCTGTCGGCGTAGTATTCCGTTTATACTCCTGCTCGCATTGCAAGGTATGGTTGTAGGCGTCGGCACTCTTTCCGGTCTGGGCTTTTCCGATCAGGTCTATTTCGTGCCCGTGGCGATCGGCCAATACGGTGGCTATCTCTGTATTCTCCTTCACTTCGTTTTTGCCGTGTCGTGAACTGATGCGCACCCGCCCTGCGGTCGTCGGGGCAATCGTCCACGTCTCTTCCTTCTTGGCGGCTTCACTGGCCTTTGCAGCTGCCGGGCAGTTGTAGCAGTCCTTCTCTGTGCGCGGTGCAGAGAGGAGGTGTCGGAAGGGGCATGTCTGGCAGGAGCCGGGGAAGTAAGGGCTGCGGTCTGAGAAGATACGCTTGGTCTTTCCGGGGTTCTCCTCGAGGCCGGGAGAGGGCTTAGGCGCCTTGCGCTCCTGCGCCTCGGTGAGGGGCGTCACAGGATCGTCCGTCTGCTCGAGGGAACACTGGCAGCCCCAGTGGTCGCCGGGGTGATGCGCTGCCCAAAAGGCATCATCCACGGGGCGCACCATGCCCCAAAAGCTGCGGTGGGTGGCTTCGGGTGTGACGGCCGTACTCTCCACCCAGCGCAGGTTGGGCATAAGGTCTCGATCCTTCTCGTACGTCTCCCAGTCGGCGGCCAAATGAGCGCGCGATACGGCCATATTGTACTCTGTGCGGAGCCACTGTCGGATATGGTGGTCGGCGATAGGCTCCACATCCTTGCGGAAGCGGCTGAAGGACTTCAATTGCCCCTCGTCGTCCGTCATCTTGGCCGCCATATCGCGCCCCATGCGGTGGGCACGGAAGGCGGCGAAGACCTCATTGCTGCTTTTCAGCGCATGCGCCAAGTCGGACTGCTTGCGGCCGTCGACGGAGGTGTCTACCGCATGGTCGAACGTCTTGCGAAAGCCATCGAAGAGGGCCGGATCAGGCGCTCGCCGTGGGTCGACCTTCTTGTGGTAGAGGTCACGCAGGGCACGGTCGATGTATTCTGACATGTCGATGGGGAGAACGACATCACCCTTCCCCTTGGCCAGCGCGCAGGCTGGGCAGGGGTGAGCGGCATCGGTGTGTGCATGCCCATAGTACTGCTCATCGATCAGAAGTCGGAAAGAAGCGGGTCGCCCCCACCTTGGGGGGCTTGCCCGAAAAAACGGGTGAGGGTGCGCATCAGCTTCTCTTCGTCAGCGTCAGTCGGCCCGTCAGGCACGGGTGCATACGTCCGGCGGCCGTTGATCTTCACGCCATACTTCTCCTCGAAGTAACCCGCATCCACATCGAAATTGTTCAGCAGCATGGTCTCGATAGCCGTCATCTGCTCCGGCGTGTAGTCCTCTTCGTAGTCCCACTCGAAGGAAGCCCCTTTGAGGGGGAAGCCGTGCGCAATCATACGGGGGATGAGCTGACCGTTGACCATGTCGCGCAGGCCGTCGGCGATCTCTTCAATCAAGTTCTTGAGCACTTCCAGGTGCACCTCCGACTGCGAGAGGCTGCTACCGTTGTCGATGGTCATCGTTTGGTAGAGCAGGATCTTGGAGAGCTCGGAGTTGGCTCGATCCACACGTCGGTCGTAGATGTTGAAGGCGTCGGAGCGCTGGTTTTCCTTCAGGTCGATGTCCGTTCCTTCAGGGAAGAGTCCCCAGAACTTGGCCCCCATGTTCTGCATCATGCGCTCGATCCGGTGCGTGACGGCGGGGTCGCGCGAGGTGGTCTTGGCGATACGCATAGGCATGCCAAAGACCTCGCCGAAGGTGTCCCAAAAGGCGAGCATGTTCTTCTTGGGGATGGTGTGCGGGGCGGCCTTGAGGTAAAGCCCGAGGTCGTACGGCCCGCCGCACTCGATGAGCCAGTCGGAGAAGGGCGGTCGGCGATACTCGATGCCCTTGCGCCAGTCGTCCCCCTGCTCAGCAACGACACGGCCGTATTCCGGAATGACGTGTCGGCGGGGGATGAGCAGGACACTGTCGTAGGCTGGCACGCCGCCCTCGGTGAAGACGACGTCGCCTAACTGGATGAGCGTATGACCCCAGTAGCGGGCGGAGAAATAGAGGTCGACGAGTGTCTTGAACCAAGTGCGATCGAAGATGCGGCGTGCCTCCTCGTCCTCCTTCTCACCGAACATGATCTTGAAGCTGCGTGCCTTGACGAAGCCGTTGATCTGTCCGATGGCGCCAGAGAGGTGGCCGTCGACCTCGACGTCGCGGTAGACATTGTAGAGGCGAAGGCGGGAGGGATTCTCCACATCGAGCGCCTGCTGCCAGCCGGAGCGCCACGAGTCGATCTCTTGCCGGGTGAGCGATTCGGCCTGTCGTTGCACCTCGGCTATGACGGCCTTCACTCGCCGGGCGTCGGCCTTCTTGGCGAGGTCGAAGCGGCCGTAGGGGGTGTCTGCGGTGGTCAGCTCGGAAGCAGGCCGCCGCCTGAAAAAGTCGGTGATGTTCATTGTCGGGAGTTGTTGGGGATTACCAGATGTAGTTACTGTGTTGCTCGGAGCCCCATTTGAGGTTATAGGGCTGGGGATCGCCATTGGAGTCGTCCGGGGTGTCGAGATCGGGGACGATCTTGCCACTCTGCACGCCTTGGAGCCATTCGATGGCACGGCGGTAGCGGATCTCACGAATCTCGTAGCCCATCTTCTGCGGGAGCCACGAGGCCAGATGGTAAAGGGTGATGTCGCAGAGGAACATCACGATCTGCATGTTGCGCTGCTCACCGCGTCGGGCGAAGATGCATTCGACGTCGTAGCGGGGCCGGAGGTAGCCGGCCATCTCTTCACGGGCCATCTCCTCGGCGCGCCGGCGGTTCTCCTCATCCGATTGCTGAATGAGGTCGAAGGCACGCTGGCCGATCATCACTTGATAGTCGAGATTGTTCAAAAACATGGGAGCTAAAAACGAAAAGTGAAAAACGAGAAACCCTACCGGCTGGAGGGCCGTGGGAGAGCTACGTGGAGGGCGTGGGCTTCGATGTTGGCTGCCGTGATGCCGCGATGGAAGTATCCACGGCGGACGAGCAGCGTGAGCTCTTGCTTGGAGAGGGTCACAAGGCTGCCGCCTACGTTAATCACGAGGTATTTGCGGCCGTATCGGCGGGCTTGCCGGTTGGCCTTATGAACGGCCAGCCGAAAGCGCAGGCCGAGAAGAAGTTTCTTGATCATGTCAGTTGTTGGTTGGTTGTTTAATTGGGTTACCACGCCCCTTTGGGGGCGGGGCGTTCGCCGAAGATGGGTTCAAAGCGCTCCTCACGGGAGGCCTTCTGAAGTTTGTAGATCGCGCCTTCGTCGGCATCCGGCGCGTCGTCATGCGCCCGGCTGCCGCGGGCCAGTGAGAGGGTCTGATCGATGCCCGTCTTCATGTCTGTGTCGTTGCGCTTGGCCTCATTGTAGTAGACCAGTCCGCGCTCCCAGAGGGGAGAGACGGCCTCGATACGTTGCAGCTTGTCGGGCTTCTTCCGACGGTCGGGCATGATAGGCAGCTGGTAGCCGCGCAGGTCGCCTTCGCGGGCAAACTCATCGAGAATAATGTCCTGCATGAAGTTGGCCTCCATGAAGTACGACACAGCGACATCCTCCGGTAGCGATTCGTGGAAGTCGTAGAGCCAGCGCACCATGCCCGCCACGGTGTCCTGCCGGACGTAGCAGTCGATCAGATGGAGCTCGCGGCCCGTTTTGCCCCATACGCGGGCGGCCTTGTAGTCGTTCGCTGTTGTTGATTTGAAGGAAGGGTCGATGTAGCAGATGATCTGGTCGTACTTCCGTAAAGGGAGGATCTTCTTGTAGCGGATCCATTGCCACTTGAAGATGCCGCCCTCGGCGACGGGGTTGTGCATCATCTCGCGTTGCCACGAGGCATAGCCCACAAAGTCGGCATAGGCTTCGGCCTCGGCCTTCGTCCATTTGTCAGCCCATACGGGGGCTCCGTTGCTGTCGACGGCATAGACCTTGGAGACCTTCACACTGGGTATATCGGCGATGTTCTTCAGCACCATGTGCTTGGCGAAACCATTACCGACCATAAGGAAGCGCCCACGACCGACATCCAAGGCGCCGAAGAGTGCCTGCTTGACCCAGTCAGTAGCTTGCCTGACACGCTCCTCATTGTGGCTCATCTCGTCGTCGTCGAGGTCGTCGATGACGATGTAGTCCGGGCGTTGCTCCTGCTTCTTGAGTCCACGGGGCGACTGTCCCCGGCCGACGGCGAACCACTTGACACCGCCGGTGGTGGAGAACTCGCCCTGCTGCCAGTCGCCCACGTTCTTCTGCGTGCCAAAGTCGGCAATGAGTCGCTGGTTATACTCCAGTTCGGCCTGTAAGTCGGCCAGCAGGGTCTTGGCGCCATCCTCCGACTTGTTGACGATGATGCCGCAGTGGATCTCTCCACCGCCGCGCACCATGAGGTTGATGGGAATGAAGATGTCGAGGTGTGTGGACTTGGCATGGCCACGCGGCCACATGAAGACGGCCTTGAAGGTGCGGTTGCGGAGAATATCACGGAAGGCGGCATTGTGGAAGGGGGCGTTATGTACGATGCCCGTCACGAGGCCCGTGGCGGGGTCTGTGCGGCGCATGTAGTGCGGAAAGTAGTACTCGCAGAAGGCCGGATAGTCCGCCAACAGGCGGCGGATACGGGCGTCCCGCTGGGCGCGTGTCTCCCTCTCTGCTTCGGGGGGCGTCTGCGGACGCCGGCGAAGTTTGGCCGGGTACAGGCCTTACGGGTATCAGGCAAACTTCGCCGGCGGCCGCAGCCGCCTTCTCTTCGCGTGTGACGGCCATATCCCTTACTCCTTTACGTTGGCTCGATCCAGCAGGAACTCGTTGTGCAGCCGGTTCAGGATCTTGATGAAGGGCAGGGTAACCTCCGGGTCACTCTTGCCCCGAAACTCCACCCACTCGGAGAAGGCGATGAAGACATCGACCGTCTGCACGATGTTGGCCTTCTTATCGAGGCGTTCGATGACGGAGGAGAGCTTGACCAACTTATCCGCCAGCCCACTGACCGAAGCGGGATCGTCCCCGGTGTTGACGTCCTCGATCAGGTTGTTGATGGTCACTAACAGTTTATTGACCAGCTCCGGGCGTGTGATACTACGCGCGGCGCGCAGTTCCTTCCATCCACCCTTGCTAATCCATGCAGAGACGCTCTGGCGAGAGACGCCCACCCGTGTGGCAATCTCTGCCACCTCGCTGCCTCCGACATAGAGCATCTTAGCCAGCTCCCGCTTGTTTTCGTTGTCCTTTTTCGTACCCATTTAAATGGCGTTCAATTGATTATTCATGGGGCAAAGGTTTCCCAAGGGAAGGGCGCACCCCAAAAAAGTGTGCAACCGTTGCACACTTCTCTGCAACCATTGCACACTTCTCTGCAACCGTTGCACACTTTCTTGGCTGGCCGATGGCGGCACCCACACCTTTGCCCCGAATCAAAAAACGACGACAACGAGCAATGGCAAGAATACGACTGACAAACAGCTCCCTGAACGCATACGGCACACGCATCCTGACGGCCGGTATAGACCTGACGCAGTATGATCGTAACCCGGTGCTGCTCTACATGCATGAGCGGGGGAACATCATCGGGAAGGTGACGGATCTAAAGGTGGAGGGCGACGACATCACGGGCGAACCGGTCTTTGACGAGGCCTCGGAATGCAGCCTCCGATGCAAGAAGCAATTAGAGTTCGGCAGCCTACGCATGTGCAGCGTAGGGATCGACATTGTGGAGATGAGTGCCGACAAGCAGCACCTCCTGCCGGGGCAGACCCGGGAGACGATCACGAAGTCGAAGTTAGTGGAGGTCTCCTTGGTGGATGTCGGGGCGAACGACGAGGCGATGGTGCTCTATCGGAACGGCAAGCGCCTGAACCTCTCTAACGGCATGGACGAGGCGTATCTGCCGCCTTTATTGAAAACAAGCAAGCGAACAACAAACAATACCGATATGAACGAGACATTGAAAAAGGAAGTGGCCGCACTGCTTGGTCTTTCGGCCGAAGCAACGGCAGACGAAGTCTTGACGGCGGCCAAGGCCAAAGTGGAGGCACAGAAACAGGAGATTGAGACCCTGAAGGGCGAGATCGAACAAGCAGAACTCTCGGCCGTGACCGACTTGGTAGACGGTGCCCTCGCGGCCAAGAAGATCCCAGCGGAGAAGCGCGACTACTTTATTGAGTTAGGCAAGAAGGTGGGATCGGCAGAGCTCGGCCAGCTACTGGGCAGCATGAACGCCTCGGTGAAGCTAACGGATGTGGTGACGTTTTCAGCCGGAGGGGGCGCGCCGACGGAATACAAGAAGCTGAGTGATGTGCCGGCCAACAAGATCATGGAACTGCGCACCAAGGAGCCGGCCGTCTACCGCAAGCTGTATAAAGCGGAGTATGGCGTGGAGTGTGAGCTGGAGGACTAATCCACCCCAGCCCCTCCCCCCGATATAAAGCACACAAAGGTGAGAGGGGGGAGCAAAGGGCGGATAGGATCGCAAGTCGGCAAAAGATTGAAGGGGAATGGGCTTCGCGGATCCGGGGGCGCTCCCTCCCCCCTCCCTTTTTTTGATAGGGATAGAGACGAACTGACAACTAAACGAACTAAACAATGACAACAATGACAAAATGGATGAAAATGATCATGGCGATTCTGCTGAACGCGATGATCGGAACGATGGCGGCTGCGGCGCTGGGCGCCCCCCTTGCAGTGGGTGCAGTGGGTGCGTTGCTGCTGGGGCCGCTCGTAGGCGGCGGAGCTGGCGCCCTGAACGCGGGCGTGCTGGTGGAGGTCTGGACGGGCGAGCTGATCAAGCAACTGCGATCGGCCGACAAAGGCACCTTCTTGGACGGTATACCCGACTACTCGCAGTATGCGGATAATGACGTGATCCACATGATCAACGTAGGTGGCGACCCGAAGGTGCTGACCAATAACACAACCTACCCGCTTCAGATCACGGCCATCACAGATACGGATGCCGTGTTCAAGTTAGACAAGTTCCAAACGGAGGCTACACCGATCACGGACGACGAGCTGTATGCGCTCTCCTACGACAAGATGGCCTCGGTGAAGGAGCGTCACGGGCTGGCCATCATGGAAGCGAAGCTGAAGAAGGCTATCCACGCGCTGGCACCGGTCTCGAATACGGCTACCACGCCGGTGATCAAGACCACGGGTGAGGTGGAAGACGGCGGCACGACGGGCCGCAAGCGCCTGACGCGTCACGACATTATCGAGATGAAGAAGCGCTTCGACCTAATGGGCGTGCCCATCGAGGGACGTCGCCTCGTGCTCTGCCCTGAGCATATCGCTGACCTCTTGGAGATGGATCAGAAGTTCGCCGAGCAGTACTACAACTACGCCTCCGGACGTATCTCCATGCTCTACGGCTTCGAGGTATACGAGTATGTAGCTAGCCCGGTCTACAACTTGACCGGCGCCAAGCAGGCCCTCGGAACGGCTCCCGTGGTGGGCAGCATCTATCAGGCCTCTGTAGCCTTCTACACGGGACGCGTGTTCAAAGCCACAGGCTCTACGAAGTTCTATTACTCCGAGGCCAAGAACGACCCGCAATACCAGCGCTCATTAGTGAACTATCGCCACTACTTCGTCGTCCTGCCGAAGAAGGTGGAAGCCATTGGAGCCATCATTTCAGACAAGAAGTAAGCAGCAATGGCGACGAAAACAACGAAAGAGAAAGCTCCGATGGAGCCGCCAATCACTCCGTCCGAGGCTCACGAGGAGCCCCTGACGGAAGTGAAGGTGGCTGCGGCCGCCGGCGAAGCTGAGTCGAGTGAGTCGGAACCCCTGACGGAAGTGAAGGTGGTGCCTCTGACGGAAGTGAAGGAGAAGGCAGATGAAGCCGCTGGCAAAGCAGAGTCGGGCAACTCGGAGCCGCCTACGGAGGAAAAGGAAGAAGCCTCAGAGGAGACACCGACCGCACCGGTGTACGACTACGAGGTACTCCCGCCCAGCCGGGCCGGGGCTACGGAGGAGCAGATCGCGATGGCGAAACGCGTCCTCGATCAGAATGCAGACATCCCGGCCGTTTACATCGTGGGTGGGCTTTTCCTCTCCGAGGAGTGGCGCGCCGACGAGCTGACCGGCGAACGCAAAGTGACTGTCCGCCGTATCTTTTAAGAGATAGGTTCTTAATCAATTAGTGGGGCCGACTGAGGCCGCACGACAGGTGAATACTTCGTTCTTTTCATGGAGACCGCCCCCGCCCTGCCGATTGCCCGGCCACTTTGGGGGCGGCTCTCTCCGGGGGGGGGATGAACAACAAACAACTAACAATGAGTAACGACATGAGGCCGCGGGCCGTTTTTCGCTTTTCACTTTTCGTTTTTAGCTCCCTGCTCTGCCTGACCAGCTGCCACCTGTGGCGCACGCCGGCAGAGCGCGAGATGACGCAACGGGAAATCGTCGAGACGGTGCGCGACACGCTGGTTGTCATCGAGCCTGACTCGGCCCTGATCCGCGCCTACCTGGAATGCCAATCGGGCAGGGTGGCGCTCACGCGGCTCATCTCCGTGCCCGGTGCGCGCATCGTGCCGCACGTGACGCTGACGGACGTCCTCTCCGACACGGGCTACCGCGGCGCCCTGCTCGATGTACAGTGCCACGAAGACAGCCTCCGCCGGGTCATCGCCCTGCGCGACCGCACCATCCGTGAGCTCACCGACCGCGTCCGCACGGAGTATGTCACCACAGAACGCCCCTTCCACTGGTACCACCGGGCGCTCATGGCCGGCGGCTGGGCTTTCCTGGCCCTCATACTTGGCGGCGCGGCGTGGCTCATTCTCCGGCTCTATATCAAGCTCCCCTAATCATTAACAACTAACCATTAACAATTCTGGCAAGACATGGCAACAGGATATATACACGGCAGCAACCTGCTGATGTTCGTCGGCGGGAAGGCCATCGGGCACTGCTCGACGTGCGAGATCACACACAACACGGAGTCGAAGGAACGCGCCGTCAAGCCGCCCGCCAAGCAGACGGGTGGCAACACGGGCAAGTGGACGGAAAAGTCGGTGACGAAGCTCAGCGAGTCGCTCAGCGCCGAAGGCTTCTGCTTCTACGACGAGACGGAATGCGGCTACAGCGAGCTGCTGGCGCTCTGGCAAAAGGCCGAGCCGGTGGAGGTGAAGTACGCGCACCGCGGCGAGGACAGCACGCGCTATCGCAGTGGCAAGTACGTCATCACCAACCTCAAGCAGACGCGCCCGGCCGACGACGATGCCTCCTACAGCGTCTCTTTGGAGTCGACGGGCGAAGTGAAGAGTTTCCCTGCCTAAAAAGTGGGCATTCAAACAGTGATTAAACAGCGATTAAACGACACATGAATACCATTCGAATAGCGGGCAAAGACTACCCGTGCATGATGACGATGGGCGCTATGCTACGCTTTAAGGAGCAGACGGGGCGCGAGGTGACAGAGGTGAAGGGGGAGTCGTTCACGGACGCCCTCACCCTGCTGTGGTGCTGCGTCGCTTCGGCCTGCAAGCGAGAAGGCGTTCCCTTCGATCTGTCGCTCATGGAGATGGCCGACAGCATCACGACGGAGGACTTCGCTGCGTGGCAGGGTAAGGCCTTCGAGGCCGTGCCGGCAGACGCTCCCAAAGTGGCAGACGCCCCCAAGCAAGCAGGCTCGAAAAAAAAAGCCTGACGATCGAGGCACTCTTGGGGCTGGCGATGGGCCGCGTGGGGATGACCCGCGAGGACTTCCTACGGCTTACGCCCGAGGAGTTAGAGGCGGTCTTGGAGCAACATGCCCGCAGCCGGGAGGAGCAGCACCGCGCCGACTGGGAGCGGGCTCGGATGATCGCCTTTGCGGCCGTAGCGCCGCACACGTCGCGGCTGCGCGGGCCGGAGGATCTGATGCGCTTCCCGTGGGAAGAAGCGGCGACTGATCGCCCTAAGGCGCCACGGATGACCATCGAGGAGCGGCGGCGGCTGATGGATGAACTGTCCGCCAAGTGGAACGAGGGGACTGACGATTAAGCAATCATGGCAAACAACACGGTAGAATATAAGATCAAGCTGACGGACTTCGGGAGCGAGGCGACGGAGCGACTCAAGCGACAGCTGAAGGGCGTAGGCGCCACGGTGGAGGAGGTCAAGTCGAAGGCGGAAGACCTGAAGACGCGGCTGATCAACTTCAACCAAGCGGTGGCCTCGATCCAAAATGTAGCCTCGGCCGTGAGCCAGGTATCGAGCGCCATCAGCGGCATGACGCAGTATTACGCCGCGCAGGTGGAGGCGGAGACGAAGCTGCAAACCGTGATGCGTAACACGATGAACGCCTCCGACGCCGAGGTGCAGTCCATCAAAGACCTCTGCTCAGCACAGCAGGAGCTGGGCGTCATCGGCGACGAGGTGCAGCTGGCCGGCGTGCAAGAGCTGGCCACCTACGCCTCGAAGAAGTCGTCGCTCGAGACGCTCATCCCGGTGATGAACGACATGATCGCCCAGCAGTATGGCTTCAACGCCACGCAGGAGTCGGCCGTGAACATCGCCACGATGATGGGCAAAGTCTTCGCCGGACAGACGTCCGCGCTGAGTCGCTACGGCTACACCTTCAGTGCAGCGCAGGAGCAGATCCTGAAGTTTGGCACCGAGGAGGAGAAGGCGGCTACGTTGGCCGAAGTGGTGCGTCAGAGCGTGGGCGGCGTGAATGCCGAACTGGCCAAGACGGACACCGGGCGCATGGTGCAGCTGAACAATGCCATCGGCGACATCAAGGAGCGGGTGGGGCAGCTGCTCATCCCTTTCCAGTCGTTCATCACGCAGGCCGCAGAGATGGGCATGGCCGCGAGCGGCATCATCCAGCTGACACAGGCCATCCAAGCCACCGGCATCGCCACCAAGGCGTGGACGGCGGCGCAATGGCTGCTCAACGCGGCACTCGATGCCAACCCGATCGGCATCGTCGTCATGGCGATAGCGGCCTTGGTGGGCGCATTGATCTATGCCTACAACAACTCGGAGGAGTTCCGCCGCATCGTGGACGAGGCGTGGGCGGCCGTTAAGGAGCTGGCCAGCGTGTTGTGGGGCGTGCTGAAGAAATCGCTCGACATGGCCGTGAAGGGCTTCAAGGCCGTGGTGCAATGGGTGAAGGATTTCGCCCGGTGGTTCTCCTCCACGCAGCTGTTCCAGTCCATCAGTAAGTTCAATACGTGGGTACGGGAGCATATCGTGCGGGTCATCGAACGGGTGATCGGCACCCTTCGGGAGCTAGCCGGCTGGCTGAGGAGCGTCTTCAACATCCCGGCAGGCGGCATCAACGTGGTGGGCGACCTGCGGAGGATACAGGCTGAGACGGATGCGCTAACGAAGAAGACACGCGAAGCGGCCGAGGCCAAGAAGGCACTCCTGGGTGGAGGCGGCGGCATCTCCTTCGGCGGTGGATCCTCGGGCAAAGGCGGCGGCAAGGAGGCCAAGGATGACAAGAAACAGTTCGCCCCGGAGACGTTAGGCTGGTACAAACAGCAGATCGCCGAGCTGCAAGAGAAGCAGCAGGCAGCCGACGAACAGCACGCCATGCAGCTGCAAAAACAGATTAGCCTACTCAAGACACAGCTGGCCATGCGCGAGGCTTTAATCGAGTCTGGGAACAAGCCGCTGAAGCGCGAAGGGCCGCTGCCGTGGGAGAATCAGCAGATCACTAAAGACAGCACCAAGAACGGCCCGAAGCTGAACATCCCCCTCACGTTCGACACCGGAGCACTGCGCCGCGCGGCGCAGGAGGTGAAGGAGCAGATGGACAAGCTGGTACCCAAGGAGGAGTTCTACAAGCAAGTCTCCCAAGGGGTCAGTGGCATCGCCAACGTGATGGGCAACCTGAGTAAGGTGGTGGGCGGTGCGGCCGGGGCGTGGTTAGAGTGGGGGCAGAACCTGCTGCAAGCCATTGCTGCAGCCATCCCGCAGATCATGTCGCTCGTCGCCGCGCAACAGGCGCAAGGTGTGGCCAGCACCTACGCCGCCGGTACGGGTGCCGCAGCATCGGTATCGGCCATCCCCATCGTGGGGCCTGTGCTGGCTATTGCCGCCGTGGCTTCAGTGCTTGCCGCGCTGGCCTCGATCCCGAAGTACGCCGAGGGAGGTCTGGCTTACGGCAAGACGTTAGGCATGTTCGGCGAGTATGCCAATGCCTCGACGAACCCCGAGGTGGTGGCGCCGCTATCGAAGCTGCGCGATCTGATCGAGCCGGCCGGAGGCATGGGCGGACAGGTGGTCTTCCGCATCGCCGGGCGCGACTTAGAAGGGGTATTGAACAAGCGTTCGCAAGTGAACCGGAGGACGAGATAACGAACAACTAAATAGGCCGACAGGCCTCTCAACAATTCAACAACCAACAATTCAACGACAGTGGCTAAGGGCATACGTTACACGGGCGAGTTTATGAGCATCGCCGGGTCGCGCTATCGGGCGGAGATCTGGCAGGAGGGCTTCACGGGCAAGCCCTCCGAGCTGACGTTCCCCTACGAGACGCCAGTGTCGATCGAGTGGGCAGAGGTGGACAAGTTGGAGCCGGTGATGTCGTCGGCGGCTACGCTGATGGTCGTCTCCGAGCGGGATCGTCAGTTCGTCGACCTCTATACCACCAAGGCGGGCAGCACGCGGCTCGACATCTACCGCAACAACAAGCGCTACTGGAGTGGCACACTCGATCCGGAGATCTACGAGGAGCCCTTCAGCCGGCAGAAGGACTATGAGGTATCGCTCACCTTCAGCGACTTCGCCCCGCTCGACCGCATCCCCTTCGAGCAGGCAGCCGCAAACCGGGGGCGGCTGAAGCTCCGCGCTGTGATCGACCTATGCATGAAGAAGAGCGGCATCAATACCGACGCCTTGCAAACCTTCATCAGCACCACCACCAGCGCGGGGGCGTCGCTGCTCGACGGCGTCTGCGTGTCGGAAGACAACTTCTTCGACGAGGATGGCGAGCCGATGACGCTGCGCGAGGTCTTGGAGGGCGTGCTGCACCCATTCGGCCTGCAAATGATTCAGAAAGACGGCTGTATCAACCTCTACGACCTCCACGCCCTTGAAGCTACCCCGCCCCGCCGTGTGCGCTGGTGCCTCGCCGACTCGGCGCTGGGCGTGGACAAGACCTACAACAACTGCGAGCTGACCTTTTCGCCCTACATGAACACGGATCTTCTCAACTGCGAGCTGAGTGACAAAGAAGTGGTAGGAGGAACTGAATACACCTACGAGACGGCCGTCTTCGACAAGAATGGCCTTTTGCCAGGCTTTAAACTGCGACTCAGCACTCAGACGAAAAGTAAAACATGGAAGGCTGACACGGGCGCCAACGGATGGCACTATTTCTCCATCACGCCCTACATGTCAGGCGACAAGAGTGCCGGCGTGGCAGCTGTTGCTGACATGCATGATTCCGGTTCAAAAACTTTTTACCCCCTGACTGGGCGTAGGGTATCGGCGGTACCGGGCGGCGCGCTGATAATCGCTGAGCGACCTTATGTGGGGGGCGTGAATCATGATTTCCTGCTGAACCTCAAAGTGGACGTACTGATCGATCTGCGCTACAATCCTTTTGAGGAGGGCGAATGGAACAACAACTATCAGAACTTCAGCCAAAACCAAGAAGTTTTCGAACAGTTGTGCAATACGAACTACATCCCGTTTCGTTGCATTCTTCATGGCATAAATGGGTCGACATGGCACTATGTGAACGTCATCAAAAACGACGGCCTGTTTGTGCCGCGGAATGAATTTGCAGGAGTTTGGGAGAAGGGTGAAGGCAGTTGGGACAAGTCGTACCTCTGTTTCTTCGACCCCGATGATCGTTCGGAGAAATCAGGTTTGGGAGGTTGGAAGACGAACCGCCCGGTGATCGCCATGAGCACACTCAAGCCCCCCTCAGGCTATCGAATGTACAAGGAGGGTGAATACCTCATGCTGCCTCCTGTGGCAGGTCACCTTGAGTTGCAAATATCCAATGCACTAATCGTTTCCGATTTAGGACGGAAAGGAAAGGTGTCACTGACGGCATTCGAGGGGAAATACGACTTCATTCATTGGTTCATGATCCGTAAAATAGGGATGAAGCTGACAGACAAGTTCGGGCAAGATGTAGATAAGAACGACATCATTCTCCGCGCATGGGTCGACCGAAACGCTCGAGAGACGCTGAAGATCGACACCGTCTGCGGCACGCTGCCTGACGGGGCGCACCCCACGGCGCGCGGGCTGTTCTTCACTCCCGCCGGGAATGTGATCACCTCCTTTCGCCGCGCCGGGGTAACGGACAAGTTGGAACGGCTACTACTGGGTACGGTCTACAGCCAGTTCCACGGGCGCAAGAAGAAGCTCTCAGGCACGGCCGACTTGGTAAGCAAGTTCTCGACGCTCACCGATGAACACGAGGCGGGCAAGTTCGTAGTCGTCTCCGAAGTGCAGAACCTACTCCGCGACGAAAGCAACCTCGCCATGACCGAGATCGTAAAAGACAACTATACGGGGGTACCCTTCAACGAATAACGAACAAGTAACAATGGCACAATATCACTACAAGACTATCGTCCGGCAGGCCAAGCCGCGCACGGGGGAGACCTTGGAAGGCGCCGTAGCCTATGCCCGCGGATACTCTGGCGGTGGAGGCAGCGGAGGAAACATCGATCCCGGCAGCACGGGGAGTGGCTCTGGCGTATCCCTCGTGGCGGGCGATCGCATCAAGATCGATGAGAGCTTCAGCACTAACCGTAGTGTGTTCAAGATCTCGCATGCGGTGCCCACTGAGGCCGATATCGACTCGCAGACGACGGCTGAGGAGGGAGTCTTTGTGAAGAACCTCCACTTAGACAAGCAAGGCCACATCGTCAAGACGGAGGTGGAATCCGTGGGAAAGATCTTCGACAAGCGCTACTTGCGCAAGGATCAGCCGGACGAGACGGAGCACAAGATCACGTTTCGTGCCGGGGCAGATTTCGGTAACTTCGTGGAAGGCTTCCTCGGTAGCGGTGGACGCATTGATGAGAACGGCCATTGCTGGTTCGGAGGCATACATCTGCGCGAGTTTCTTGAGGTGCCAGAGCTGCGTTTCAACCGTATTGACGTGGTCAGTGGCGAGCTGTGGAATGCAGTAGCCTTCGGGCTGATCGAGAGCGTGGATACAGTCTCACGTATCGTCACACTGAAGCTCGAGGAAGGCGAGCGCTCCGGCCTGCATGTGAACGACCTCTGCCGCGGCATCTTCCACAATCTCACAAATAACGAGACAGCGGTAGGCAAGGACGCCTGCGGTTTCGACCGCATGCCCGGCTTCTCCACCTCTTACTTTATGCCCGTCCAAATCATCGATGAAAAGCGGTTTAAATACGGTTTAAGACCCGGTTCAACGGTGCACCCCTGCGCGGCCATGAAGTTTGCCGTCTACGGTAACACCACTGACAAGGCCCGCCAGTCGTCAGCCTACAGCACGCGGAACTATAAGCGCTTCCTCTGCAATGTGGACACGTGGGAGATCAAGCCCCAGCATATCGGCGTGCAGATAGGCGACCTGACCGGCCTCGTCATCGATGGGCAAGACCTCGGCGCCAAGTCCATCTACCTCGACAACGTCTACTTCGGCAAGAACATCCTCCAAACCAAAGGCCTCAAGGAATCGCTCCGAGGCGCCGACGCCTACACCACGGGGCTGGATCGCTACGCAATGGCTACAAACACACCCGTGGGACAGCTGCCGACCGACATCGCCTTCACCGCCTTTGCCACGAAGGGCACACAGCCGATCGCCTATGCCTCCATCTCGGACGAAGGGAAGTACACCGTCTCCGTGGCCTCTGCCACGGGGTGCACCGTGGTGCAGGCGGGTAACCTGATACGCATAGCCACCTTCACGGCGCAGGATATAGCCACCGTGATGGTTGTGATCAACTGCGAGGGGCTCGTCTCCTACCGCCACATCTTCACGCTCACCCGAGTGAAGAATGGGCAAGACGGCCACCAGGGCTCCAAGGGCGACCTCATACGCAAGATCTACCGCCGCTCCGCGCAGCATCCGGGACTGCCGTATGGCGAGGCGCCCTCGGGCTGGTCGTTCGATCCCTACGAGCAGGCCTCTGATCCGCTGTGGATGTGCCAAGCCACCTTCTCCGCCTCGGGCTCCCTCCTCACCTCGTGGTCATACCCCGTGAGGATCTCCGGCGAGCCGGGGCGAAAGGGCGATCCGGGCGACCAGGGGCCAGCCGGGCCGGGCATCTGCTTCCGTGGCGACTACGACTCCTTCAAGTACTACAACGGCACGACGACCTACGTGGACGTCGTGCGCTATGCCGGCCGATACTACAAGGCGCACACCACGAGCGGCATGTTCCAAGGGGTGCACCCATCGAACACGTCGAAGTGGGAGCTGATGAACTCCTTCGAGAACGTGGCCACCCACCTGCTCATCGCCGAAGAGGCCAACATCGCCGGCTGGTTGTTCTCCAACCAATACATCGTCAGTCAGAACCGCAACGTGGGCCTCGACGGACACGCCGACAGTGGGCCGCGCATTTGGGCAGGGACGAGCTACCAGCTCCGGAACGACGCACCACTGCGGATCTATGATGACGGTTCCATATACGCCATGAAGGGAGACATCGGCGGGTTCACGATGGCCAAGGATGGTCTCTATGCTTCGAACAAGGTGATCCAAGGCAACGTCTATGGCAACCCGAAAGGACTCTGGCTCGATGCCCACGGATCGTGCCGTGTGATCGATACAAGCGGCAATCGCTTCGGTCTGCTGCACTGCGGGCCGGGAGCATCCCTCCTCACGCTGCGCATCGAGCACACCTTCAGCAAGTTCATAGAGTGTCACTTCAGTACCGGTGCCGCTGCGCGTGAATTTTCCTTACGGGCACGGCTGTGCAATGGCGACGCCGGTTGGTTCCGCCGCTGGCTGATCCGCGTCAGCCATATGCCGCTGGCGCAACATGTGCCCACCGGTGAACCTGGCGATCTACTCTCCAACCCGCAGGGCGACGGCAACTTCTACGTCATGTGGAATGCCAGGACAGGATACATGTTCGTCAAACCGCAATAACAACCAACACACTTATACAATGACAATCGATTTTACCAAATTGAACGTAGAAACGCGTATCGACTGCTTCGACGTCTTAGACCTGCACGAGGTAGTAGGCGAGGCAGCCTTTGCAGGCGCCCCCACGCTGGCCGTGGATGAACTGGCACGGCGCATCTACAAGTCCGACGGGCCGGTGGAGATGAGTGAGCAGGAGTATAACGGCTTGCTTCAAGCTGTGAACGGTGGGCTGGCATTCCGGGTTATTCAGGCTATCCGCCGGCAAGCAGAGGCCGCAGGTGGAAAGGAGGCACAGCCATGAAAGTGATCAACCAAGGCGCCTCGGCCACCATCGACATGCATCTGAAGGAGGGCACCCGCTGGGTGGACTTCTCCAAAGTGACCGACCTCTCCGTGTCCCTGCTCTGCGACAACATGAACCGCCGCACGGAGCTCACTCCCGGCCTGCACTTCCGCGTCAGTGGCGACACGCTGACACTGCTCTTAGACAAGACGCTCACCGTCCGCACGGGGCGATACCGCGTGTTGGTGCGCTTCAAACGCAACGATCAGTGGCTGGCCTTCGACCCCTACGCCTTCGTCGTCACCCGCTCCACAGCGCCCTCCGTCTACGAGACGACGCGCTACGGCATGACGGGGCACTTCGAGTTCAACATTGCCTTCGGCGACAGCGCCGGCCAAGAGGTCGACCCCGTCTTCCAAAACTCCCCCGCCGGCAACATCCGACAGGAAGACATCGACGAGTGGAACACGCCCCCGGGTGCCCTCTCCGATGCTGACATCGACGCAATCTGCAAGTAGACAACAACGAACCATCAACAATTAAACATCATGGCAAAATTCTTAGACGAAACAGGGCTGGCTCACCTGTACGAGAAAATCAAAGGGCTGATCAAATGGCAGAACATTGCTGGCATCCCCACATGGATCTCGGCCACAAAACCGACCTACACCGCCAGCGAAGTCGGCGCACTGCCGGACACCACGGCTATCCCCACCAAGGTGTCCGACCTGACCAACGACGCGGGCTATCAGACCCAGGCGCAGGTCTCGGCGCTGATCGAGACGAAGACCACCGGCCTCTTCTCTTACAAAGGCAACGTGGCCAACAAGGCCTCCCTGCCCAGCTCGGGCAACAAGGTGGGCGACGTCTGGAACGCCTCCGACACCGGTAAGAACTACGCTTGGAGCGGCACCGACTGGGACGACCTCGGCGGCAGCTTCGCCGTAGAAGCACTCACCAACGGAGAGATCGACACCATCTGCGCGTGATCTAATGGCGAATGATCAATGATTAATTATTACCGGCGACTGGCCCCGGCCGGGCACCCGGTAATCATTGATCCCTAATAATTAACAATTAAACATCATGGCTTATTTAGATGAAAAGGGACTGGCCCAAGTGTGGGTCAAGGTCTGCGCCAAGGTGAAAGGCGCGAAAGGCAAATCACTCTATCAAAGCTGGCTCGACTCCGGGCACACCGGCAGTGAGGCAGACTTTGTGAAGGACATGAAGGGCGAGCCCGGCAAGGACGGCACCGCCGGCAAGAGCGCCTATGAGCTTTGGAAAGAGCAAGGCAACTCGGGCACGGTGCAAGACTTCCTTACCGCACAAAAAGGCAAGCAGGGTGATCCTGGCAAGGGCACTTATGAACAGTGGAAGGAACAGGGAGGCGAGGGCACAGTGCAAGACTTCCTCGACTCCCTCAAGGGCAAGGATGGCACCCCCGGCAAGTCGGCCTACGAGCTCTGGCAGGAGCAGGGCAATCCGGGCAGCGAGCAGGACTTCCTCGACTCGCTGAAGGGAAAGGACGGCAAGTCGCTCTACCAAAGCTGGCTTGACGCAGGCCACGTCGGCAGCGAGGCGGACTTCGTGGAGGACATGAAGGGCGATCCCGGCAAGAAAGGTGACGCCGGCAAGAGCGCCTATGACCTGTGGCGCGAGCAGGGGAACGAGGGCTCCATCACGGACTACCTTGCCGCTCAGAAGGGCGCTACGGGCAAGTCAAACTACGACCTCTGGCAGGAGGCCGGCCACTCCGGCTCCTTGCAAGACTATCTCAACTCGCTCAAGGGTGAGAAAGGCGACCCTGTAAAGACAATCACGCGGACAGTCACACTCGACGCCGTGGGCTGGAATGCCGACACCAAGCAGCTGACAGCGGCCGTAGAGGGTGTCACGACTGCCAATACAGTCATCATCGCTCCCGCGCCGGAGTCGATCGGAACCTATGGAAAGTGTGGGGTCTATGCCGCCGCACAAGGGGAAGGCAGCCTGACGTTCGCCTACGCCCGGCAGCCGGAAAGTTCACTCACCATTAATGTGTTGATCATATGATACTGAATCCGTCATTACCTGCCCCGTCCATCCCGGACGCTGGGCACCCATACGTAGAATCCTGCACTTTCGACTCAGCCACCAAGCAAGTCAAGGTGCGCGCCCGCACCACCCAAGCCGGCGAGGTGAAAAAACCCGTGGGGGAAGAGCAGGGGTTTCCGATTGGTGATGTGTTGCAAAGTAAAGATGATGTGTCGCAAGGTGGAGGATGGTTTGTCAATAAGATCCAATACACCATGATGGTTGATAACAAATCCAGCATTGTTAGATCCATCATACTCCGAGATAATACGAGATATGATATTCAACCCGGCGAAAAAAAGAATCTGATCTACGAGACAACTGTATATTTCAATACACCCGCCCTAAGTATGAATTACTTCAAGACAGGTAGCGTTACTCATGTCATAGATGCAAAAAACGCACTGCTGAAAATCTTTTATGATGTAGTGTACACCGACGAGTTTTAACCCGCATAATTCTTGTCCCCTCGTAGGGGCGAATGATTATTCGCCCCTACCTTCCCCATAATCATTAATAATTAACAACTAACAACTAACAATTAACAAAGCAACAGAGTTATGGACATTCTACTTGAGGGCACACGCCCTATGCTGGCCATCGCCTGCGCCTGCGCGCTGTTTGTCATGCTGGCTATGCTTATTGATCTCATCAGCGGGCTCTACAAGGCCAAGCTGCGCGGCGAGCTGCGCACCTCGTACGGCCTTTCGCGCTCCGTCGGCAAGTTTATTCTCTACGGCGGCAGTGTGATGATCGCGCTGATGGTGGATATCATGGTGCACTATTCGCGCCTCTTTGTGCTGATGAAGTTGCTGCCCATCGTAGGCGTACCGGTCATTACGTGCCTCGTGAGCGTCTTCCTCTGCGTGATCGAGTTTATAAGCATCCGCGAAAAGGCTGAGGACAAGGTGCGCAAGCGGATGGATAAGACGCTCGGGGCGATCATAGAGCTCATCGGCCGCGAACGGCTGCGAGACATCCTCTCCGAGCGGGTGGACAGCACGATTAATTCTCAATGACGAATGCTTAAGTGATTACCCCGGGGTGTGGACGCGTATCCGGCATCCCGGCTAATCATTAATTCCTAACCATTAACAATTCAACAACCAACAAATGGCAGATATACACAGATTAGGCGCCTTTATCCGGCGC
>CAUPYF010000003.1:0-31169 GCA_963515435.1 uncultured Tannerella sp. | reverse complement strand
ACATCTGGGGCTTCGAGACGGATCGCTACTTCACGAAGGAGGACTTCAATGCCGATGGCACGTATAAGCCGGGCATCGCCTCGCAGAAGGGACTCGAAAGCGGCAAGTTCACCTACGGCCCGGGCGACGTCAAGTTCAAAGACCTCAACGGCGACGGCAAGATCGACGGCGGTAAGGGTACGGCCGACGATCACGGCGACCTGAAGGTGATCGGTAACACCACGCCTCGCTATCAGTACGGATTCCACTTGGGTGGCGAGTGGCGCGGCTTCGATGTGGACCTCTTCTTCCAAGGCATCGGCAAACGCGACGTATGGACTCAGAGCGCCTTCGTGATGCCCTTCATGCGCGGCGCCGATGCGCTCTACAAGAATCAAACGAGCTACTGGACACCGGAGAACCCCGATCAGAATGCTGACTTTCCGCGGCCATTCCCGGGCAATGCCGTGCAAGGCACAATCAGTGTCTTGGAGCAGGGCCGAAACAACTTCTATCCACAGACGAAGTACTTAGTCAACATGGCTTACCTACGCTTTAAGAACCTCACCGTGGGCTACACCCTGCCGCAGGGTCTGACCCGCAAGGCGCACATTCAGAAGGTGCGCGTCTACTTCAGCGGCAACAACCTCATGGAGGTCATCAAGCGCAGCAAAGCCCCCGTCGACCCGGAGGTGAACGACAAGGAGGAGGGTGCCAAACTCGGCAACGCCACTTGGGGACGCATCGACCCGATGTATCGCACCCTATCCTTCGGCCTGCAGCTGACGCTTTAATCCACCCCCATTCAACCATCGTTTAATCATCACTTAAAAAGGATACATGATGAAAAGAATAGCTATACCAAGCATCCTGCTGGCCGTAGCACTCACCTCGGCCTGCAACAGCTTCCTCGATAAAGAACCACTCGACATGTTCACCGACGAAAGTTTCTGGGAGAGCGAAAACACCGTCGCCAGCTACGCCAACAGCTTCTACGAACAGTTCACCGGCTACGGCAACGGCGGCTCTTACGGCGACTTCTACTTCAAAACCCTCTCCGACGACCAGGCCGGCGGCTACAGCTTCGCTGACTGGAACTTCAAGAACGTGCCCGCCAACAGCGCCGAATGGAAGAACGGATGGGTGGAGATCCGCCGCGCCAACATCCTCATCGAGCGCGTCGACCGCGTCAAAATGAGCGACGCCGCCAAGGCACACTGGCGCGGCGTGGGCCGACTGATGCGCGCTTGGCAATACTACAAGTTAGTCCGTGCCTATGGTGACCTGCCGTGGGTAGACAAGCCCGTCGACTTCTACGACCAAGCGAGGCTCTATGGCGCCCGCGAGAGCCGCGACGCCGTGATGGATAAGGTGCTCGCTGACCTTAATTATGCCTGCGAAAACATGTACGACAACAAGTCACGCACGACGCTCAACCGCGATGTGGCTTACGCCATGAAGGCCGAGGTCTGCCTCTTCGAGGGCACCTTCCGCAAGTATCGCCGTGCCGAAGACGGCCAGACGGCCCCCGACGCCGCTGGCGCCACGCGCTACCTGACCGCCGCCCGCGATGCTGCCGCACACCTGATGTCGAAGTCCTTCAAACTGAACGCCTCTTATCAGGGGAATTACAACTCCACCAACCTCGGCACGAACCCGGAGATGATCTTCTACAAGGCCTACAAGAAGGACGTGCTGCAGCACTCCCTCATCGCCTACGTGAGCTCCTCGACGCAGCTCAACGGTATGTCGAAGGATGCCTTCGAGGCGTATCTCTTCACCGATGGCAAGCCGCTCGCGCTGACCTCGCTCGACAAGAGTGACGCCGCCTGCGCCATGCCCGTGACGCGCACCGTGGCCGGAAAGACTGTGAACGACACTGTCATGTCCATCAGCCACCTGCTCGCCCTGCGCGACAAACGCCTCGCCGCCACTATCGACACGGCCCTCTGCTACGTCGGCCGCGGCTTCACGCGCTACGGTGCTGGTATGGCTATGACCGCCTCCACCGGCTACGGCGTCTGCAAATACGACAACCCCACCCTCACCGAGCGCGACCGCAACCAGACGGGGCACAACTTCACCCACGCACCGCTCTTCTGGCTCTCCGTCGTCTACCTTGAGTACGCCGAGGCCTGCGCCGAGTTAGGCTCCATCACACAGGCCGACCTCGACCGCAGCATCAACCTGCTCCGCGACCGCGCCGGACTGCCGCACCTCACAGTCAACCCGGGCTTCGACGATCCGGCAAACAAGATGGGCGTCAGCGCGATCATCTGGGAGGTGCGCCGCGAGCGTCGTTGCGAGCTCATGTTCGACAACAACTTCCGCTACTGGGACCTCATCCGCTGGCACCAGCTCGACCGCCTCGACTCGTCCACGCACCCCGACATCCTGAACGGCGCCAACATCTCGGCCGACGTGACGGACAAGCTCGTCTCTCGCTCGGGCAACTACATCAACGGTTCGAAGGGCAAAGCGCGCACCTATGACAAGAAGCATTATTGGTACCCCATCCCCTCGGATCAAATGGCGCTGAACAGTAAGCTGAAGCAGAACCCGGGCTGGTGAGGCTCCGGATCGCGCCTACTGCCCGGGGCTTCACCCCGGGCTATCGTCCAGCGGCCCTTCAGGCCGCATCAGACCACCCCTAACTGGATCATGTGCCCTTACTGGCACTCTCGTAGGGGGGGGGCATTGATAATTAATCATTGACTAAGGCGGATTGTATTTGCGACACCTCGTAAGGGCACCCCTTGTGGGTGCCCTTTTTTTGTGCAACCCTTCCGCCGGTACCCTCGTAGGGGCGAATGATTATTCGCCCTTACCCCGCCCCATTTGGTTTGATTAGGGTCGAATGAAAATGGGTTGCAATTGTGTACCTGAAGCAGCCCTTCAGGCCGCATCGGGTACACGTCCAATTTTTCGTAGGCCATTTCTGATCGGCTATAAAAGCGGTTTACCATTAGCCTACAAAAGCGCGTGCATGCCCGAGGAAAAATGTATAGCAGGGAGTGTGCTTTTTTGAATCAAGTTTTCATCCACTTCGATCAAACTTTGATTCAAGTAGATAAAACCTTGATCCAAGTGGATGAAAGTTTAATTCAAAATTGATAGCCTCGTGACAGATAAAAATCTCCGAGGCAGACCTATAGTTTTAGCCGAACGAAATGGGTTGGTAGATAGTAGGGGGAAATGTGTGGCGAATCTGTTCTGCTGCCAGCGTCCAATTGTTGGACGCCGTTGTCTAATTGTTGGACAAACAGCCGACCGCGTGCATCGCGTAAACGATTGATAGTAAACCGTCGGCCCAAGGTGGCATCGTTGTTGGACACATCTATAGGCCGGGCAGACACACAGGTCTTACCCGGCTACATAAAATGATACTCCTAAGAAGATTACTGAAAAGCAAGTCCCTGCGCATCGTCAACATCGTGGGGCTGGCAGTGGTGTTTGCGTGCATGCTGCTGTCATATGCCTACGTGAGCCATGAGCAGAGCTACGACCGCTTCCATGCGAAGGCCGACCGCATCTATCGCCTCTCGTTACGCACCGAGGGCGAACCAGTCGACGTGCGCATCCACGGCTTTGAGACGAACGACGCGCGTACGGCTGGCATCGGCGGCATTGAGGAGGTCGTGCGGATGTTCAAAGGCAATGGCGGCGAGATACGCCATGAAGGGCGCATCTCGCTGCCCGGGGAATTCTACTTCGTGAGCGGCAACTTCCTCGACGTCTTCAGCCTCCACCTCATCGAGGGCGACCCGCGGACGGCGCTCAACACGCCCGACAAGGCGCTCATCAGTCGCAGTTATGCCCGCCGACTCTTTGGCAACACGCCGGCTGTGGGCCGTGAGTTGACACTTGCGGGTGGACGCATGTATGCTAACCGGCGGCTGTTTGTTAGCGGGGTGTACAACGACTTGCCCGACGTGTCGCACTTCCACTCCGACCTCTTCGTGCGGCTGCCAAACGACGACGCCGGCATGTTCACCTACGTCTACCTCCTGCTCCGCCCCGGCACGCACCCCGACGACGTCGCCCGCGCCATCGCCGCGAACATGCACCGCCTCAACGCCGACAAGAACGGCCCGCAGGTCACGCCCCTGCTCTTCCCCCTCACCGACATCCACCTCAGCAGCCACTTCCTGCGCGAGCACGAGCCGAACGGCAACATCCTTTACCTCTACCTCATCGCCGGTGCCAACCTGCTGCTGCTCGTCATCGTGCTCTTCAACCTGTGGCTCAACGCGGGGCTGATCTTCGCCTTCAACCGGCGGTTTTACCAACTCCTGCGGCTCAACGGCGCCTCCCCTCGGCGCGTCCTGACGGACGAGGGCGTGCTCGCCGCTGTCGTTGGCACCGTCTCTGCCATGGTGGGTTATGGGTTGGCCCATACTGTCGCGCCGCAGTGGGCCGCAGCGGTACCGGCTGGTGTGGTGGCGGTCGGCAGCCTCGTGTTCGTGCTGACGGTGGTGGCCGTCTCCGTCGTGCCCGTCGTTGCGCGCATGTCGACGACGCGCTTCCTGAGCATGCAGGGCAGCAACCTGCGCGGGTCGAGCTTCGCGCTTAGCGGTGTCAAATACATGCTTATCGGGCAATACGCCATCGTCCTCTTCGTGACCCTCGTCAGTGTATGCATCACGCGGCAACTCGGGCTGATCCGCACCTCGCAGGTGGGCGGACGCGAGCCGGCCGTCTTGGTCATGCAGTCGCAACCGATGGAGGTGACGCGGCGCTTTGGGCTGCTGCGTACGGAGCTGCTCCGTCAGCCGGGCATCGAGGCCGTGACAACGGCCATGCAGCTGCCTGGGTCAGCTATTCGCGACGGCGTCATGGTGCAGAAAGAAGGCGAGAGCGAGCAGGACGCGCGCCGCATCGCTGTCTTGGTGGTGGGCGACGACTTCCTGCCCTTCTTCCGACTCCGCCCCGCAGCGGGCACGGCCTTCAGCCCCATCCGTCGAACGGCGGATGAGGAGGAGCGTATGCTGATGAACGCCATCGAAGGCAAGCGCACGGATACGGGGTCGGAGGAGTACGTCGTAAACCGCAGCGCGGCTGCGCTACTCGGTTTCCGCACGCCCGACGAGGCCATCGGCCAGCAGCTGCGCATCCACTCCGGGGGCGGCGGCTTGGACTACATCAACCGCGGCACGATCGTCGGCGTGACGGACGACTTCAACTACACGACCACCTTCGAGGCGACCGAGCCGCAGCTCATCGTCCACCGCGCCTTCTTCCAGCATTGCCTCATGGTGCGCCTTGATCCGGATCGCACCGAGGAGGCGCTCGCCAGCTTCCGCCGCGTCTGGGCCGAGGTCAACCCCGGCTACCCCGCGCAGTACGCCTTCCTCCGCGACGTCTACGACGGCGTCTACGCCAACGAGCGCTACGCCGAGCGCCTCACGCGCATTTTCTCCGCGCTCTGCCTATCCGTGGCCACGCTCGGGCTCATCATCGTCATGGCGTTCATCGTCCGGCGGCGGACGAAGGAGATCGGCATCCGCAAGATCAACGGCGCGCGCCCGTCGGACATCGTGCGCATGCTGAACTATCGGTTCGTCCTGTGGATCGGCATCGCCTTCCTCCTGTCGGCGCCCGCGGCCTACGCGCTGATGGCAAAATGGTTGGAGAGCTTCGCCAACAAGACGCCCCTGGACTGGTGGCTCTTCCTGCTGACCGGCCTCGGCGTGCTCAGCGTCTCCGTGGCCGCCGTCTCGTGGCAGAGCTGGCGCGCCGCCACGATCAATCCCGTCGATACGCTCAAGATGGAGTGAGGTGTAATGTTTAATTGTTAATGATCAATGATTAGCCGGTGCGGCCTGAACCCCCGGCGGGTAATTGACAATTGGGCCAAAGGTCATCCGGGGCCCGGTTAATCATTAATCATTGACAACTCATCATTAACCATCAAAACTCCTCGGATCTTTCTACTTTCACCGCCGCTCCGGCAGAGGAACGGGACGTCTAAATACATTTTGAAGGGCATTTGCATGCGGCGCAACTCGTCTTTACCCAACATGAGGGTCATTTCCCGGCGCGCATAGCGTGCGCGGGGTGAAATGAGAGTCATTTTCAGTGCGCATAGCGTGCGCTGGGTGAAATGAGAGTCATTTTCAGTGCGCATGGCGTGCGCGGGCAAAATGAGGGTCATTTTCAGTGCGCATGGCGTGCGCCGAGTAAAATGAGGGTCATTTCCGACGCGCATGGCGTGCGCCGAGTAAAATGAGGGTCATTTTCGGCGCGCATGGCGTGCGCCGAGTAAAATGAGGGTCATTTTCGGCGCGCATGGCATGCGCGGGGCAAAATGAGGGTCATTTTGGGCGCGCATGGCGTGCGCGGGGCAAAAACCGGCAAGTTTTGATCGGCGCATGACGTGCGGAAACAAAAAGCAGACAAATATCGCCCTCCGCCTATGGGCAACAGAGAGTAATCAATCAATTTTTACACATCTAACATCTTACACCTATGGAAGAACTTGTAGAAGTAACCCAAGTAGGGATGACGAAGCTCGGCAACGGGCTGCACGCAAACCACCATCGCAGCGCGTATGATTTGATCAACGAATGTGAGGCCGCGAAAATCGGCATCACAGATGCGCTGAAGACGGAGTGGAACGGGAATATCAATATGGAAGAAGAAATCGGCCGTGAGTCTGCCGCCGACATCCTCACCCAGACGATGAACAAAAAGGACGAAGAGCGAGACAAGCTCATCTCCTTTATTTTTATGATGATTCGTGGCTACCGCCTTTCGCCCGAAACGGCTGAGGCGGAGGCAGCGGAAAAACTGCAACTTGTGGTTAACCCGTACAAGAAATTGCAACGCGAATCCTTCGGCGACGAAACGACGCACATCGTGGGCCTGCTGAAGGATCTGAAGAAAACGGAAAACGCATCGCTCGTGACGGCCCTCAGACTGAACACAGCCGTGACGAAATTGGAGGCCGTGAACACCGAGTTTCACTCCCTCTCGTTGCAGTTCTTCAAGTCGCCCCGACGCAAAGACCTGCCCACGGCCAGCGAAGTGCGCCCCAAGACGGACGCCGTCTACGAACGCATCATCTTTATGATCCGTGCTGCTTACCTCTCCGGCGCCAGCCCGGTGGATAAGGCTATGATCAAGACCCTTGTCCGCAACCTGAACAATCTGGCCGATAAGACGGAAACGACCCATCGCCAAAGCCTGGCGCAGAAAAAGGCCGCGGCCAAGAAAAAGCCGAAGGATCCCACTCCACCCGCCGACCCTAAGCAGCCAAAGGATCCGAAAAAGCCGGACGATCCGAAGAAACCGGATCAGCCTAAGCAACCGGAGGATCCCAAGAAACCGGACGAGAAGCCGAAGGATCCGAAGAAACCAGACGAGAAGCCGAAGGATCCGAAGAAACCCGGCGACGACGATGACGACATCACGCTGCCAACGGAATGAATCGTCAGAGAGGGCGCGCATACGCCCACACAATAGGTTTAATTCTTGAGGATAAATGATTATGCCGGGTACCGATCACGTGTACCCGGCATTTTCTGACGAAGAAGCGCAGCGGGCTGAGGCATCGCCTCGCCGTATTTTTGCCCGCGTTATCCACCCCATAAAACAATCCATCATGTGCATAATAACAGCAAAAGAATTCGACGCTGACCCCAAAAAGTTTTTTGATCTGGCAGAGAGAGAAACCGTCGTTGTCACTCGCAGCAATGGTAAATCGGTAAGGATCGATGCCATCGATGATGAAGACATGCCTTCACCCGAGGAGCTCGAGTCTATCCGGCGAGGGCTTGAGGATATACGTCATGGACGCACACACAGGATGCTCCCCGGCGAAAGCCTTGATGAATTCATTGATCGGATAGAGCCCTATGTGTCAAACTTATGTATCAAATAGACTTCTCAGATGAGGCATCGGAACAGATCTTATTGATGAGGAAGTCCATGCCGCAGACCTACAAGAAGCTGAAGGCCGTCATCGAAGAGCTTAGGGTGCATCCTTATACAGGAACCGGACATCCCGAGCAGCTACGCTATATGAAAGGCGTGTGGTCGCGGAAACTGGATAAGAAGAACCGAATACGATATACAGTGGACGGTCAAAAGGTTCTCGTCTTCGTTATCTCAGCCTTAGGACATTATGAGGATAAATGATTATGCCGGGTACATGCAGGTCATGTATCCGGTAATCATTGATAATTGACCATTAATGAATCATTCATCTCTACCCGCTATGACATGCCCCGAATGCTACGCGGCGGATCCACGCATCACGCCGCTATTGAAGCCCGAAGCCTGCCTCCTGCACCACCGGCAATACCTCTGCGCCACCTGCGGGCGGGCCATCTGTGCTGACGTCGACCGGAAAGGTCTCTTCCGCGCCATGTTCCCCTTTCGTTCGCTCGAGGCGGCTAAACTCTACCTCCGTGCCGCCGAAGTGATCCGCCAATGCCCCTGCGGCATCTACGAAATCGCCGACGCCAACGGCCGCTGCCGGTACAAGATCTTCGCCTCCACCGACGAGTTGCAGACGTACCTCGCCAAACACAAAGACAAACGTTGCCCCGCCTCCGCGCCGCTCTTCTCATCGCCCCGCTACACCCCCTGCGCGCCGCATCAACTCCGCCACCTCACCCCGGCTGAGGCCGACCGATACATGCAGGAGAAACGAAAAGCGAAAGACTAAAAACGGCAGGGCATACGCGGGGGAGGATCCCCATGCATGTACCCTGCCGTTTTTAGTCTTTCGCTTTTCGTTTCTCAGCTCTTCCGCCTCGGCCCGCGTCGCTTCGGTTTGTCAGCTGCCTCGGCGATGATCCGTCGGCAATCCGCTAACGTTAGCTCAGCCGCCACGGCATCCTTCGGGATGTGATAGTTCGAGCCGTTGAAGGCGATGTATGGGCCAAAACGCCCCTTGAGAATCTCTAACCCCGGCTCCTCGGCGAATGTCTTGATGTGCCGCTCGGACTCCTTCGCGCGCTTCTCCTCGATCAGCGCAATGGCCTCTTCCGGTGTGATCAACGTTGGTTCGAGCGTCTTGGGGATGGAAACGAAGGCGCCGTTGTGGCGGATGAAGGGGCCGAACCGCCCCACAGCGGCCACCATCTCTTTGCCCTCATACTCGCCCACCACGCGCGGCAGCTTGAAGAGCTCCAACGCCTCCTCTAACGTGATCGTCTCGATCGACTGCGTCTTCATCAGCGACGCAAAGCGCGGTTTGGGCGCCGCCTTATCGTTCGGATCCGCCTGTCCGATCTGCGCTACAGGCCCGTAACGCCCGATCTTGACCAACACCGGCAGGCCGCTCTTCGGGTCCATCCCTAACTGCCGCTCGCCTGCCTTGTGGCCCACGCGCGTGGCTAACGTCTGCTCCACGATCGGGTGAAAGAACTTGTAGAAGCGATCCAGCGCCACGGTCCAAGCCAGCGAACCCTCCGCGATGGCGTCGAACTCTTTCTCCACGTTGGCCGTGAAGTGGTAGTCGATCACCTCCGGGAAACACTCCGTCAGGAAGTCGTTCACCACTGTTCCCACGTCCGTCGGGAGCAGTTTGTTGCGGTCAGCGCCCACCGTCTCTTGCTTCTCGCTCTCCTTGATGCGGCCGTCGCTGAGGGTCAGGACGCGATACTTGCGCACCTCGCCCGGCTTGTCGCCACGTACCACATACTGGCGGTTCTGGATCGTCTGAATCGTCGGTGCATATGTCGATGGTCGCCCGATGCCGAGCTCCTCCATGCGGTGCACCAACCCCGCCTCGGTGTATCGCGGCGGCCGCTGCGTGAAACGCTCCGTGGCCACGATCTCGCGCGCCGTCAGACGGTCGTTCACGCGCACCGTCGGCAGCAGCCCGTTCTCCTGCTCTGACGCCTCGGCCTCGTCGTCCGTGCTCTCGCGATAGACGCGCAGGAAGCCGTCGAACTTGATCACCTCGCCCTCAGCCACAAACTTGTCGCTGAGCCCCCCGATGCCAATCGATATCGTCGTGCGCTCTAACTCCGCGTCAGCCATCTGGCAGGCCAGCGTACGCTTATATATAAGGTCATACAGCTTCATCTCCTGTGCCCCAGCGCTGATCTGGGGCGCATTCATATTCGTCGGGCGGATGGCTTCGTGCGCCTCCTGTGCCCCCTTGCTCCTCGTGTGATAGCGGCGGAGCTGATGATAACGCTCGCCGTACTCGCGCACGATCGCCCGGTGCGAGGCAGAGAGTGCCGTGTCGCTTAGGTTGAACGAGTCGGTTCGCATGTATGTGATGAACCCCGATTCATAGAGCCGCTGGGCCACCATCATCGTCTGCGCTACGGAGAAGCCTAACTTGCGGGCAGCCTCCTGCTGTAGCGTGGAGGTGGTGAAGGGCGGTGCCGGCGACTTCTTCAGGGGCCGCTTCGTCGTGTCTTCGATCGTGAACGTCGCCTTCGGATCTTGGCAAGCACGGAGGAACGCCTCCGCCTCGTCACGATCTTTCAGCCGACGGTTGAGCTCGGCCTTGAGTACCGTCTTCCCGTCCGGCAACAGAAACGCAGCCACGACGCGAAACGACGCTTCGGAGACAAAACGCCCGATCTCCCGCTCCCGCTCTACGATCAGCCGCACCGCCACCGACTGAACCCTCCCGGCCGACAACGCCGGCTTGACCTTGCGCCAAAGCACAGGCGAGAGCTCGAAGCCCACGATGCGGTCCAGCACACGACGCGCCTGCTGCGCGTTCACTAAGTTGATGTCGATCCCCCGAGGTGTCTCTAACGCATGCAGGATGGCCGGCTTCGTGATCTCATGAAACACGATCCGCTGCGTCCTCTCCGGCGACAACTCCAGCGTCTCGTAGAGGTGCCACGCGATAGCCTCCCCTTCGCGGTCCTCATCGGAAGCCAGCAATACCTCGCGCGCCTCCTGCGACGCTTTCTTCAGGTCTGCCACCAACTTCTCTTTCTCCGCCGGCACCACATACTGCGGTTTGAAATCATGCGCCACGTCGATGCCCAACTCCTTTGTGCTCAGGTCGCGGATGTGCCCATAGCTCGACATCACCCGATAATCTTTCCCCAAGAATTTCTCAATCGTTTTAGCCTTCGCCGGCGACTCTACGATCACCAAATTTTTCTGCATGTTTCTGTAGTCCAATTAAAAAAATCGGCCGCAAAGATAAACGCGCTTTGCATAGATGAAAGTTGCGCTCGCGCCGTCTCGCCCCGCCCTTCTCTCCCCCATCGACTCGCATGCCAAGCCATTTCTAAACGTGAGTTCGACATAGGGATTGGCTCCGATTCCTATCGGCACCGATATCGCCGAGGCTCCCATGATCTGTAAACATACCGGCGCCGATGTTGCCCAACGTGAATTCGAGGTAAGCAATCCGCTTATACGATGGAAGACAGCGCACAAGCACCTTGCGTATAAACCTCCTTACATGGGGAAAGGAGGCTACCTATCTCGGTGCAGAAAGAGGGGCTTACGTCGAACTCACGTTACCCATAGAAAAATGATGGTGATTTACCCCTCTCCGGGGTCTCAGGATGGCCAGGAGATAATGTTGGCGAGCTGTTCGGAACGCCCGGAAGGCGATTTCAAAAGATGACTACTTTTGCCCTATACAAATACAAACACACAACAATGAAGAGCAGAAAACTCCTTCTGGGCCTGATGGTCGGTGCGTTGACTTGGGGCGAGCTGAAGGCCGAGGACAGATTGGGCGACACGACTACCGTGGCCGGCGACTTCGCCTTTGTCGAGGCATCAGGTGCCACCCAAACGCTCCATGCGATCACAGCACCGCGCGTGCTGGTCTACTTCTACGATCCCACGTGCGAGGATTGCAAGGCACTGATGGAGCGGTTAGCGGTGTCAGAGCCAATCAACCGCCAGATCGATGAGGGGCGGCTGCAAGTGTTAGCCATCTATCCGGACAACGACTCGGCGCAGTGGAGCGCCTATACCGCACACATACCTCGACACTGGATCAACGGCTACGACCGCGATCTGACAGTCATTCCGGCCGGGAACTTCCTCTTTCACTCCCTCCCTGCGCTCTACCTGTTAGACGCAGAGAAGCGCTTTCTCCTACAGGATGCCGGGGCCGACGAGGTGGAAAAGGAGTTGGAACAACTTACTAAATGAATAAGGAGAAGAGTATCGTGGACAACAAAGTGGAATTGACCGTACAAGGTGTGATAAACTCACGCGTGCAATCGAATGCCTATGCCTTGATCTTGAAGGACGAGGGGCCGCGCCGACTACCGGTTATCATCGGGCTGTCCGAGGCACAGTCCATCGCTGTGGCGCTGGAGGGGATGGCTACGAGCCGCCCCATGACGCACGACCTGATCGTAGGCATGACGCACGCCTTCCGACTGAAAATGAAAGAGGTTTTCATTTACCGCTTCGAGGACGGGGTGTTCTTTTCGGAATTAGTCTTTTGGGAAAACGATGGAAAAGAGATACGCATCGACTCGCGTACGTCAGATGCCGTGGCGCTGGCCCTGCGGCTGAAGTGCCCTATCTATACATTCGAGAGTTTGCTGCAACGCTGCGCCATCGTACCAGGGAAGACGGCTGGAGCTGACGACTCACTGCCTCCGGACGATATGGATCCGGAGGAGATCCACGATCCGCAACTGCTGCGCAAATGGCTCAGGAGGCAGGAGGCTTACGAGATCGAGGCCATGCTCGAGAAAGCCGTGGGCGAAGAGAAGTATGAGTTGGCCAAGATCTATCAGGACGAATTAGTGCGCCGAGAACCAGCCGACGGACCGAAATCGCGCTGACATACTCATGACGCCACCGATCTTCTACGCCCCACTCATCGCGATCGATCCGGTGCTACCTGAGGAGGAGGCAATGCACTGCACGAAGGTGCTACGTCTCGGACACGGCGCGGAGTTGACCTTGACGGACGGCTGCGGGGCGTTCTATCGTGCGGTGATCGAGGAGGCCGATCCGCGGCGCTGTCGGGTGACGGTCGTGGAGCGTACCGCGGTACCCCGTCTGTGGGCGTATCGGCTGCATGTGGCGGTGGCACCGACGAAGAACATCGACCGTACAGAGTGGTTCCTTGAGAAAGCCACAGAAATAGGCATCGACAGCGTGACGCTGCTGCGCTGCCGCTATTCAGAGCGGCGCGAGGTGAAGACGGAACGCCTGCAACGTGTGTTGGTGGCAGCCATGAAGCAGTCTGGACAGGCGCGCTTACCAGGGTTAGAGGACATGACGGACTTTGCCGAATTTATCACTCGGCCCGCAACGGCAGATTGCCGACTGATCGCGCACTGTCGCTCTACGGCTTTGTCTCCCCTCGGCACGTCTTACCACCGTGGCAGTGACATTGTGATCCTGATCGGTCCGGAGGGGGACTTCAGCGCGGAGGAGGTGGCGATGGCCGAGGCTGCCGGATTCGTGGGCGTGTCGCTTGGCCGCACGCGCCTCCGCACGGAGACAGCGGCGCTGGCTGCCTGTCACGCCATCCACGTGCTGAACAGCGAATAATCGACGATTAAACAGCGCTTAAATCACGAAGTCCGAAGACGATCCAGTGTTCGTCTCCGGGCTTCTCTCTTTTACCATTAAACAATCGGTGAGGCGGGCCTTTACAGGCCGTAGCGCGAGGCCGCCAGATCAATCTTGAAGATGACTGACGCGAACAGTCGCAGCTTGACGTGCGAAATGGGATACTCTGGATTATTCCAACGGAGTACCTTATCGAGGATCTGGCGCTTCCTTTCCCCGGTGCAGAGCACGGTCACTTCGTAGGCATTATTGATCGTGCTGCCAGTCAGGGTGACGCGCCCTTGGCCGGTCACGGGGTGACGCGTCGTGGCTACGATATCTTGCGTCTCAAAGAGGTCGAGGCGGTCGGGGAAGATGGAGGCCGTGTGGCCGTCCTCACCGACGCCGAGGATGAGTTCGTCGAACTGTGGCAACCCGTTCTCGAAGGGCACGCACCTGCCCAGCTCCTGCGCGTAGTTCGCCGCCATCTGGTGGATGTCCGCGTAGTACTTGATGGGATGGACATTCTCCACGGGGACGATGCTGGTGTCGACCAACAGCCGGCGGAAGACGCCGTAGTTGCTCTCCGAATCATCCTCGGGCACATGCCGCTCATCGACCCAATAGAAATGTGTGTCCTTAAACAGGGCCGGCTCCTTGAATTCCGCCATCTTCTCAAAGAAGAGCGTGGGCGTGGAGCCGCCCGAGAGGGCGATGTGAAGCGGCTCCGAGGTAGACGTGGGTGCCAACAGCTCTTCGGACAATCGTTCGCAGAGGATGTCTGCGGTTTCATAGATCTGTATCTCTCGCATAATAAGTAGTTACGGCCAGAAGGCCGGGTAGTAGGGGCACCCCCTTGTGGGTGCCCAGTAGTTAGAGGTAGTTATTAGTAGTAGAGGGGCTATGTGCCTGTCCGTTTTGATTTACAGCTCGCAATATCCATCATCAGACGTGAGGTTTTTGCAGGGGTAACGCCAAGCGTGGCCATCGGCAGCGAGGAGCGCATCGGCCTGCTCGGGGCCCCACGAATCGGCGGGGTAACCATAAAGCGCAATCGAGGGATCACTGGCCCAAGCGTCGAGGATGGGCTGGACGTACTGCCACGTGGCCTCCACCGCGTCGCCACGCTGATAGAGCGTCGCGTCGCCCATCATGCAGTCGGAGAGCAGGCGCTCGTAAGCGTCGGGGATATGCTTTTCGCCTAACGATGAGTAGTGGAAGTCCATGCTGACCTGGTCGACATGGAAGCCGGCGCCGGGCACCTTCATGCCAAACTTCAGCAGGATGCCTTCGTCGGGCTGGATGCGCAGGATAAGCTCGTTGCCCACGTTCTCCATGCCGCTGCGGCGGGCGAAGATGTGATGCGGGTTGGGCCGAAAGTGGACGACGACCTCCGTGACACGCGTCGGCAGGCACTTGCCCGTGCGGATGTAGAAGGGCACGCCGCTCCACCGCCAGTTGTCGACATAGCACTTCATGGCCACAAACGTTTCCGTCTTCGACGTGGGCGACACACCCTTCTCCTCGCGATACGCCCGGAGCAGCTCGCCGCGGCGCGTGGCAGCGGTGTACTGTCCGCGCACGACGAACTCCGGCACCTGCTCGGGCGTCATGCGGCGCAGGGAGAGGAACACCTTCACCATCTCGTTACGGATGGCGTTCGCATCAGACGACACGGGCGGATCCATCGCCGCGATGGCCAACATCTGTAGCAGATGGTTCTGCACCATATCACGCAGCGCCCCGGCCGACTCGTAGTAGCCCGCCCGCGTGCCGACACCGAGCGCCTCGGACGAGGTGATCTCCACATATTCCACGTAATTCCTGTTCCAAAGCGGCTCGAAAATGCCGTTCGAGAAGCGCATGACGAGCATGTTTTGCACCGCCTCCTTGCCCAAGTAATGGTCGATGCGATAGATCTGATCTTCGCTGAAGTAGCGCAACAGTTCGCGGTTGAGATTGGCCGCGCTGGGCGCATCGTGGCCGAACGGTTTCTCGATGATCACGCGCCGGAAGCCGCTCTGGGCCGACGTGCGACGCGTGAGCCCGACGGTGTGCAAGTACGACGCCACGGGCGCGTACATGAAGGGCGGCATGGCGAAGTAGTAGAGGTAATCGTCGCGGTCGGCCGTCTGGGACAGCTCCCCGAGGCGCCGCCGCAGCCCCTCGTAATCCTTCGCCGCGTTCGTGTCCATCGCGTGATAATGCAGCTGCTGGAGGAAGTGCGCCATCCGCTGCTGATCCACAAAGCTGGCCGGCACAAAGCGGTCGAGCCCCTCCTTCATCTTCTCCCGGAACGACTCGTCCGTCAGCTGCGCCCGGCCCACGCCGAGCACCTTAAACCCGCCCGGCAACAGCCCGCGGTAATACATATCATAAAGTGCCGGCACGAGCTTGCGCCACGTCAGGTCGCCCGACGCGCCGAAGATCACCGACACGATGCTTTTCTCTGCTTCCATATTCTTTAGTTACGGGTTACGGGTGCTCGTCACTCATCACTTATAACTTGTAACTCGTCACCCGTAACCTTCTTATGTCGCTTCTTTTGACTGACACTTTTGCGGTGTGAGGTTTTGAACTCCCGTATCCGCTGATTCATGCGGTTCGCCAGCGATTTTATCTCTTCCCGAGCCTCCTCCGTGGGGGCGAAGAGGTAGGAGGACTGGACATATTGGCAGGCCAATTCATACAGCTCATCCGCCTGTGGCCGCAGCTGCCGCATGCTTGGCTTACGATTGGCAATCCGCTCCGCGTCACGCTCAGCCACCAACGCCCTGTACGCCTCATTGGCCTCCCGCAGCCGGTCAAACGACGGCTTCAAATGCAGCGCATCGATCTCCGACTGAAGCCGCCCGGCGTCCATCAGCAGGCTACTGATGTTGCCGCTCTCCGCATCGTAGCCCTGATGCCGGATGTAGCGAAAGTTGTGCAGCTGCGTGTCCAAGACCTGCGCCGCCTCGCGATCGGCCTCACTGGGCGAGTGCAGCTGCGTGTGGATCATGCCGAAGATGTGGCGCAGCGCCTCGTCGCGTTCCGCATCTTTCGCTTTCAACCGCTCCGTCAGCATGGACTTTTTCGACTCAACCGCCGCGTCAATCTCCAAATCCACCATCTCAGCGAGCGCTTCCATCAATCCCGCGGGGAAATGCAGCTTCTCCCCGCCCAATTCCTCCATCAGCCCGTACTGCGCTTTTAGGAACGCCGCGTGGTGTGCCGCGCTGAATGTCTTCTGCGTTCCCGGCTCAATCTTGACCGAGTGCGGAAGCGATGTTGCTATCTTCTCTGCCATAGAATTTCCTGTCAAATGATTTTCTGCGCTTCACCTACACCTTTGAGGTATTATTTCTTTTATGAACACACTTCCCCAAAATATATACATCTTATTTCTCTTATAAACTGGATATGAAAATACTTCACCCTATAGTTTCGATCATAAACGGTAGATTAAAAATCTTGAATCTACTATTTATATTACAAATATAGGATATAAAATCTTCTACCTCCTATTTATATCATAAACAATAGATCCAAAAATTTTCAGACTCTGTTTATGATCAAAACATATGGCTAAAAAAAGTATTTACCTTGATTATGTTCTATTCGTCAGCAAAAATAGTATTTCTATATTGATCAGAAAAGAATTATCTACTAAATTCTTTTCACCATACTATTTGCACTATATACAAATGGTAAAATCAATTCATTATGCCGTCTATAATATAGTCAATAAGGCATACATTATTTATATACCGATTCTATTACAAATATAGCCTAAAGAATTTCCCTATACCGTATATAAATAAAACGCCCATTTTCCACAGCCGCAAAAACATGGCAAGGGATATTGGGAGGAGTATCTGTCAGGCGATTACCGGCACAACGTCCGGCGGGGAGACGGCACGGCCGGGAAAGGGCGGAGCATCGTCCGAAGGTGATTTCGCGCGGGCGGCAAAGGCCTTACGCGACCTCGACGAAGGCGCGGAAGAGGCTGGAAGGGGTGACGGGCACGAGGCTGAAATACCCTGCGCGGAGGCGGCCGTCGGCGTAGCACGCGGGAAGGCGCGCCGCATCGGTGAGGTGGGAGCGGAGAACGTCGCCGGGGGCGGGGCAGCGGGCGATGGTGAGCCAGCCGACGGCGTCGGGGTGCACCACGCGGCGGCTGAGGCTGCAGGCGACGAGGCCCATCGTGTAGCGCAGGTTGAGCTCGATGAAGGGGTGGACGGCTGTGGCGCCCTCGGGCGTGCGGTAGGCGAGCATGTCGACGCCGAGGAAACCGCTGTAGGTACGGCCGATGACGTCGCGGAGCGTGTCGGCGACGGCCGTGCGGAGGCGGTCGAAGAGGGGGCCGTGGAGGGGGGCGGGCAATCGGCGGCGGAGCGTGTCGGGGTGGCCGAGGAGGGCGCCGGTGAAGGCTCCGCGGGGGTGCGTCTCGAAGATGGAGAAGCCGGCATAGGTGATGTGGCCACGGCCATCGCTGTGGAATTCTAAGGCGAAATCTGCCGTTTTGTCTAATTGAGGCTCGATGCTGACAACGCCCCACCGATGGATCGCCCCCTCGATCCAACGCCGCTCTGGATCTTTGATCGCGGCATTCTCTAAGAGGAGTATCCCACGGCCGGAGCAGGAGAAGGGAGTCTTGAGGATGTAGGGCGGCTGACAAGTCGTCATGTGCCCCGCGACCTCATCGAGTGAGTTGCAAAAGGCAGGCGAGGCGACGCGCGGCAGCTCGGGGAGGCGGTGGAGGACGTGCCCGAGGCATCGGGCGGCGGTCAGTCGGTGAGTGAGTGTGCGGAGGGCTTCGTCCCACATGGGGATGCGGAGGGGTGCGCCGCGAAGGCGGAGGCGGTCGAAGCGGGTGAGCACCTCTGGCGAGAAGCCCCAAGGGGTGGCGAGGAGCGGGCCGTCGGGTTCGGCGGGCAGGCGGCAGAGGGTGTCGGTAGTGAGCAGCCGGACGTCGGGGCGCAAAAAGAGAGGGAGCGAATCAAGGAATTGATCCGCCCCCTCGTTATCGGTTATCCAAACGGCGTCGCCGTCATCGGCGTACCAAAGTGGGAGTGTTTCGAGGTCCTCTGCCATCCGGCGTGAAGCGGCGTCGGGGGTGTAGTTGGATCGGCCGGCCCCGACGGCCGTCTCGTGTCCGGGGTTGAAGAGGTGGAGCTTCTTACTCGAGGCTCTCATCGATGGCTTCGATCTTCTTGACGATGAGGGCCATCTCTTCGCGCAGTCGCTCCAGCTTGCGCTCCATCTCTTTGAGCAGCCCGCTGCCGCCCTTGGATGAGATGTTGAGGAAGCCGAGGTTGTTTTCGTAGGTCTGGACTTCGCTCTTCATGCGTTCGTAGGTGCGCATGAGCCGATCGCGCTCGCTGTTGACGCGGCCTTTTCCTTGCTCTGCCATCTCGGAGAGCCCAGATCGGAAGGCCTGCATGCGTCGATCGGCCTGGGCCACGTTGAGGCGGTCGTACTGCTTGTCGACGGCTTTCCGGAAGGTGTCGTAGGCGTTGTCCTTCTCGCGGAAGGGGACGTAGCCGACGGCGTTCCAGTCGGCGATGAGTGCCTTGAGCGTGGTGAGTGCTTCGTCGGTGGATAGGCTCTCATCGAGGGAATCGATCTTCTTGACGATCTCGTTTTTGGCGTCGAGGTTGGCTTTTTCCTCGTTACGCTGGTCGGCGAAGGCCTCGTCTTTGCGTTCAAAGAAGCGATCGCAAGCGGCGATGAAGCGTTTCCAGATGGCGTCGGACTGGCGGCGTGGCGTGGGCCCGACCTTTTTCCAGTCGCTTTGCAGCTCGATTATGGCTTGGGTGGCCTCCTTCCAGTCGGTGCTATCCTTCAGCTCTTCGGCCTTCTCGAGAAGGGCTCTTTTCTGCTTGAGGTTTTCGTCGAGGTCCTTGCGGATCTCCTTGAAGAAGTCGTTGCGTTTTTTGAAGAACTCGTCGCAGGCAGTGTGGAAACGGTCGTAGATTTTTTGGTTCTGCTTTCTGGATGCAAAGCCGATGGTGCGCCACTTCTTCTGTAGCCCGATCACCTCCTCGGCCTTCTTCTCCCAGTCCTTGAAGGTTTTCAGATTGTCATACACAATGGCCTCGACCGTCTCGCAAAGGGAGGTTTTCTCCTTGAGGTTCTCCTCCTCCTTGGCACGCAAGGCTTCAAAGTGTGCCTGATGCTTCTTGTTGACTTGGGTCATGAGATCTTTGAAGTGGGCCCAGACTTCGTCGCGCTGTTCTCGGGGTACGGGGCCTATCTCGCGCCATTGCTGGAAGATCTGCTGCATGTTGCGGTAGGCAGATACGACGTCTGGCTCATCGATGAGTTTTTCGGCGGCTTCGGTGAGCTCTAACTTGCGCTCTAAGTTCTTCTTGAAGTCGTAATCGCGCAGCTGGTGGTTGATCTTGACGATGTCGTAGAAGCGTTCGCTCTGGATTTGATAATTGTGCCACAACTCCTTGACGTGTTCTTGGGGTACGGGGTCATACTCCTTCCATTTCTGCTGGATTTCGCGGAACTCGTTGTATCGCTTGTTGAAGTCGTCCGTGCTCTCGACGAGAGTCTTCATGCGGTCAATGAGATTCAACTTCTTGACGTAGTTCTCTTCCTTCACGCGCGCTCTTTCCTTCTCTATTTCGGCCTTGCGCGCCTTGAATCGGTTCAGGAGGTCTTTGAAGACGGGCAGTGTCTCATCTGCTGGATTCTCGAAATCGTCCTCGTTACCGCCACCTTCTACGAAGACGCGCTTCAGCTCCTCAGCTTCAGCCTTGATGATACGGTAATACGACTGGCGCAGCTTGTCGAATTGCTCACGCGTGACATTCTCCACATGATCGACGAACTCCTCCATTTTGGTGATGATCTCGTGCTTGTCCAGCATGCCGACGGCCCCCGTTTCGATGGCTTCCTGTAGCTCGCCACAGTAATCATCTGGTGTGGTGGGCAACTCCTTCATCTGCGGATCCTGCTGCACAGTCGCTTCGTTGACCACGATCTCGCGGACAGTCTCGGCGGGCACCTCTTGCAGAGCGGGTTGATCCGGCTCGGTTTCTGCTACGGGTGCGGCAGGCTCCGATTGATCTGGAGCTGGCTCCTGCGCGGGGACTTCAACCTCGGTGACTTCGGCCGGGGTTGGTTCCGGTGCGACAACATTTTCCTCGGGGGCGTTTTCTACGTCTTGTGTTTCCACGTTCTCGGACAGTTTGTCCGAAAGTTGCTCGGGCATCCGATCCATCTCCGGCATGCCCGTCTCATTGGTTCCTTTTATCAATTCCATTTCGCTGTTTTTATTACAGGGAGGGGCCTCCCTCCATTATCCACTCAGTGGGACAAAGGAAACAGTTTTCGGGGGATTAAGTGTTCCTATCGCGAAAAAGTCAGGGCAACCGCATCAAAATCAAAACCACGCGTACTCCAAATCTTTCCGCCAATTTGATGCGGCTTCCCTGCGAAAAAGAGCCGATTGTAGATAAGAAACGAATGGTGGCACAAAGGTCTTTTGTGACAGTTTGGTATTTATTGAAATAACAAAAAGTCGGATCTGCGGTTATGATAAGGAACACTTTCCATAGCGACGAGGTGCATCACCCCTCTTCTCTACGGGATCATATAAAAATCAATACAATGATGATAGTAGATTCCTTACAGAACTCGAAGCATATCGAGTCATTGCACCCTTTATTCAAGAAGGCCTTCGATTACTTGAAGGAGACGGATTTTTCACAAGTCGAAGACGGGCGGATCGAAACGGACGACCCGCGACTGTCGTTCTCCATCACCACTTGCCGTGGGCGCGACCCGCATGACGCCGTCCTGGAGTCGCACGAACGGCATATCGACATCCTCACACCCATCGTCGGCGTAGAGAGCATCGGATGGAAGGCGGGCGATGAGCTGACGATCATCTCCCGGCCCTACGATGCAGAGAAAGACAGCACTTTCTATCATGACTTCCCCACGACGTATACCAAACTTTATCCGGGGCATTTCGCCGTATACTTCCCAGAGGACGGCCATGCGCCCGGCATCGGGCAGGGCAGTATCCGCAAGGTGGTCGCCAAGATCGCCGTGGGGTGACGGCGGGGAATTGGCCTCGCTTCTCATAGTAGTTAAATGATTGCAAAACACAGACACCCCAACAGTGACCGCTCAACGTTTTTGCTACTTAAACGTTACATTTACGACGGAAAAAGAGACTACGAAACGGTAGATTCTTTTCCCACCTATGTCTAATCTCTTAAATTTTATCGCGATGAAAACATTATTTCCGAAGAATCCCGGATGGATTCACACACGAGACGGCGACATCGCAAAAAATGAACCCTATGCGGACAGAAGGGATTATTATTGCGAGGGTCAGGAACCCCGGGCTGATATGCCCGAAGAGCGGACTACAGTCCGCGGAGACAATCATGCAGGCGTAAAAAACAAGAAGCAAAATTTTTTCGCGTGCTACAACATGTTCTTTTAGTGACGGTCAAATCACAGACCGTGAAGAGTTCGTGGCGACATCGATGATTACCACACGATGAAGGATTACGAACTGATCACCATTTTAGGGCCCACAGCTTGCGGCAAAACTCGTTTTGCGGCGGCGTGGGCCTTCCGCTTGCATACGGAGATCATCAGTGCCGACTCGCGGCAGGTCTACCGGAGGATGGACATCGGCACGGGCAAGGACTTAGAGGACTATGTGGTGGAGGGGCAACGTGTGCCCTGCCATTTGGTCGACATCTGCGAGCCGGGTACGCGCTATAATGTCTTCCGTTACCAGCACGACTTTTTCGACGTCTTCCGGCGGCTGCGCGAGGACGGCAAGATGCCGATTCTGTGCGGCGGTACGGGGATGTATATCGAGGCGGTGCTGAAGGGCTACCGACTGTTGGACGTGCCGCCGAACGAGGCGCTCAGGGAGCGACTGAAGGATGTGCCACTGGCTGAGTTGGAGCGGATCTTGGCGTCGTATAAGACGCTGCACAACAAGACAGACGTGGACAGTGCACAACGTGCTATCCGAGCGATCGAGATAGAGGAATACTACCGTCACGAGGCGCCGGAGCGGACGGAGTTTGCGCCGGTAAATAGCTTGATCATTGGGTTAGATATCGACCGGGAGTTGCGGCGTGAACGCATCTCGCGGCGGCTAATCACGCGGTTAGATGAGGGATTGGAGGAAGAGGTGCGCGGATTGTTAGACGAGGGGATCAGGGCGGAGGATCTGATGTATTACGGCTTGGAGTATCGCTTCGTGACGGAGTATGTGATGGGGCAATGCTCGCGAGAGGAGATGGTGAAAGGTCTCGAGACGGCGATCCATCAGTTTGCCAAGCGGCAGATGACGTGGTTCCGCGGCATGGAGCGGCGGGGATTCACGATCCATTGGATCGACGCGACGTTGCCAACGGAGGAGATGATTCGAAGAGCGGAGGAGCTTCTATTAAATAAAAAGGGGGGAGAGATAAACCACAATGTAAATGTGACGAACAATGAGCATCAATGATTTGACAAAGACGAAACGGTTCTTCCTGCTGGCAGGACCGTGTGTGATTGAGGGCGAGGATATGGCGCTGCGCATAGCGGAACGGGTGGCAGAGATTACGGCCCGGCTGGGCATTCCGTATGTATTCAAGGGGTCGTATCGCAAGGCGAACCGCTCACGTATCGACTCCTTCACGGGCATCGGCGACGAACGGGCGCTCGGCATCTTGCGTAAGGTGCGCGAGCAGTTGGGCATACCGACCGTGACGGACATTCACGAGACGCACGAGGCAGCCGTGGCGGCGGAATGTGTGGATGTGTTGCAGATCCCAGCCTTCCTCTGCCGACAGACGGATCTATTAGTGGCTGCGGCGCGCACGGGGCGGATCGTGAACATTAAAAAGGGGCAGTTTTTGGCGCCTGACGCGATGCGTTTTGCGGCGCAAAAGGTGGTGGACGCGGGCAACCCGAACGTGATGCTGACGGAGCGCGGGACGACCTTCGGATACACTGATCTCGTGGTCGACTTCCGCGGCATTCCGCGCATGCAGGCCTTCGGGCATCCGGTGGTGACGGACATCACGCATTCGCTGCAGCAGCCCAACTTAGCCTCGGGCGTGGCGGGCGGATTGCCGGAGCTGATCGAGACGATTGGGCGTGCGGCAGTGGCCGTGGGGACGGACGGGATCTTCCTCGAGACGCATCCCGATCCGGCGTCGGCGTTGTCGGACGCGGCGAACATGCTGCCACTCGACCGACTGGAGGGACTGCTCACGCGGTTGGTGCGCATTCGCGAGGCCGTGCTTGAGCCGTAAAGCTCTTCCTGCGACGGAAAACGTTTTTCGGCGAAAAAGCCCCATTTCCCGCCGCGGGAAAACGATCTCCGGAAATTTTAAGCGCCTTCCCGCCGCGGGAAATGACTTTTCGGAGAATTTTCCCCGTTTCCCGCCACGGGACATGACTTTTCGGAGAATTTTCCCCGTTTCCCGCCGCGGGAAATGAGTTTTTGGAGATTTGACCCCATTTCCCGCCTCCTGTTGGCGTTTCTGAGAAATTTTGATCGGTTTCCCGCGGCGGGAAGACGTTTTCAGAAAGTTTTGATCGGTTTCGTGCCGCGGGAAGGCGTTTTTGGAAGTCCGAGATCGGTCTCGCGTTTCATTTAGGTGCTTCTGAAAACCGTTGACCGGATTCGTGTTTCAAAAAAAGCATTCTTGAGACGGCCGATCGCCTCCGCGCTTACGAAAACCACTTCAGCAGAGCCGAAAGTGCCCCTACCTTTGCACCCCGACACACACACATAAACCCTTAGTAATTATGCATCAGAAATTGACAATCGCGCTCGTAGCGCACGACAACCGCAAGGTCGACATGATCGACTGGGCGGTCTTTAACGCCGACTTCCTGGCCAGCCACAACCTGATCTGCACCGGCACCACCGGCACACTCATCAAGGAGGCTTTCGAGGAACGAGGCATCGAATACAGCAACATCCGCTGCATGCACTCCGGCCCGATGGGGGGCGACACGGAAATCGCCGCCATGGTGGTGCGCAAGGAGATCAACTTGGCCGTCTTCCTCATCGACGACCTGAACCCGCAGCCGCACGAGGCAGACATCCAAATGTTGCTCCGCCAATGCCGCGTGCACAACGTGCCCATCGCCTGCAACCGTTACAGCGCCGACCTGATGATCACCAGTTCGCTTTGGGACGACAATCTGTACGTGCCCATGGAACCGAAATACGTCCCCTTCGACCGCAATAATTATTCGATATGAAGCCCGCTCGGAGGCGCCCCCGCCCGCATTCAGTAAGTCAGCCTAAGTAACGCCTCGACCTCGGACTTATCGGCGCCGCGTTCGAGCGCTTTTTTGAAATCGATGGCCGCCGCCTCCTTCTCGTATTGCGCCAGGCGCACCTTGCCACGCAGTATATATAGGTAAGGCGACGGCTCTTTTTCGCCCGCGAACACCCGACGGAGATCGGCCATGGCGCGGGCGTTCTTTTTCATGAGGAAATAGAGTTCGGCGCGCTCCTCGTAGAGTTGCAGGTCGTCTGGTTCGCGGCCGATGAGGAAGTTGAGCACCGCCTCGCAGTCGGTGTAGTTGCCGCGCGCCTTGTCTAAGAGGGCAAAGCCCAAGCGGCCCTGCTTCGAGTCCGGGTCGAGGGCAAGGATCCGCTCGAAATCCGCATCGGCCAGCAAGTACTCCTTCAGCTCGATGTAGAGCACGCCGCGGCGGAAGTGCGCATCGATGTCGGCAGGGTCAGTGCGGAGAAGTGTCTCGTAGTCAACTAAGGCCTTCTCCATCTCGCCGCGTTCGATGAAGAGCTCGGCGCGGTTGGTGAGGATTAGTTTGTTGTCCGGCTGTAGCCCCAGTGCGGCAGTGTAGGAGGTGAGCGCCTCGTCGCGCAGCCCCATGCGGCGCTGGATGGTACCGAGGTTAGAGAGGAGGGCGAAATTGTTTCGGTTGGCCGGTTCGCGGTGCAAGGCCGCTTTAAGTGCCGCCTCAGCCGCCGGCAGATCGCCTCGGTCGAGGTAGTCATAGCTCTGCCGGATCATCTCCTCATATGTCTGAGCCCTGAGCCCCGCGGCGCAAAGAGCAAAGAGAAGCAGCGCGGGCATGATTCGCTTAATATTCATTCCTTATACATTCATATTAAGGGCACAAAGCTAAACGCACACCTCACTTTGCACCCTCCCCGATTCGTCTATCTTTGCACCCACATTTAACACATCAACAAAGTTTTATTATTTCAATCAATGGCAACAAAGATTAGATTGCAGAGATTCGGCCGTAAGGGCTACGCCTTTTATCAGGTCGTGATCGCAGACAGCAGGGCTCCACGAGATGGAAAGTTTATTGAGAGGATCGGTTCGTACAACCCCAACACAAATCCTGCCACAATAGATTTGAATTTCGATAGAGCTTTGTATTGGCTACAGACGGGTGCACAGCCAACTGACACGGCACGCATGATCCTCTCACGCGAGGGGGTATGCCTCAAGAAGCACCTGTTAGAGGGCGTCAAGAAAGGCGCCTTCGACGAGGCGAAAGCCGAAGAGAAGTTTCAGGCATGGCTCTCAGAAAAGAAGCTGGCCCTGCAACAAGTGAGAGACGCCGAACGCGAAAAATCAAAGGCCACCGTCAAGGCGCGCCTCGACGCGGAAACGGAAGTAAACAAGGCCAAGGCCGAAGCACTGGCAAAGAAGAAAGCCGAAATAGCAGCAGCCAAGGCACAGGCTGAGGCTGAGGCCGAAGCAGCCGCTGCCGCAGAAGCCGAGGCTGCAAAGGCTGAAGAGGCACCGGCCGCTGAGGCCGCTCCGGAAGCTGAAGCCGCTGCTCCGGAAGCAAACTAAGCATCTTCTCTCCTCCCCCGCCACGCTTAGCTGACGGGTATAAAAAGAAGTGTCCGACTTACCTCATCAAAGGTTTGTCGGACACTTCTTTTTTGTGTGTCACCGGAGGTGTGTGCCCCCGTGACACGGGGAGGATTACTGTTTCTTTTCTAACAAGACCTCCTCGATCATTTTCACGATACTTTCCTCCGGCAAGGCGCCCATGCTCACCTGCGGCTCGCCCTTCATGGGAACGAAGATGATCGTGGGGATGCTGCTCACGCCGAATGTCCCGGCCAGATCGCGCTCCTTATCAACATTGACCTTATAGATCACGATGTCATCCTTATACCGCTTGGCCAGATCCTTAAGCACCGGCGCCACCCGCCGGCAAGGCCCGCACCAGTCGGCATAAAAGTCGATGATGCAAGGCTTGTCGCCCTCATACGTCCACTTCGATGGGTTCTTCTCGTAGTTGAACACTTTGGTCAGGAAATCGGCCTTGTTCAAAACGATCACTTCGCCCTCATTGTCCGATGCCGAATGGCTGGGGCTGCCAGCGCAGGCGGCTAAGGAGACGAACAGGAGTAGCGTCAAAATCTTCAATTTGTTCATACAGATAGATGTTTTGTGTGAATAATTAATGCGGTGCAAATATAGAGGTGCATTCAAATTAGCCCCGGGCGAGCTCTTGCTACGACCGATCGGGGCTCAAAAACCGGTTTTGGGTGCATTGCATGGGCTGGCAATTCATCCTCTCCCCTCCCCGACTTCAATCCACCTCGTAATGGATGCGGAGGCCGGGGAAGTCGGGCAGGGAGAGGATGTCGCGGTGGATGGAAAGGATGAGGCTGCGCATGTCGGCCGCGGGGAGTGTGAGGGGCACCTTGAGCAGGATCTGGCGGATGTAGAGCGAACGCACACGGGCGACGGGCGGGGCGTAGGGGCCGATGGGGCCGTCGGTGAGGATGGGGCGGAGGTGTGCGGCATAGGTCTCGGCGGCGCGAAGGGCGGTGTCCTCGTTGCGGTGGCGCAGGACGATGGTGATGAGCCGGCAATAGGGGGGATAGATGAAGCGACGGCGCTCGGAGAGGAGCGCAGTGGCCATGCCGACATAGTCGAAGGTGCGCACCCATTGCAGCAGCGGGTGATCGGGGTGGGTGGTTTGAATGACGACCGTGCCGCGGCGATCGCGCCGGCCCGCTCGGCCGCTGACTTGCATCATCAGCTGGAAGGCGCGTTCGTGGGCACGGAAGTCGGGGATGCTCATCAGACTGTCTGCACTGAGCACACCGACGACGCCCACGCGCCCGAAGTCGAGCCCCTTGGTCAGCATCTGCGTACCGATAAGCATTTGCGTATACCCCTGCTCGAAGTCGTTGAGGACACGGCGATAGGCTCGCGGCGTGCGGACGGCGTCGGTGTCTAACCGGCCGATGCGGACATCGGGATAGAGCGCCGCGATTTCGTCCTCCACGTGCTCCGTGCCATAACCCATCGTGCGCCATTCCTCGCCGCCACATTCGGGGCAATGCACGGGCACCGGCCAAGTGCGGCCGCAATAGTGGCAGACGAGTCGGCCATGCATACGGTGATAAGTCAGGCTGACATCGCAATAGTTGCAGCGCGGGATGTAGCCACACGATCGGCACTCCATGACGGGCGCGTAGCCGCGTCGGTTGCGAAAGAGGATCACCTGCCGACCGTCAGCCAAGGCGGCATCGATGGCTTCACGCAGCGGCGGTGAGAAGAGGGCATCAGGCTTCATGCGCCGTTTGCGCCGCGGCTCCTTCGTGTCTACGAGCACGATCTCCGGTTCGGGCACAGCGCCATAGCGTTCGGTGAGGGTGACGAGGCCATACCGCCCCGTGCGTGCCAAGTAGTAGGTCTCAAGCGACGGTGTGGCCGACCCGAGCAGTGCCCACGCGCCGTGCATCCGAGCCAGCATCAGGGCGGCGTTGCGGGCATGGTAACGCGGCGCGGGTTCGCTTTGCTTATACGACGGCTCATGCTCCTCATCCACCACGACGAGCCCCAACCGCGTGAAGGGCAGGAAGAGCGACGAACGCACCCCGACAACCACCATCGGCTCACCCTCCGTGTGCTGCAATCGGCGCCACACCTCCGCGCGTTCGCGATCGGTCAGGCCGGAGTGGTAAACGAGCAACCGAGGGCCAAGGACATCGGCTAACCGCTCGGTCATCTGTGTCGTGACGGCGATCTCGGGCAAGAGATAGAGCGCTTGCTGCCCGGCGCGGAGGGTGTCGAGGATGAGGTGAAGGAAGATCTCCGTCTTGCCAGACGAAGGGGCGCCGTGAAGCAGGCAGATAGGCTTGGCCGTGAAAGACGCACGGATAGCTTCGTAAGCCACTTGCTGCGCCGGCGTGAGCGGGCGGACGGGATGCATGATGCGATCGAGAAACAACGGCTGCGGCTCGACGGTGCGCTCCACGAGTGTCAGTGCGCCGCGACGGATGAGGGCGGTCAGTGTAGCGGCTGATGCGCCGGTAGTGGCCAGCAGTTCTTTCCGAGGAATCTCCTGCCGACCGCCGGGCGAGAAGGGTTGGGCTATGTCGAGGAAATGGAGCAACAGGCGCTCCTGTGCAGCCGCACGGAGGAGCGCCGCAAAGAGCGGTTGTAGGCTGTCTTCATTGGGATAAACCGAAGAAAGCCGGACGAACACCTCACGCCGCGGCACGATGCCCGCCTTTACCTCCTCATCCACATGCACCACGCCCTCGGCCACCAACGCCGTGAGCGTAGGCAAGAGGTTACGCAGCCCCGACCGGCGCTCCAACTCGGCCACCGTGGGCGGCTTCTTGAAGGTGTACAGCGTGTCGATCACCTCCTGCTCCTTGGGCGACAAGGACAGCGCCGAGGCGTAGCCTTCGGACAGCGAAACGACCGTCTCACTGTCTGGCCTCAGCCCCGAGGGTACGGCTGCGCTGTATACCTCCCCTTGTGCACACAGATAATAGGAAGCCATCCACTCCCAGAAGCGTAGCTGCACGGGCTGCACGAGGGGCTCGGCATCGGGTGCTACGAAGATGGACTTGAGCCGATAGCCCGCAGCTGGCGCCTGGCGATGCACCTCGCGCACGATGCCCGTGTAGTAACGCCGCGCCCCGAAGGGCACCACCACGCGCATGCCCACCTGTACCTTGTCCTCCATGCCCTCAGGCACGAGGTAGGTGTACGCATCCGCCATAGGCAGCGGCAGAAGGACGTCAGCGTAAAGCATGATCAGCAAGCGGGTAATGATCAACGACTCCCCTCCCCACCCCTCGTAAGGGCAAATAATCATTCGCCCCTACAATTCCCCGATCATTAATCAGAACAGCGCCGTGGCGGAGAACATCCACGTGTTTGACCGCACACCATAGGCACGCGATCCGTTGCGGAAGCCGTGAGGGAAGGCGCGATAGGTGTCGGAGAGGCCCATGTCGTACGTCAGGCTGAGCTGTACGCGCCGCATGATGTCGATGCCGGCGGTGAAGTCCCAGCCCGCGGCCACGTCGCGCGCCACATAGAGCATCTCCGCGCGGTGGTTCTTGTCGCCTGTGAGGCGGAAGGAGAGGTAGGGCCCCATCTCCAAGAAGGGCGCCACCCGCCGCACAGGGAAGCGGTACTTGAGCGTCACGGGCATGTCGATGTAATCGTTGCGCAGGTTATAGTTGCGGCGCGAAGATTCGCCGATGCCGCGCTGGCTGAAGAGCAGGGCGCCATCGATGTAGAGCCCGCGCACGGGCAACTTAAACTCGGCCGCCGGCCCCACGTGCACGCCGAGCACCCGATCGGCATCGATGCCGTACTTGGAATCTACAGACGCCAGGTTCAGCCCCGCCTTCACGCCGAAGCGCACCGGCCTCACGCGTCGGTATTGCGTCGTTGTCCGTCGGTAGGGTTGTTGCCGTGGGCGCCGGGATTGCGCCTCGGCCATCGTCGTAAGCAGCAACATCAGTGCTGCCAAAAGAATGCTTGTCTTTTTCATCTTGTCCTTTGATTAAATGTATAAGCATAAAGCAGGGGCCGCCATGATGCACCCACCACGGCTGCCCCTGTTGTCAGTGTTTCACGACTAAAAGAATACCGTCGCCGACACCATCCACGTGTGCGGCTTGCCGCCCGTGTATGACATCACGTTGCGCCGGTCGAAGAGCTTGTAATTGTCCGTCAGGCCGAGGCTGTACGTCAGCCCCACTTGCACCATGTTCATCACCTCGGCGCCGGCCGTGAAGTTTAGGCCCGCGGCGAAGTTCTTCGCCTCTACTTGGTTGATCACCTGTCCGGCGATGTCCCAAGCCTTGTTGCCCGAGACGCGAAACGAGGCGTAGGGGCCGGCAGCCACGAAGGGCGAGATCATGGGAACGGAAAACTTGAACTTGGCGTTCACCGGCACATCGATGTAGTTCGACCGCAGGCTCTCGCCCCCCACCCCGAAGCCGCGTTGGCTATAAAGCACAGCCCCGTCGACACCGATGCCGAGGATAGGCACGGTCCACTCTAAGGTGGGCCCGATGTGGAAACCGGTGATGTTGTCCGAGCCCAGCACACTGCGGTCGAACGACACCGAGGCAATGTTGAGGCCGCCCTTCACACCGAAGCGGCACTGAGCCTGAGCCGTCGTCGTGGCGACGAGCATCACAGCCGCCGCCAGGATCCATTTCATTCTTTTCATTTTTCTGTTCCTCCTTGATTTTTTTTGATGGGTGTTCGATGGATATACATGTAAAACCTCCCAATAAACAATCGGGCGGCGGTAAGTGTTCACGGAGGCGCGACGGCCCGTCGAAGGGTTCGATGGAGCAAAACACGGCTGCGACGGCCCGTCGAAGTGTTCGATGGGGCGAAACACGGCTGCGACAACCCGTCGAAGTGTTCGATGGAGCAAAACACGGCTGCGACGGCCCGTCGAAGTGTTCGATGGGGCGA
>CAUPYF010000002.1:0-32118 GCA_963515435.1 uncultured Tannerella sp. | reverse complement strand
GTGCTTTATCGTAATTCATATCAGCTGCAATCAATAAATGTTCGCCTCCTTGCGCGGGAGGCGCGTCATTTTAGGGCGCAAGTAAACTAATCCCTAATGATAGAAGAACAACTGATTCTTTATCTTTTTCATCCCCCCCCTCTGCCCGCGCCACCCGAAAACTTTCATCTCACCCTCCCGATTATCCGATTTTACCCCATCCCCCCGAAGGGCGTAAATAAATCGGCTTACCTTTGGGCATAAATTTTTCAGTCGACTATGAACAGATTGAATCTCTATCTGCTGTCATTTATGCTCTGTCTGCCGACCGGTTTCACCGCGGCGCAGGGCAGTCGGAGACCAGTGTCCGCTGATAACGGACGGGATGACAGCGTTATTTATCACATCGTAGAACGTGGGCAAACCATCTATTCCATCGCAGCCTTGTATAAGGTGAGCGAAAGTGACATCTACCGATTGAACCCGAAAAGCCGCGATCAAATTCGGGAAGGTGAAACCCTGAAAATCCCGCGCAGCAGCTCCTTGACTGCCACTGCCAGCGGCGGTGAGCGAGCGGGCGAACAGGCTTTTACCGATCACATCATCCGTAGCGGCGAGACACTCTACTCTCTGGCGAAAAACTACGACATCACGCCTGAAGACATCACGAATGCTAATCCGGGGCTCGAAGCCAGTACGTTTTACATCGGGAAAACGATCCGCATCCCGGCGCCGACTAACCACCTCACGGCGCAAAACGCCCCCGCGAAAGAAGAATACACGATCAAGAAGAACGAAACTATTTACGGCCTGTGCAGGCGCTTCGGCACGGACAGCGAGGAACTGATCCGCCTCAATCCGGAGCTCCGGAACGGCCTGCGGGCAGGTATGGTGATCAAAGTTCCGGAGAAAAAGGAAGTGGCCACGCCTGAGCCCGCGACACCCAGCGCGCCGTCCTCGAGCGAATATGACATCGAGGCCATGCAGGCCTACCGAAATGAGGTGAACCGTGTGGATGTGGCACGCGTAGCGCTGCTCCTTCCCTTCCAAACGAGTGACACGAAAAACGTCTCCCGCTTCGTGGAGTATTACGAGGGCTTTCTGATGGCCATCGACAGCCTGCGTCGCTCGGGCAGCTCCATCGATCTCTCGGTCTATGACTTGGGCGACGGCGTACAGAAAACGCGGGAAGTGCTTCGGACGGACGAGGTGAACGCCGCCGATCTGATTATCGGTGGGGTCACGGACGAGCAGATCGAAATGATCGCCGACTACGCCTCGAAGAAGGGTGTGAAATATGTCATTCCGCTCTCCTCGAAACTCGAGAAACTCACTTCCGGCAATGCCTTTATTTTCCAAGTAAACACACCGAAAGCCTACTTGGCATCCATCGCTGCCGCACGTGCTTGTTCTCTGCTAGTGGACTACAACGCGATCCTCATCAACACAGGCGACAAGGAGGAGGAACGCGACTTTGTCCACGCCCTCAAGACGGAGATGACGAAGAAGGGCATCACCTATCGGGAGGTCGGTTACAACAGCCACACGTTTCGTGACGATCTGGCGGGGCTGCTGAGCACATCGAAGCCGAACGCCATTATTCCTGCCTCCTCCTCAGCCGACGCACTGGCCAAGCTCCGTCCGACACTCCGTTCGTTCGCGCAGAGCAAGTCAGACTATCGATTGACGCTGTTTGGATACCCGGAATGGCAGACGTACACAAATTATGCAAGCGACTTCAGCGCCCTCAATACGTATATCTATACGCCGTTTTACGCCAACATTCGCTCGTCGAAGGTGAAGCACTTCACGTCGAGATACAAATCGTTTTACCAAAAGAACATGCACGCAACGTATCCTCGCTATGCCATGTTAGGCTTCGATACGGGTATGTATTTCATCGGCGCGCTACAGAAGCATGGGGCCAACTTCGAGGAGAATATCCGCAAGATGAAGTATAACAGCGTGCAGATGGGGCTCTACTACAACGAGCGCATGAGCAACTGGGGGGGCTTCATGAATCAGAATATCTACATCGTCCACTACAACAAGGACAATACCGTCACACGCGAGGAATGAGCAGGCATCACATCGCAGACTGGCTGCAATCATCACAGAAGAGGGGGAGGGCAATCGTCCTCCTCCTTCTTTTTTCCGTCTTGGTGACACTGCATTCCGCCGATGCACAGGCACAACGTCCCGATTTTCGCGAGGAGTGGGCTGTGGGCGTGACGGGAGGTATCAACTATTCGTCGGTCTTTTTTTCTCCTAAGGTGCATCAGAGTTTGCTGCAGGGATTTAATGGCGGTGTGGCTGTGCGTTGGATTACGGAGCGCCATCTCGGGCTGCAACTCGAGGCCGGCTTCCGTCAGTTGGGCTGGCGCGAACGCTTCGACGAGCAACCCGAATACCGCTATATCCGCCGCATGAATTACGTGGAAATACCCTTCTTGACACACATCTATTTCGGCAGTGAGCGCATACGCTTCTTCTTCAGCCTCGGCCCACAGATCGGGCTGTTGACGGGCGAAAGCACGGAGGAAAACTTACGTGGCGCCATGCCGAACAAAACGAACGACCAACACACGATGGCCATTGAGAAGAAGTTTGCGTGGGGACTGTGCGGCGGCCCAGGCGTGGAGTTGCGCACACCGATCGGCCTCTTCCAGATAGAGGGACGTTACTATTATTCGCTCGGCGACTTCTACAGCACCCGACACGGCGACATCTTCTCCAAAGCCTCGCCGCAAATCTTCACCCTTCGGCTGGGATATTTCTTGCCCTTCAGCCAGCATTGATGAATATAGGAGGGAGGCAATTTATCCACATAAAAAAATCCCGCACACCGCGTGTTTCCGGTATGCGGGATTCGTTGTGAATGCAGGGTAGGAGAGAGGGGCTTCTTTCTCTTAGAAGCGTAGCTTGAGTTTCTCCAGCATATCGCGCGTCATTGTGTCGAGATCGTAGCGGGGCGCCCAGTCCCACTCCTTGCGGGCGCAATGATCGTCCATGTGATTCGGCCACGACTCGGCGATGGACTGTCGCAGTGGATCGACGGCGTACTCCATGACAAAGTCTGGTCGGTATTTGCGGATCTGTGCGTAGATGATCTCCGGATCGAAGCTCATCGAAGCGATGTTGAATGCGTTGCGGTGCTTCAGTCGGGAAGGATCGGCTTCCATCAGTTGGATGGAGGCGTGCAGGGCGTCAGGCATGTACATCATGTCCATGAACGTGCCCGCCTTGATCGGACAGCGGAACTTCTCTCCCTTGGCCGCGGCGTAGAAGATGTCGACGGCATAATCTGTGGTGCCGCCGCCCGGAGGCGTGACGTAGGAGATCAGGCCGGGGAAGCGCACCGAGCGTGTGTCGACGCCAAAGCGGAAATGATAGTAGTCGCTCAACAATTCGCCCGTTACTTTCGTCACGCCATACATCGTGTGGGGGCGGCAGACGGTGTCTTGCGGCGTCATGTCTTTGGGCGCACCATCGCCGAAGGCGCCGATTGAGCTGGGAGTGAAAACGGCACAACCCGCCTCACGCGCCACTTCGAGCACATTGAGCAACCCATCGATACCGATGTGCCACGCCAGCCGATGTTTGCTTTCAGCTACGGCCGAGAGTAGCGCTGCGAGGTTGTATACCGTGTCGACATGATAGCGAGAAACGACGTCAGCAATTTGTTTCCCGTCTGTGATGTCTACGATGGCAGAGGGGCCGGATTCGGCCAGCGCGCCTTTAGGTTCGGCTCCAGATATGTAACCCGCAACCACATTCTCTCCGTAATGCTTTCGCAATTCCAAGGTCAGTTCGGAGCCGATTTGTCCGGTCGAACCGATTACCAATATGTTTTTCATCTTTCTGAATGTAAATTTTTGCGTGCAAAGGTATCAGAATAGGAATACGACAAAATAGCATTGATTTCAATCCTTCGGATACACGCACCCGGTGGCATGTGCATCCCTACATGTCATGACCTGCGTTGTCTCGTCGAATACTTCGGCAGCACGTTGCAAGCCTGCGTCGCCTCGATATATATCGGCCCATACAGACGCGCGGCGATACGTCTTATGTCGCATTGACTCCCGGTCGATCCGCCCCCAAAGACAAGAAACGCTTAGGAGTATCCCTATCTCTGTAGGCACCTTTTTACCTCAAACTACGTCTTACATTTGTCGCCACTAAAAACCATAATCATACACACAGTCATGTACGGAAAATTTCAAGCGTTCCTCAAGCAGGAACTGGCCGACATCGAGTCGGCGGGATTATTCAAAAAAGAACGCATCATCCGAACGCCACAACGCGCTGACATCCGCGTGAACGATGGAGAGGAGGTGCTGAACTTCTGCGCCAACAACTACTTAGGGCTCTCCGACAACCCACGCCTCATCGAGGCCGCCACGCGCGCTATGCAGCAACGCGGATTCGGCATGTCTTCCGTGCGATTCATCTGTGGCACGCAGGACATGCACAAGGATCTCGAGGCCTCCATAGCCCACTTCTTCCGGACGGACGACACGATTCTCTACGGCTCATGCTTCGATGCCAATGGTGGACTGTTCGAGCCGCTCCTTGGCGAGCAGGACGCCATCATCTCCGACGCCCTCAACCACGCTTCGATCATCGACGGCGTACGCCTTTGCAAGGCCAAACGCTTCCGCTATGCCAACGCAGATATGGCCGATCTGGAGCGTTGCTTGAAGGAGGCGAAGGACTGCCGCTTCCGTGTGATCGCTACGGACGGCGTCTTTTCGATGGACGGCAATGTGGCGCCGATGGACAAGATCTGCGACCTGGCCGAGCGTTACGACGCGCTTGTCATGGTCGACGAATCGCACTCCGCGGGCGTGGTCGGGCCGACGGGACGCGGCGTGGCTGAGCAGTTCAACCTCTACGGACGCATCGACATCTTCACCGGCACGCTCGGTAAGGCCTTCGGTGGTGCCATGGGCGGCTTCACCACGGGGCGGAAGGAGATCATCGATATGTTGCGGCAACGTTCGCGTCCGTACCTCTTCTCCAACTCCCTCGCCCCGTCCATCGTTGGTGCGAGCATTGAGATGTTCAAGATGCTCAATGAGAGCGATGCCCTCCACACGAAGCTGGCGCGCAACGTCACCTACTTCCGCGACCACATGCTGGAAGCTGGCTTCGACATCAAGCCCACGCAGTCGGCCATTTGCGCCGTCATGCTTTACGACGCCAAGCTCTCGCAAGACTTCGCCCGAGAGATGCAGCACGAAGGCATCTACGTCACAGGCTTCTACTATCCCGTCGTGCCCAAAGATCAGGCGCGCATCCGCGTGCAACTCTCCGCTGGCCACGAACGCGAACACTTAGACAAGGCCATCGCCGCATTCATCAAAGTGGGCCGCGCACTCAGCGTAATCAAGTAAGCAGGTGCGCCCCAAACTGTATCGAACGCCGATCGGACAGACCTCGTCGCTGCCCGGTCGGCGTTTCCCATTCCTATTCATATTAATAATACCTACATGACTTTCCAGCCCATCACCATTGCCGATCGCGAGGCGATCACTGCATTCACCCTCGGCGCGACCTACTCCAACTGCGACTTCGCCTTTGCCAACATGTGCAGCTGGCGATTCCTTTACGACAGCGAGTTTGCCATCGACGACGGATTCCTCTTCATCCGCTTTTATATAGAAGAAAACGCAGGCCGACGCCTCGCCTACATGACCCCCATCGGCCACGGCGACCTCAGCGCGGCCGTCCGTAAACTCGACGACAACAACGCCATGCACGGCTTTGGCCACCCGCTGCTCCTCTTAGGCATCACCCCCCCGGCGCGCCAGGAATTGGAGGCCGCTTGCCCCGACGAGTTTACCTACATGGCAGACCGCGATTACTTCGATTACATCTACCTGCGCGAGGATCTGCTCACCCTGCACGGCAAAAAGCTACAAGCCAAGCGCAACCACGCCAACCGCTTCCGCAAGGAATACACCTACACCTACGTCCCCCTCACGGCCGAGGCCGCGCCATGCTGCATGGAGCTCGAGCGCACCTGGATGCGCGCCAACACCACGGATGACAACGCCGACGACCTGACAAACGAGCGCCGTTCGATGGCCTTCGCCCTCCGAAACTTCGACGCCCTCGGGCTCATCGGCGGCGCCCTCGTCATCGACGGCCGCATCGTGGCCTTCACTTACGGATCGCCCATCAACGCCAGCACCTTCGGCGTGCATGTGGAGAAGGCCGACACGAACTACGAGGGCATTTTCAGCGTGATCAACCAAGAGTTCGTCGCACACATTCCGGAGGCCTACACCTACATCAACCGCGAGGAAGACCTCGGGCTGCCCGGCCTCCGACGGGCCAAATTGTCATATAACCCCGCCGTGCTCCTCGAGAAGTTCGGCGCCGTGAAACGCCGATGAGCCGAGACCCGCGCCTGCCTGCCATGATGCGCCTCTGGCAGGACTCCTTCGGCGACTCGGACGCCTTCGTCCGCCTCTTCTTCACCCGCGTCTACCGCCCGCGGAACGCCCTCACGCTCACCCGTGACGGATGCCTTGCGGCCATGCTGCACATCGTCCCCTACCGCCTTCGTGTGGGCCATCGCACACTCCCCGCCGCCTACATCTGCGGCGTCAGCACCCGACGCGAGGTGCGCGGACGCGGACTGATGACCGATCTCATGCGCCGCGCCCTCCGCACGATGCGCCGCCGCCGCTTCGCCATCGCCACGCTCATTCCCGCCGAGCCCTGGCTCTTCGATGTCTACGCCCGGCAGGGCTTCGTCCGCCCCATCCCGACCTGCGACGAGCTGCTCCCCGCGGCCGACCTCCCGCTTGGCGCCCCTGACATCCGCATCGCGCCCTGCACCGACGCGCGCCTCTTCCCCGCCTTCGACCGCCTGCAACGCCGCCGCCCCTGCGCCATCCTGCACACGGCGCGCGACTTTGAGACCATCCGCCGCGACTGCGTGTTCGACGGCGGCAGTGTCCTCGCGGCCCTGGCCGGCGATCAGCCCGTCGGCTTCCTTTTCGAGGCGCCTGAGGAGAGCGGCGTGGTGCGCGTCAAGGAGTTGCTCACGGCCGACGCTTCCCTCGAGCCCGCCCTACTCCGCGCCGCCGCCGCGCGTCATGGCGCCACGCGTGTCTGCCTTCGTCGCCCCCCGCGCCCTGGCCGGCCCGCGCTGCCTTACGGCCTCGCCGCGCTGCTCGACGAGCGCCTTTTGCCCGCCGACATTCGGGACCTCCACATGGCGCTGATGCTCGATTGATCATAAATCCCACACACGGAGTAGATAAACGCAAGCAAACGTCAAGCCTTTGGGCATTCCCTTCGGTGGGTGGGCGTGGGGGCTATGTGCTTATTTTTGCGGCCCGTCCACAGGGGCATGCGAGGATATCGATTGCGACCGGACTGTGAGAGAACAAAACCGATTTCATTTATTTCAAAAGAATCAAGAAGATGATAAAGAAAGTGGGGAACCTGATCCCTAACACGTTTTTTATTGCAAAGGGCAGCGGTGACTCTGACTTAGAGAAGCATGCCGGATCGTATCACATGGCGCTCTTCGACGCCGGCATCGCCGATTTCAACATCATGACTTATTCGTCCGTGATCCCGGCTACGGCTCACCCGGTGATGATGGACGAGGTCGACCTGCCGCCCTTCGGCTCGGAGCTGAAGACGATCATGGCCGTATCGCATGGCTATCAGGACGAATTCATCTCGGCCGGCCTCGTCTACGCGTGGATGTATAACGACGAAAATTTCGACGAGAAGGCTGGCGGCCTCGTCTGCGAGGTCAGCGGACGTTACCGCATCGAGGAGTTAGAGGCGCGCCTGATCCGCGTCATCAACGACTTGCACCAGCGCACTTACAGCCGGTTCTACTTGGGTGACCTGAACTTCGTCACGGAGGGCATGACCATCGAGCGCCGCTACGGCACGGCTTTGGCCGCGCTCTGCTTCACGGACTTCATCGTGCCCGGCTCCGAGGGCGGGAGCAGCGAGGTGGTGAGGCTGTAGAGCGAGTCGCGTAAAATGAGAAATGAAAAGACTGAGGCAGTCATGGCGATGGAGTCATGGCTGCCTCGGTTGGTTTATTGCCCAAGGAAACGGGGGCGGATGGGGGGCGGAAAGGGGCGTTGATGGATCGCCCTCCGCTCGCAGGCAGGCTGGAAGCGCTGTTTCCGTATGGGAATGGGCTCACCGGTAGGATGAAAGCCTTGTTTCCGTATGGAAATGGGCTCGCCGGCAGGATGAAAGCGCTGTTTCCGTACGGAAATGGGCTCACCGGCAGGCTGGAAGCGCTGTTTCCGTATGGGAATGGGCTCACCGGCAGGTTGAAAGCCTTGTTTCCGTATGGGAATGGGCTCACCGGCAGGATGAAAGCCTTGTTTCCGTATGGAAATGGGCTCTCTGGCAGGATGAAAGCGCTGTTTCCGTACGGAAATTTCATTTTCAAGCCCCTCGGTAGCCTTGTTTCCGTATGGAAACGTGGGGCGGCATAGGCGCAGCCTGTCGGCGGGGGGCGTATTATAATATATGGTATGCCCCATTACCCCTTGCTCAGCTCCCCAAACTTCAGGTAGCGGCCGGTGAGGGACTCGCGGCAGGCGGCGACTTGGCGCGGGGTGCCCTCGCAGATCAGGTGGCCACCGGCCTTGCCGCCCTCGGGGCCGAGGTCGATCACGTGGTCGGCACACTTGATCACGTCCGGGTGGTGTTCGATGATGACCACCGTGTGCCCCTCCGCGATCAACGCGTTGAAGGCCTCGAGGAGCGTCTTGATGTCGTGGAAATGCAGTCCGGTGGTCGGTTCGTCGAAGATGAACATCGTGGATTCGCTGCTTTCGTGGCCGAGGTAGTAAGCCAGCTTCACGCGCTGGTTCTCGCCGCCGGAGAGGGTGGAGGAGGATTGCCCGAGCTTGATGTAGCCCAAGCCCACGTCCTGCAAGGGGCGGAGGCGGGCGACGATCTTCCGGGCCTGCGCGTCGCCGTCAGCCTGTGCGCCGAAGAATTCGAGGGCCTGCGTGACGGTCATTTTCAATACGTCGTAGATGTTCGCGCCGTGATACTCCACCTCTAACGTGTCGGCATTGAAGCGGCGGCCGTGGCAGGCCTCGCATTCGAGCGTGATGTCTGCCATGAATTGCATCTCCACCGTGATGCGCCCCTCGCCCTTGCATTCCTCGCAGCGGCCGCCCTCCTTGTTGAAGGAGAAGTGGGCGGGGGTGTAGCCCATTTGGCGTGAAAGCGGTTGGTCGGCAAAGAGGCGGCGTATCTCGTCGTAGGCGCCGACGTAGGTCACGGGGTTGGAGCGGGAGCTTTTGCCGATGGAGTTTTGGTCGACGAACTCGACGGCGCTAATGCGGGCCACATCGCCTTCGATGGCGACGCACTCCACGCCCGCGGGAACATGCTCCAGGAGGCGCTTCATGCCTTCGTAGAGGATGTCGCGGACGAGGGAGCTCTTGCCCGATCCGCTGACGCCCGTGACGACGGTCATGGCGTGAAGCGGAAACTTTACGTCGATCTGCTTGAGGTTGTTCTTGCGTGCACCTTTGACTTCGATATACTCGTTCCAGCGCCGCGCACGCCGTGGCGCCTCGATGCGCTCCTGGCCCGTGAGGTAACGCACGGTGTAGCTCTCGCTCGCCTTGCTGAGGCTGCTGACGGGGCCCTGGTAGACCACCTCGCCACCTAACCTGCCGGCGGCCGGGCCGATGTCGATGATGTAGTCTGCGGCACGGATGATCTCCTCGTCATGCTCCACGACGACGACCGTGTTGCCCTGCGCCTGCAGCTTTCGGAGTACGCCGATGAGCTGATCCGTGTTGTGCGGGTGGAGGCCGATGCTGGGCTCGTCGAGGATGTAGAGCGAGCCGACAAGGCTGCTGCCGAGGGAGGTGGCTAAACTGATGCGCTGGCTCTCGCCGCCGGAGAGGGAGGAGGAGAGGCGGTCGAGGGTGAGATAGCCGAGGCCGACATCGAGGAGGAATTGCAGGCGGGTGTTGATCTCGGCCAGCAGGCGGCGGCCGATGGTAGCTTCGGATTGGGTAAGCTGCAATTGATCGAAGAAGGTTTTAGCCTCGGTGATAGGCATGGCTACGAGCTCGGCGATGGTGTATCCGCCTATGCGGACATAGAGCGCGGCGGGCTTCAGGCGTGTGCCGTGGCAGACAGGGCAGAGGGTTTTGCCGCGGTAGCGCGCCAGCATGACGCGGTACTGGATCTTGTACTGGTTGCTCTCCACGAAGCGGAAGAAGGCGTCGATGCCATTCACGCCGGGAGCGCCGTGCCAGAGCAGGTGTCGCTCCTTGTCGGTGAGGTCGTAGTAAGCGCGATGGATGGGGAAGTCATGCTTGGCCGCAGCGCGGATGAAGTCGCGCCGCCATTCGCCCATCACGTCGCCCTTCCAGCAGGAGACGGCGCCCTCGTAGACGGAGAGGTTCTTGTCCGGCACGACTAAGTTTTCGTCAATGCCCAGCACGCGTCCGAAGCCTTCGCAGCGGGGGCAGGCGCCGAGGGGGTTGTTGAAGTTGAACATCGGGTCGGAGGGCTCCTCGAAGGTGATGCCGTCAGCCTCGAAGCGCTTGGAGAACTCGAATGTTTCCGTCGTGTCCGGTGTTGGGTAGACGCGCAGGCGGCACGTCTCATGCCCCTCGTAGAAGGCCGTCTCGACGGAGTCAGCCAAGCGATTCCGCAGCAGCTTGTCGTCCGAAACCGCCAAGCGATCGATGAGCAAATCCGCCTGTTTGGCTTGGAGCAGCACTTTGTCTTCCATCACTTCCTGCAGGCGGTAGACGCGGCCGCCGATTTCCAATCGGGTGTAACCCTCCTTTTGTAGAATCTCGAGTTGCTCCTTCATCGTCCGTCCCTCGGGCAGGACGACAGGCGCGTAGATGGCGAAGCGTGTGTCGGCAGAGTAGGAGAGGGCCTTCTCGACGACGTCTGCCACCTGATGCTTCTTCACCTCGCGCCCCGTGACGGGGGATATGGTCCGCCCGAGCCGCGCGTAGAGCAGGCGGAGGTATTCGTAGATCTCCGTCGAGGTGCCGACGGTGGAGCGGGGGTTGCGGACGCTCACCTTCTGCTCGATGGCGATGGCGGGCGGGATGCCCTTGATATAGTCGCATTCGGGCTTGCTCATCCGCCCGAGGAACTGCCGGGCGTAAGCCGAAAGGCTCTCCACGTATCGGCGTTGGCCCTCGGCATAGAGCGTGTCGAAGGCCAGCGATGACTTGCCGCTGCCTGACAGCCCGGTGATGACCACGAACCGGTCTCGCGGTATGCTGACGTCGATATTCTTCAGGTTATTCACCCTTGCACCCTTGATGAGGATGCAGTCCTCGTCCCTCCATTCGGTCTCGATTTTCTTAGCCACAGTCATCATTATTAGTAAGGGCGGCAAAAGTAGAGGGAATGGGTAATTGATAATAGTCAGTGGTTGGTTGAATCCGTCTTTGCGGCGGCAGACCGGCGGCCTCAGAGGGGTAAGCGATCCTGGCGTTGCACAGAGGCTTATTTATCCCGAGTTCGCATTGCCGGAGGAATGAGGATTGATGTTTGATTGTTAATGATTGATAGTTATGCCGGGTACACGATTGGGATTTTCCCCAATGCATGTACCCGGCATTTTGGTTGCGTCTTCGCAGGGGCGCACGTGCATACACCCCCCCTACATGTAGCTCTATAATTACCGTTCCACCGTGACGCGGCCGGCACGGCTGCGGGCCTGCACGCTGGCGTCGTACATCGCAGCGCAACGCACGGCCGGCAGGATAAACACGCCAGCATACGACGCTTGCAACCGCACGCGGAAGACTTTCGTCTCGCCTCGCTTCAGGTCGAAGTAGGTCAAGACGCGGTCGTCGCGGATGTCGCGATAGGTGTAGGTCGTCGTGGCGGCACCCGCCTCGGTGTCCTCAGGCGTGATGAGGCGCTCGTTGTAGATCTCCCAACCGGAGGGAATGATCTGCGTGAGCGCCATGTCCGTGTAGTCCATCACGGCCGACGTGTTCGTCACCTTCACCGCGGCCACGAGGTCCGTGCCCTGCTTCAGCTTCGCCACATCGATGGTGTGGCCGGAGGGATCGGTGTACGTTACCTCCATGCGCAGGTTCTCGGCCACGGCGGGGAAGGTGTCGCGCAGCGGGACGGTCTTCGAGGTGAGGCTGACGTAGAGTTGCCCCTTGCCGTTGTTCTTCACCGTTACCACGCCGACGGGCGGATGCGTGGGCAGTTCGCGGCGGAAGAGGGCACGGGCGCTGTTGACCTTCGGCTGCGCGAGGCCGTTGAGCGCCCACTCGAACTGCAATGTGCCGGACGTGCGCTCAGCCAGCCGTCCCATCGCCACGAGTGCGTAGGCCGTGGACTGCGTGTTGAACGACCGCTCGACGGTGAGGTTATGCGACACGCGCCGTGCTTGCTCGAAGGCTTCGCGGTCGCGTCCCATGAGGACAAGCGTCTCGAGGATCATGGCCATGTCTCGGTCGGGCGATCCGTAGGTCGGGTTGCTCCAGGTGTAAGGCGTGACGGCGACGGGCAGCTTGAAGATCAGTTCGCCGGCCACCTTCGGCTTGCCTGCCAAGGCATAGGCCGCAGCCAATCGCCAGCGTGCCTGCATGGAGAGTGTGCGGCTCTCGCGCAGTCGGTTCATGGCGCCAAGCTCGGGCGCACCGGCCAGTGCGAGTGTATAGAGGCGGTAAGCCTGCACAAGGTCGGACTGGTCGAAGGCGTAGCGTGCGGGCGTCTTCGCGTTGGGTCGCCAACCTTGTGCCGCGCGGCGTTGGTAAGCCTTCCAGCGGCTCAGGGCGCCTGCGTTCACCTCGTAGCCCTTCTCCTTGGCTAACGTGAGGAAGCTGCCGACGTATGACGTCACCCATTCGTCCTCGTGCCCGCTGCCGGGCCAATAGACGAAGGCTCCGTTTTGCAGCTGACGGCTGTAGAGGTCTTGGATCGCCTTGCGGACGTTCGTGCGGATGGCGTCCGTCTCGCGCTTGTCGACCTCCTTGAAGGCCGCGACGTAAAGCAATGGCAAGGCGCAGGAGGTGACTTGCTCGGAGCAGTAATGCGGGTAATCGTAGAGGAAGTCGAAGCGGCGACTGAAGTCCGGAGACGGAATGCGGGCCACCTCCATGCGCGCCCATCCTTCCATTGATCCACCGCTGCCGGTCTGGTACGCAATCAAGCCGGAAGCACCCGCGCTAAGCAGGCGATTGTCGACGTGCACGATGGGTGGGTTCGGGTTACGCACATCGATCTCAATCGTCTCCTTCGACATGTGCCCGTTGCCCGAGGCCGTCACCGTCACGCGCTCGATGCCCGTCGACACGCCCGACCGCAGCTTGAAGAACGCTGACTTATCACCCGGCGCTGCGAACGTCAGCGACTGCACGTTGCCCTCCGTGAGTCGCAACTTGCCCGTTGTCTCCACCTTCACCGTGACATTCTTCACCTTATTTTCCATCGCGAAGACATTTACCGGTAGGTAGATCTCCTCGTCCGTGCTCACCACGCGAGGCAGCGAAGACAGCACCATCAGTGGCGCACGCACAGCCACGTGCTTTTCCGCTCGGCCATACGCGCCCTCTTGCCCGGCCACGACCATGACACGCACCGAGCCGATGTAAGGAGGCAGCTTCAACTTATGTGTCTGCGTCTGGCCCTTCCCCAGTGTGAACGGCCCGATGAACTTCACCACGGGCTTGAAACGGTTGGCCTTCGACTCCATCGGCCGGAGCGCCTCGTCGCCGCCGACACTGAAAAGCGATCCTATCCTGCCGGCGTAGGCGCCCATGACATAATCGTACATGTCCCATGTGCGGATGCCAAGCGCTTCGCGGGCATAGAACGTATTCCATGGGTCGGGCGTCTGGAAGTTGGTCAGGTCAAGCAGCCCGTCGTCTACCACAGCCAGCGTGTAGGTCATCGGCCGGCCCGCCTTTTCCTTCACTTGTACCGTGAAGTCGGCCTCGGGACGGAGCACGTCGTTCATCACGATCATCGGCGTGAGGATGGAGTTTTTATACGTTACGAAAACCGGCATCACACCATACATGCGGATCGGCAGATCATTGGCCGTCTGCGCGTAGGGCTGTAGCAGGCTGACGTGTAGGTAGACGTTCGGTGCCATGCCCTCCGTGACCTTGAAAGTGTACTTCGTGTCGCCCGAAGCGGCCATGTCTACCCACTCGCGGCGGATCACCTCCGATCCGTTCTCGATGGCCACTAAAGCGCGCCCGCCGGCAGAGGCGGGGATGATGGCCGTAGCCGTTTCGCCCACCTCGTAGGACGATTTGTCGAGTGAGAAGGCTAACATTTTGATCCCGTTCGGGTCTGACTTGTTCGATCGGCCGCGCCACTCGGGCCAGTCGACGTAGACGGTGCCGCCCGTGGCATGCCCGCCGCTGCGGTCCTTGACGTAAACCAAGTAACGCCCCCACTCGGGATAGTTGATGCGGAAGTCAATATGCGCCTTGCCTCCGACGGTGTTGAGTGTGCCCGCCGCTACGGGCACGACGGAAGAGTTATTGAGGTAAGAGGCGAACGTCTCATTGTAATGCTCCCACCACCAGCTCCAGTTCACCTTATAGATCTTGTACTCTAACCCTTCACGATCCACTGGCTTGCCTTCAGGCGTGAGCGTGACAACCTCGAAGCGATGGTTGGCATCCGTCTCGAGCATCTCTCCCTTTGCCTGGTTGCCGAGGTTGACCCCTACGTAGGCGGGGAAGGGTGAGAAGGGCATTGTTTGCGTGAAGAAGCTGGCGTCGCCGCCGCGCTCGAAGACGCGACATGTGATTCCAGCCTGCAACATGCCCGGGGCATCGGCTGCCGTGGGAAGGGTCATGAGGAAGGACGCCTTACCCAAGTCGCTGAGTGTGCCGGAAAAGACCTCCGTAGTGCCGGAGGTGAAGTCCGTCGCAGGGTTGTCGAAGGTGTAGCGTTCGTAACCCTTGAATTGTGTCGGGGCCTTGGAGAGCGATAGCTCCACTTTCGTGGCCAGATCGCGGGCCACGGCGCCCGTCAGCCAGGCCGACTCGAGGGTCACGGGTACAGGCGTGGATGAAACTTGCAACACGCGACCGGGTATGGTGAGGTTGATCTTCAGCCGGTTCGGCTTGATGGACTCGATGCGGAGCGCCTTGTGGAAGGATGCACCGCCTACCTTCACGTAGGCATTCCATAGCCCCGTCGGGTCGTCGGGGTGCGTGGGGACGTGGAAGACGTACATGCTGTTCACGCCGTTGACGGAGATCTGTTTCGTGTAGAACTGCCCTCGGGGATTGAAGAGCTCGATTGATACGGGGTGGTTGGCCGGGATACGCCGTTCGCGATCCTCCATCATAAATGTGACGTGTAGCGTGTCGCCCGGTCGCCATACGCCGCGTTCGCCGTAGATGAAGCCCTTCAGCCCGCGCACGGTCTCCTTGCCACCCACGTCGAAGCGGCTGAGCATGTTTTCCTCGCCGTCCACGAGGCGGAGGTACCCCTTTTGCTTATCGGGTGCGGTAGCCACGAGTGCGAAGGGCTTGTTTTTGGCCTTGATCACGGCGAAACCGTTATCATCCGTCTTGGCGCTGCCCACGGGTTGCAGTTGGAAGTTGTAAGCCGTCACCTCAATGCCTGCGAGTGGCTTCGTGTCGATCAGGTTGGAGACCGTAACCCAAAGCGTATTGTTCGTGTTTGCCTTGACGATGATGCCCATGTTCGAGGCTAGCACGTTCGTAGCCGCCATGCGGTCGGACGACATGTAGTAACTGGCGCTGCAAGGATTGTCGCGCTCCTCCCATTGATACGTGTCCCAGTCGATTTCCGCGCCATCGTAGTAATACGTCTGCGGCGTATCCCACGTCGCCTCGTCCTCGTCCGTCAGTTCATTTTCCTCCAAGCGTGTCATGCCCGCCGGCCCCAAATTGCGTGCGCCGCCCTGTGCATCGTCGCAGGGGTAAGCCGAATATTCACGCTTGAACGACAACACCACGCGGTAGATAGCCCCAGGCTCCTGCCGGATGATTTTGCTGAGGTCGATGAAGTAATTTTCCCAGTTGTGGATATCTTTCGTCGCGTCGCCATCCAAGCGCAACAACTTGCGGTATATCAATCGCCCCGACCGCCGCAGCTCCGATTGCGAGGAGGTGGCGAGCGAATTGTCCTGTAGAAACATCAGCACGTTGCGCTCGAAAATGCGGATGATCTTCAGATCTACGGCATAGAGATTCACCGCGCGGAAAGGCAGGATCAGCTGCTCTGCGTTCGGCATAATCGTGCCCGCAGAGAGGAATTCTACCTGCGGGTTGAGCGACCGCACCTCTAACTTAACAGACGACGCAGCTGGCAATGCATCGCCCGCTGCGCTGCGCAGCGCACGGTCCACCTCGACGGCAACCGACTTGAGATCGCCCCGGCGCTCGAAGAAGAGGCGCACCTTATTGTCCTGCACTTGGCAGGTGTACGTTAGCGTGCTGTTATCGCTCCCCTCGCCAGGCCGGAGTGTGACCAGTCCGTTCACATCCTGCGTCGGGGAGACGGGCGCCGAGAAGGTTAGGCAGACGCCGCTCTCCGGCTCATTGATCATCTCCACCTGCATCAGTTTGAAGGGCGGCTGTAAGCCGGGGATCGTGGCGCGGAGCGTCTCCTTACGGTCGCAGCCGAAGGCGCCACCATCAACGATCACCTCTAACTCCGTGTCCGCCTCTTTTTTTGCAATGTTCGATACGGCAAAGCGGTAGACCCGCGCGTCTTCCGTTCGTGTGACGGCCACTTTCAGCTTGTCGCCGTCGCGTTTGGCAGTCATCATCTTCGGCACGGCCTCGGCTAACGGCGTCTCGCTGAAGCGCAGTTCGCCGCAGACCGTCACGCGCTCCGGTGCTGCTTCGGTGATATCCGTTGACGTGATCCGAGCCGTGAAATCCCGCTCCTGTACTCGGAACGAGAAGCGGAATGCCTCGAATTTCTTCTCTACCTGCATCACCCGTCCCAGCCGGAACGTGGCATTGTAGAGCTTCCCCGGGCGCAGCTGCCCTGAGTCGGGTACGAACTCGATCGTGCGGTTGTTCGCCCAATACGTTTTGCCTTTCAGCCCGGGCGTGAAGTCGAACAGGGCGTCTTTCACTTCCTCGCCCATCTCCACAATCTGTTGTTCCTCGGCCAGCTCAATGCGAATCGTGCCGTCCGATCCGATCACGCCTCCGGTATAGGCTGAGATGTAGGGTGCAAATTCGATCGACGGCGTGAGATCTTGATTCTTCCGGCACGACGTAAGGCTCAGGCCCGCCGTCGCAATCATCATCATGAGTAAAAATGTCCGTTTCATAGAAGTCATCGGTTTATACATATATACAATAGGGTTGTTTTACGGGTTATGCAGGTGAGATAGGATTGTCTTGACTGTAAAATTTAGTTCACAAAGATATTTTTCTTTAGCTTAACGTGAGTCCGACGTAAAAAGTCTTCTTGTATTCGCACTCCGGCAAGTCGCTTGCCGAGATCGCTGGAGCATAAGGGCAGACCGATGTGTCTTCCCATGATGGAAATAACACCTCGGACAAAGACTTAAATCGCCGTCCGGGGATTGTTGCTATTTGGCAGAAAGCTCAAGTACGTGTGGTTTAGATCTCCGTGGCTCTACAATGCCCCCAACCGGCAGTCGGCGGAACCGTTGTAGCCCTACAATGCCTTCAATCGATAGTTGGCGGAACTGTTGTAGCCCTACAACAACCCCAACCGACATTCGGCGGAACCGTTGTGGGGCATTGAAAAATTCAATAGGTCCAATTAGGCGCGATTGCTCTTGCTGAAAATTTCGATACCTAAGACAGGTCAACTTTCTCCTGCCCGATTTTCGATCTTCCCGATGGCACTTACCTTTGGCGCCGCTTTTTTCAAGAAGAATGGGACAAGAGAATAACGACCGCTCCGGACAATTGGCGCTGATCCTGTTAGTGACAACCGCAGCCTGCCTGGCGCTCTACATGTTGCCGGACGAGCTGTTTGGCTTTCGTATCAAAAAGATGGATATGCTCTCCGATCTGCGCACCGACCGCAATGAGAACGATGAGGCCAGTGATCTTTCGATATCTGACTTCGTGCTCATGCGCCGTGACGCGCTTGGGCTCAGTCAGGCTGATAGTCTGTGCGCGACACGCCGCGACTCGATCTATCGCGCCGCTATGGCCGAGTTGCGGAGTGACACGCTCCGGGCTGCTATCGAAGATTTTTCCGTGGGACACACCGGCCTCCGCCGCTTCTTTGCCGCGCTCGACGACATCCCCACCCTCGGCCGCCCCGTGCGTGTGGCCTTCCTTGGCGACTCCTTCATCGAAGGCGACATCCTGACAGCCGACTTCCGCAACCGTATGCAAGAGCGCTTCGGGGGCCACGGCGTGGGCTTCGTGCCCGTGGCCTCGCAGGTGGAGCAGTTCCGCCCCACCGTCCGCCAGCGCTCCAAGGGCTGGAAGACGCGCTCCATCCTCTCCGACCGCAAGCACAAATACCTCCTCTCCTGCCTCCTCTTCGACGCCACAGCCAATGCGCCCACCATAATCTTTCAAACCACCGACTACTTCCCCCGCCTGAGCCGCGTGGAGACGCTCAAATTCATTTATACACATAACACCTCCACCGAGATCCGATGGATCTGCAACGAGGGGCGCGACACCATCGCCGCGCAACTGCCAGAGACTGACGGCGTGGCGCAATACGTGGCCCGCGGCTCCTTCACCGACGGCCGCATGATCTTCTCCCGAGCTGGCGGCTTGCAAGCGCTCGGCATCGCACTCGAGGACGACCGCGGCGTGGTGGTCGACAACTTCGCCCTGCGCGGCAACTCCGGACTACCCCTCGAGGGACTCGACGGCGAGGGCTGCCGGGCGCTGCAACGCCTCCGGCCATACGACCTCATCGTCTTACAGTACGGCCTCAACGTGGCTGCCGAGCGAACGAAGGATTACGGCTTCTATCGCGACCGTATGATAGAGATCATCCGGCGCATCCGCGAGGGGTTCCCCGGGGCTGACATTCTGCTGCTTGGCGTCTCTGACCGCAGCAAAGTGGTGGGCGGCGAGCGCCACACGATGACGTCCGTCAAGGCTCTTCGCCGTGCCCAGCGCGAGGCAGCCATGCAGTCTGGCACTGTCTTCTGGGATGTCTTCGAGGCCATGGGCGGCGACGACAGCATGGTCAGCTACGTGAAGCGCAATTGGGCCGCCAAGGATTACACCCACCTCAGTTTTCAGGGCGGACGCGAATTGGCATACGCCCTGTTTGATGCTTTGATTTTAGAGAAAGAACTATATGACAAACTGGAAAAAACGCCGCATTGACAGCCGGAATGCCCTACGAATCGTCTTTGGAAGCCTGTTCATGGCTGCGACTGCTGCTGCGGCTTCGCCCGGATGCCTGTCCGCCGAGAAAATCCACCCGCTGACGGCGGACAACGTAGAACTCCAAATGACCTTCGCCATCGACTCCCTCTGCCGCATCATCGACCCCCGGCACACGCTCGATGAGTTCTGGGAAAACCTGCTCTCCCTGCGCCGCGGAAAAGACACCGTACTGCCTATCGTCCACTTGGGCGATTCACACATTCAGGGCGGGTATTATTCCAACGAGACCATGAACCTGCTGCGGCGCACCTTCGGTAACGCCGGCCGCGGATGGATTGCTCCCTACCGACCCGCACGTGAGAACGGCCCGAGCGATTACCGCATCTTCTCCGAGGTGAAATCATGGAGCGTGGGCCGATGCACACGTCCACAGGCACCTACGCCTTGGGGCATCGGTGGCATGGGGCTGCAAACCGATGCAGCAGAGATCGACTTCACCATTATCCTGAACGGCTCCGACGACGCCTTCAACCGCGCCCAGCTCTATCGCGGCGAGTTCGCCCGACCGATGGTGCCCAAAGATGTGCGGGGCGCACGCACGGCGTGGGGCACAGATACGCACGCGCCGAACCTCGTCATAGACACATTCTCCCTACCCACCCCCACGCGGGAACTGCGCCTGCATAGTGTCAGCCGCAACGATGCGCCCATGACAGCCTCCCCCTACGACCTCTACTACGGCTTCGTCCTCACCAACGGTCGGCCCGGCGTACTCTACCACGCCATTGGCCGTAATGGTGCCACGTATTTGAGTTATACCACCGACGACTTCGTCCGCCAGCTCACCCTCTTAGAGCCCAGCGTCCTTATCATCACCCTCGGTACCAATGAGTCCTTTGGTTCCCGTTTTTCTTCTTCCGACTTTATCGCCCGTGTCGACCGCTTCGTTCGACTCGTGCGCAAATACATGCCATCCACCACCATCATCCTCAGCACACCAGCCGAGAACTACCTCCCCACACGCACCACCGTCACCCGACGCGTCAAGGGCCGCAAGAAACGCGTCGTACGGACCGTCACCCGCGGCTACGTCCGCAACACGCACGTTGGTGAGGCCGCTCAAGCCATCCTCGGCTATGCTCGTCGCGAAGGCCTGGCCTGCTTCGACCTCTACGGCATGACTGGCGGTGCAGGATCCTGTGAAAAATGGCAAGGCGAGGGACTCTTCTCTCACGATCGCGTGCATTACAGTGTGGCTGGATACCGCGAGCAGGGGCGCCTGCTCTACAAAGCGCTTGTTCGCAGTGCTCTGGATTACCAAAAGCGTAAGAAAAAATGATCGACCGCATCCTCTCTGAGTTCGACCCCGAACGCCTCCGTGCGCTCCTACTCTTCCATCCCGAGGCACCGATGCTCTTCAGTACAGGCATCTTCTTCTTCCTCTTCATCGGCTTCTTCATCGGCCACCGCGCCCTACGCCGTGCCACCACTGCGCGTATCATCTACGTCGTCCTCTTCTCTCTTTACTTCTATTATAAGAGCAGCGGCCTGTGGTTCCTCCTGTTAGTCTTCACAGCCACGTCCGACTTCCTCATTGCTCGCTTCCTCGCGCGCACTTGTCATCCTGCTGCACGCAAAGCCTGGGTCGCGCTCAGTTTGGTCGTCAACCTTGGCATGTTAGGCTACTTTAAATACACTGACTTCCTCTATCAGACCGGCGTCTCCCTGCTCCATACCCTCGGCGCCTGGTTCGGCATCGCGCCCTTAGCCTCCCTGCCCTACGAATCGCTCGACATCTTCCTGCCCGTCGGTATCTCCTTCTTCACCTTCCAATCCCTCAGCTACACCATCGACGTCTACCGCCGTCAACTCGCGCCCCTCAGACGCTGGATCGACTACCTCTTCTATGTTTCTTTCTTCCCCGGGCTCGTGGCCGGCCCTATCGTCCGTGCCCGCGACTTCATCCCGCAAATGTTCCGCACGCCGCTGCTCACACGCGAAGGCCTCGGCGAAGGGATCTACCTCATCATCTGTGGACTGCTAAAGAAGAGCGTCATCTCAGACTACATCAGCGTCAACTTTGTCGACCGCATCTTCGATGCCCCCACGCTCTACACCGGTCTCGAAAACCTCTTCGGTGTTTACGGCTACGCCCTCCAGATCTACTGTGACTTCTCCGGCTATTCCGACATGGCCATCGGAATTGCCCTCCTCCTCGGAATCCGCTTCAACACCAACTTCGATTCCCCCTATCAATCCGCCACCATCACCGAGTTTTGGCGCCGATGGCATATCTCCCTCTCCACATGGCTTAAGGACTACCTCTACATCTCCCTCGGCGGAAACCGCAAGGGGCGCCTCCGTACCTATATTAATCTTATGATCACCATGTTGCTCGGGGGCTTGTGGCACGGAGCCTCCGGCCGCTTCATCCTTTGGGGTGGATTGCACGGAATTTCACTCGCCGTCCATAAGTTCTTCATGGGTCGCTTCCCGAAGGCCTTCCGCCCTGTCGGCAGCCAGATGTCACCCCTGCGGCGTATTCTTGGCGTCCTGATCACCTTCCATGTCGTCTGCCTCGGATGGATCTTCTTCCGTGCCGATTCGCTTGCTACGGGCTTTGATGTCCTTAAGCAAATCTACACCTGCTTCCATCCTGAAGTGTTTACCCAGTTCGTGTTTGGATACACGGAAGTTTTCCTAATTATCTTAGCTGGATACGCCATTCACTTCATGCCTCGCCGTGTGGATGTGACCGTCCGCAAATGGGTCACTGCATCGCCTGCCCTGTTGCAAGCCTTCTATCTGATCGTAGCCATCATCATCGTCATGCAGCTCAAGAGCGCAGACATCGTTCCTTTTATCTACTTCCAGTTTTAAGTATACATCAATGGCTAAGAGCTAATGATCTACATTGTATTCAGTAAACTATAGATCATTAGTAAATAACTATTACACGTACCCTCTGTCGAATGCTTCGATAGAGAGATTCTTTTGTATTAATATCCCAATCTATATCATATCCAAGGAGTGTTTTGCGAATTTATTCTCATCTTCATACTCAATAGGGCATAATTCCTAGCGTACACTCTCATCTTCATGCTCAATAGGGGGTGATTCCTTACATGCACTCTTATCTTCATGCTCTGTGGGCCTTATTCTTAAATGTATTTTATTTTATATACTCTATTAAGTGGTATTTTATAGGTGGATGATTGAAATTATGTGCGTTATAGGTATGCTTTATCATTGTGTTAAAAAAATATTCTGTATAATGAATTGCTTGTTTGATAATATCATCGTATATTTGCGCAATGATTACTGAGTCGTCTTTTCGCTTTATGTCATAAACAATAATGTATGAAGCAGATTAAAAGAATTGATGAGCCTGGAACTACGAGATTTTAGCTGGATTTGCATACCGATTACCATCAACGACTTTATGGAGTGATTTCTAAAATTAATCCAGAAAAAATATTCTTAGATGCGAATGATATCGCTATGTGGCATTCCAGTGTTGGGTTGGAAAATGATATTTCTCGTGAAACTAAGGCGGCGATGGAGTCAGAATCACTTCAAGAAAAGGATAAGGATCGAAAAACTATTATTACTGCTCTTTTTCAAGAGATACGAAATGCTGCGCGCTCTCCTTTAACGGATCGTCGTGAACCTGGGCGTGTGTTGAAGCTCATAGTAGATGTTGATAAAGGACTACAGTATGAAAGAAGAGCTGGTAAGACGGCGCATATTAATAGCTTGCTTATTGACTTGGATAAAACGAGAGCTGCAGCTGCCATCGCCTCATTAAATCTCACACAAATCGTGCAGATGTTGCGATCATCAAACGATGAATTTAATAAGATTCGTGAGTCACGATCTACAAAAGCCGCAGGCATTCATCTTCCATCCACTAAAATGCTTCGACAAGCAAATGATGAACGCATAGCGGATATATTTTTTCATATTCAAATGGCCTATGCAATGACGGATAATGAATCAGATCGAAAAATAATTGGTGATTTAATTAATCAAATTAATAGGCGAACACACGAAGCTAAGACTACTTTCAAACAAAGTTTAGCATTGCGAAGAAGGAAGTCTAAAAAGAAGAACGCAGAAGATGATACTACCCTATTTGAGGATAAGAATCAGAAGAAATCTACGACTGAAAAGAAAACAAGATCTTCCAAACAGTCAGAGATAAGCAAATCATCTGATCAAGAGCTCTTAGATGAATCCTATTTACTTAATGGAGGAAACCAAGATTCTCTGGAGATGATATTGATATAACCAATCCAATAGAGTGATAGAAGATGTTTTATTGATGCCAATACCAAGTCGATCAATAGCTCATAAATTCTTTCTCTCTATATACTGCTTATACGAAATCTTTTATTTCTTTTTTTTGTGCATTTGGTGTAATGTCGAAAAATAAACTACAGAAATTTGCAGATATGGAAGCGTTGCCAAACGTCTTCCAATATTCTTACGCTGTGCTCCATGAGGGTGTGAGATGCCCTCTGAAAGGATGCTGGCGGAAGACTGTATTCGGAGGTAATGAATATCCGATTGTGATAGAATTGGGTTGTGGACGCGGAGAGTATACCGTTGGATTAGGCAAGCAGAATCCGGAGATGAACTTCATTGGCGTCGATGTGAAAGGCGCTCGCATGTGGTCTGGAGCGCAGCAAGCAAACGAGACAGGCATGAAGAACGTGGCCTTTCTACGCACCGATATCGAGTTGTTGGATCACTTCTTTGCGCCGGGTGAGGTGAACGAACTGTGGCTGACCTTCCCCGATCCGCAAATGCAGAAGGCACGCAAACGGCTCACGGGCACGCGCTTCATGGCACTTTACAGTCGCATCCTCCCTCCCGATGGCGGCCGCATTCACCTGAAGACGGACAGCCCGTTTCTCTTCTCCTACACTAAGGAAATGCTCCGTGCCAATGATCTTCAGGAAGAGGTCTGCACCGCAGATCTCTATGCCGACCTCGCCAACCCGGCACTCGACGAGGCGCGGGCCATCCGCACACACTACGAGCAGCAGTGGCTCGGCCGCGGCATGACGATCAAATACCTCCGCTTTCGCCTGACACCCCGAGCGGCCTGGAAGGAGCCGGATGTGGAGATCGAGCGAGATACGTACAGGAGTTACGGCCGTGGGAGGCTCCCTGAGAAGATGTAGTTTTTTAACGTGAGTTCGACGTAAGAATGAGGTTCCTTATGGACACACCATATCTTTGTTAGAGTAGTACTCGGGCAGACAAAATGTTTTCGGAAATGCTTGCGGGACTCCCGCAACGAGGAAAAAGTGCTTTTTGGTGTTTGCGGGATTTCCGCAACGAGGGGAAACTGCTTTTTTGTGCTTGCGGGAGTCCCGCAAGCATTTCCAAAAACGTTTTGACCATTGCGGACTTTCGTAGACATACCGCTGACTTTATTCATACATCGAACTCACGTTTTTTTAATACCGAATAGGATATGACACTTTACCCCAAACTGATTTTAGAAGCGCTCGAAAAGGTGCGCTATCCCGGCACCGGACGCAACCTCGTGGAGGCTGGCATGGTGGATGACAACATACGCATCGATGGCATGAAGGTTTCCTTTACGCTCATCTTCGACAAGCCCAACGACCCCTTCGCGCGGTCGGTTGTGAAGGCTGCCGAGGCATCGATCCTGACCTACGTGTCGCCCGAAGTGGAGATCAAGGGCAACATCAACACAATCTCACGGCAGGAGCTACAGGCTACATCTGCCGGGGCTGAAGAAGACGCGCTGCTGCCTGGCGTGAAGCACATCGTGGTCGTGGCCTCGGGTAAGGGCGGCGTGGGCAAAAGCACCGTGGCTGCCAACTTAGCCGTGGCGCTGGCTGCTGATGGCTATCGCGTGGGCCTGCTCGACGCTGACATCTTCGGCCCCTCGCAACCCAAGATGTTCAATGTCGAGGCGGCGCGCCCCTCGCTCAAGAAGGTGGGCGACCGCGAGCTGATCGAACCGATCGTGAACTACGGTGTGAAGATGCTTTCCATCGGCTTCTTCGTAAACCCCGACGAGGCTGTGCTCTGGCGTGGCGCAATGGCTTGCAACGCGCTTAAGCAGCTCATCAGTGAGGCCGACTGGGGCGAATTAGATTACCTGCTCATCGACCTCCCCCCGGGCACGAGCGACATTCACCTGACTTTAGTCCAGACGTTGGCGCTGACGGGCGCTGTGATCGTCAGTACTCCGCAGGAGGTGGCGCTGGCCGATGCGCGCAAGGGGATCAGCATGTTTATGGGCGATAAGGTGAACGTGCCCGTCTTGGGATTGGTGGAAAACATGGCGTGGTTCACGCCGGCCGAACTGCCGGAGAATCGCTACTACATCTTTGGCCGTGAGGGATGCAAACGATTAGCCGAGGAGCTTGGCGTGCCCCTGCTGGGGCAGATCCCGCTCGTGCAGAGCATCTGCAAGAGTGGTGACGCTGGCGAACCGGCAGCATTGGATGAGGATTCGGTCACGGGGCAGGCCTTCCGCCAGTTGGCCAAGTGTGTGGTGGAGCGCGTCGCTTATCGCGAGGCGCACATGGCGCCCACGCAGAAGGTGGAGATCACGCACTCCTGATCCCGGTGGAGATTTCTGACGCCTTACATCAATTCATCCGCGAGCATGCAGACGATGATGTCCGCATGCTCCTGCTTGCAGCGGCACGCTACCCCGGGGTGGACGTGCCGCTGGCCGTTATACAGATCGAGACGCACCGGCGGATTCGGGAGAAATTGCCGCAATGGTACGCCGCACGCGATCGGCTCGTCTTCCCTTCGCGGATGGCCGTTGAGCAGTGTTCCTCTGAGCCGACGGCGCGTTACAAGCAGCGCCTCGTGGGCGATGATGTGCGCTGCCTGTGCGATCTGACGGGTGGCTTAGGCGTGGATACGGCTCACTTTGCTGCTTGTGTGCCGCATGTGATCTATGTGGAGCGCGATCGTACACTCTTCGAGGCGGCGATGCGCAACTTTGTTAGTCTGGGTATCGGTAATGTCGAGGGCGTGAACGCCTCAGCGGAAGCGGCGTTGGAGGGAGAGCTGCCCGCCGTGGATATCTGCTACATCGATCCCTCGCGGCGTGGCGCTGGCGATCGTCGGCTGTTTGCCTTAGCCGACTGCGAACCGAACCTCGAGCGCCTCCTCCCTGCGCTCCTATCCAAGGCTCCGACGGTGATCGCCAAGCTCTCGCCCATGCTCGACTTGCAACACACGCTAGCACGGCTGCCGGGGACGTCGGACATTCACGTCGTTTCCGTCCGCAACGAATGCAAGGAGCTGCTCTTCATCGTCCGACGCGATCACACGGCGCCGCCGCAGATCCATTGCATCAACCTCACGGCCGATGGCAAGGAGCAGGCGTTTCGCTTCACGCCAGACGAGGAGCGGACGGCGCCGCTGCGATTGGCTTCATCCGTCGCGCAGTATCTCTATGAACCCAACGCCTCGATCCTCAAGGCCGGAGCCTTCCGCCTCACGACCGTGCGCATGGGTATCGATAAATTGCATGTGGACAGCCACCTCTACACGTCAGATTCGATGGTGGTGGACTTCCCCGGCCGATGTTTCCGGGTGGAGGAGGTGATGCCTTTCGGCCGCGCCCTCTGTCGGACGATCGCGCGCACCGTGCCTCGCGCAAACCTTGCTGTGCGAGGCTTCCCTCTCACGGCCGATGCTTTGCGTAGGCGATTAAAGGTGGCCGACGGCGGCAATGTTTACCTCTTCGCCACGACCCTCTCCGATGGCCGGCGCATCTTGGTGCGATGCGTTCGGATAGGGTAGGGGGGCGAAATCAATATAGGGCCGCCCCTACGATTCCCCCTGCTGCATACGGAAGGCGTGGCCCAGCTCACGGACAATGTCGCTTGCCACGAGACTTTCCTCTGACGATCGCGCAGCGGCCAGATCACCTGCTGAACCATGCAGGAAGACACCGAACACAGCCGCCGTCGCTGGATCGTATTGCTGCGCCATCAGGGCCGCAATGACGCCCGTCAACACATCGCCACAGCCTGCCGTGGCCATGCCCGGATTGCCAGTGGTGTTGAAGCAAACCTGCCCCTGCGGCATGCAGACGGCTGTGTAAGCCCCCTTGAGTACGATGCAGATGGAGTGCTTCACCGCCGCCGTGGCCGCATTGTGCAGCCGCGCATAGCCATTGGCACTCTCGCCGAAGAGGCGGTCAAACTCCTTCGGGTGCGGCGTCAGCACCGTGTTCGGAGGCAGGAGCGGCATGAGCTCACGGTTGCGCGAGAGGATGTTCAGTGCGTCCGCATCGAGCAGCAGGGGCTTGCTGGCCGTGCGGAGCAGCTGCCCGAGCAGCGAGACTGTCCGCTCGTCCGTGCCAATGCCCGGCCCAATGGCGATGGCGTCATAATCCGAGAGATTATCAGGCAGCATGGTGATGCGATCGCGATCCGTGTCAAGGTCGAGCATGGCCTCGGGGACGGCCGTCTGTAGTGCCAGCTCCCCCCGCTGCGGCAGGTGGACGGTCAGCTTGCCTACGCCGCTGTGCATGCAGGCCGATGCCGCCAACAGCGCAGCCCCCATGCGACCCCGGCCCCCGGCGATGAGCAGCGCGTGGCCGAAGTCGCCCTTGTGCGCAAAGCGGCTGCGCGGGCGGATGAGTCCCTCCATGTCTTCATCCGTAACCATGAGAAAAGCCGTGGACGTCTTTTCCATGATCGTGGGGTGCAGCCCGATGGGGAGCGCCTTCCAGCGGCCTACGTAGGGCTCGTTCTCCGGCAGCAGCATGGCCAGCTTGGGGAACTCGAAGGTGAGCGTCATTTTGGCGCGGATGATGCTGTCGGGGTTGTTGCTCAGGTTGTCCTCGCCGAAGAGTCCGGAGGGCATATCGATGGCCACGACGGTGGCGTCAGACTGGTTGATGTAGTTCACCACGGCGGCGTATCCGCCCGTGAGCGGCCTGTTGAGGCCCGAGCCGAAGAGGCCATCGATCACCACATCGTGCTCCGTGAGCGCGGGCGGCTCGAAGTCGTCGATCACCTCATAGAGCCGCACCTTCTCGTCGGCCAGGATGCGTTGCTTGTTCTCCTCGCAGTCGGGTGCGAGGCGCTGGCCGGGGTTGAAGAGGTAAACCTCCGTGCGATACGCCTCCTCGGCCAGTAGCCGCGCCACGGCCAGAGCGTCGGCGCCGTTGTTGCCCTGCCCCGCGAAGACGATCACGCGCCGCTGCTTCGAGAAGTTGCGTTTGAATTCATTGGTAAAGGTCATGGCCGCCCGCTCCACTAAATCGATCGACGAGATCGGTTCATGGTCGATCGTGTATTGATCGATGCTTTTCAGCTTCGATGTTTCAAATATTTTCATCATGTCCGGTGGGGTTATGTGATTGAGTGTCCAAAGATACGGCAATTCGCAGCCTGCCTCCGGCCTGTGAAGGATCGTGGCGGGGGCATCCGGGTAGGCGAGGTCAAGATTAACCCCATCCGATACGATGGATCGTTTTCGTGACACCCGATTGACTCAGTCAATCGGCCGAAAAAGTTTTTTTCAAGTGAAATCCTGAGGAAATCGGCTGAAAAAGTTTTTTTCAAGTGAAATCCTGAGGAAATCGGCCGAAAAAGTTTTTTCCGTGCGATTGACTGAGACAATCCTAAAGTGTATAGGCTGCGAGGCTGCGGGATGGAGAGCGGGGAGGAAGGTGGGGTAGGGATAAAAATATAGGAATCGACGGTAAATCACTTACGGTCGATTCCTGAAAAGAAATTTATTTGACTTACGTGGTTTTTTTATCCATGTCTAACTAAAAATTCACACCGCAAAGGTACGGGTGCTGAGCAGGGGGCGAAATCCCTAATTGTGGGTAAATTACTGTCTTACCCTTCGCTATTACTGGGTATGCGAGCCGTATTGAGGGCAAAAAGAACAGCCTCAGGCACTCAAAAACAGCCCCGCGAGGTGGTAGACTCCGTACGACATCAGCCACGCTACACCCGTATTATAAAGGATGGAGAAGGCTACCCACCGGCGGCTACCGGTCTCGTTGCCGATGGCGGCCAGCGAGGCGATGCAGGGGCAGTAGAGGAGGATGAAGATCAGGAAGGCCAGGGCTGAACGCTGCGTAAAGTCGCCCGAGGCGGCCAGGGTGCCGGAGAGCGAGGCCTCGTCCGCGTTGCTGTAGAGCACGCCGAGCGTACTGACGATTACCTCCTTCGCGGCGGCACCGGAGAGGAGCGCCACGGTAGCCTTCCAGTTGAAGTCCATCGGTGCTACGAGGGGTTGGCAGAACTTGCCGATACGGCCTAGGAAAGAGTTCTCGTATTGCATTTCGGACAGTGCCACAGGGTCGAGCGTGGTGTCGGTGGGCACCTCGGTGCGGGGGTAATAACTCAGGAACCAGATGATGATGGAGATGACGAGGATCACGCCGCCGATCTTGCGCATGTACTGCTCGGCTTTGTCCCACATGTGTTTCAGTGTAGCGCGGACGGTGGGCATGCGGTAGGGGGGGAGCTCCATCACGAAGGGCGTCTCGTCGGCTTTGAAGACGCCGCGGCGCAGGAGCACTGCGGTGAGGGCGGCCATGAGGATACCGAAGGCGTAGAGCGAGATGAGCACCGTGCCAGCGGTGGCGGAGAAGAAGGTGCCGACGAGCAGAATGTAGACCGGTAGGCGTGCGCTGCACGACATGAAGGGATCGATCAGGATCGTGATCAGTCGGCTGCTGTGGCTCTCGATCGTGCGCGTGGCCATGATGGCGGGCACGTTGCAGCCGAAGCCCATGAGCATGGGGATAAACGACTTGCCGTGCAGGCCGATGCGGTGCATGATGCGGTCCATGATGAAGGCCGCACGGGCCATGTAGCCCGAATCTTCCATGAGCGAGATAAAGAGATAAAGCAGCAAGATGTTGGGTAAGAAGACGGTCACGCTGCCCACACCGCCGATGACGCCGTCGGCCAGCAGATCGCGCAGCGGCCCCTCAGACATGTGCGCGCGGAGCATTTCGCCGAGCCACGCGAAGGCGGCCTCGATCCAGTCTTGCGGATACTTGCCGAGCCAGAAGGTGGTGGAGAAGGTGAGCCACATGAGGAAGATGAAGATGGGGAAGCCAAGCCACTTATGGGCCACGATGCGGTCGATGCGGTCGGTGGCGCGGTTGAGGTCGACGGTGCCGGGGGTGTAGACCTTGCGGAGGGCGCCGGCGATGTAGCCGTATTTGCGGTCGATGACGGCGGCTTCCGTCTGTTCGGCCAGCAGTCGGTGGATCTTCTCCGCGCCCCGTTCAGCCGCCACCTTCCACTCCGGGTAAGCCGCACAGCTGCGCAGGGTACGCTGCGCCTCGGTGTCGCCCTCAAGGAGCTTCAGGGCCCAGTAGCGGGGTGGGAACTGGCGGGGCAGGTCGTCGCTCTGCTGCATGAGGCGGGAGACGATGGCCAGTTCGGGCTCGATCGTGGTGCCGTAGTTGATGTTCACCTGACGCGTTACGCGGTTGCGGCCCTCGAAGAGGTCGATGATCGTGTCGAGCAACGTATCGATGCCATCGCCCGTGCGGGCCACGGTGGGCACCATCGGTATGCCGATCATGCCGCCCAACTTCTCGTGGTTGAGCGTGGCGCCGCTCGCTTCCAGCTCGTCGTACATGTTGAGCGCGATGACGGTCGGCTGGCTGAGGTCGATCAGTTCGGTGGTGAGGTAGAGGTTGCGCTCGAGGTTGGAGGCTACGACGACGTTCAGGATCACGTCCGGCCGGCGGTCGAGGATATGCTGACGCACGTACCGCTCCTCGGGCGAATAGGCCGAGAGGGAGTAGGTGCCGGGCAGGTCGGTGATGTTGAAGCGGTAGCCTTTGTAGGTGACGTGGCCCGTCTTGGCGGCCACGGTGACGCCGCTGTAGTTGCCCACATGCTCGCGGCCGCCGGAGATGACGTTGAAGAGCGACGTCTTGCCGCTGTTCGGGTTGCCCACGAGGGCCACGTTGATCTCATTCTTTCGTTTCGCGGGTTGCGCTTCGCGGGGGGGATTGGAGGCGGGCGATGCGGCGTCTGCGGCGTCCGCCGCGTCATCGGCCACGGGGCGCTCGGCCTCTTCTTCGGGTAATACCTCGATCATGGCAGCCTCGCTGCGCCGGAGGGAAACTTCATAGCCCATCACGCCGTATTTCACGGGGTCGTTCAGCGGCGAATCAAGCAGCGACGTGACCTGCTGCCCGCGCACAAAACCCATCTCAATAATGCGTCGGCGAAAGGCGCCGTGACCCGACACGCGCACGATAACGGCTGATTCGCCATTCTGTAAGTCCGATAATTTCATGTGGATGTTCTCCTCATATATGAATAGAAAAGACTTTGCAGCAGATGCGCTGCTATGCAAAGTCTTTGAGGGGGCAAAAGTATTTCCGCGCCCCTCGCGCGCCAATCCCAAATAATCGGGGGGCATTTTATGGTCATCCCCCCGCATATCCCTAATAATTGGGGGGTGTTATCTTGAAATTACCCCTGTTCCCTCAAGGGGACGGGGCTTGGTGAGACGTTCCGGGGTGCTCCGCTGATCATTGACCATTAACCATCGACAGCAGCGCCTCGATGTTGGCGGCGGATTGGGTGCTGCCGTCAGCGCGGTGGATGATGAAGGGATCGCCCGCGGAGCCGTCGGCATCGATGCGGAGGCCGGAGGTGGCGACGTGGCGGTCGGCGCGGATGCCGTTTCGTTGCAGGGCTTTGCGCACCATCGCGTAACGGCTGCCGTGGCCTTGCAGGTGGATCTCACGGCGGTAGTCGTTGTCGATGCGGAAGAAGCCGGTCTCGGTGTCGTAGGTGATGCCTTTACGGGA
>CAUPYF010000001.1:0-36990 GCA_963515435.1 uncultured Tannerella sp. | reverse complement strand
GCTGACTACAGCGGCCTTGATAAACTGGGGACGTGCCCCGAGGATGGTGATGAGCTTCATGAGGGATACGAAAGCGGGCGGACACATTGATCTACCCAAATCGATTTAATGGAATTTGTCGCTGCGCTTGATGGGGGCGGCATCTTCAGTCTTCCGGTGGATGGCGGTATAGATGTCGTTTTTGTCCTTCGGGCGGAGGTAGTCGAACCAATGGAAGTCACGCAGCGTCATCTGCCCGGGCGTGAGGTCGGGCAGGGGGGTGAGGGTGCCTTGCGGCGAGGGCCAGAGGCGTAGCTTCTCGATCTTCCGATCCTTCACCCAGATGGTCAGATAGCTACTCTTCGTCTCGTTCATGCCGATCATGCTGCCATTGTCCTCGAGGGGAAAGAAGATCGACTCCGCGTTGCCGTCGATGTCGATGCGACGAACAGCGCGCCCCTCGAAGTAGGCCTTGAGGTCGTTGCCCTTCAACTGATTGAAATGCCCCGTGTCGACCTGCTGGATGGAGAAGGCGAAACGGATGACGTGCACGTGGTCGACGGTGGTGTCAGCCATGTGAACAACGATGGTGTCGCCGTAGAGCTGATTCTGCTCGTTCCAGAGCATCGGATCCGCATACATACAGAGTGTGGAGTCGGCGGTGTTGAACTGCATGGAGTCGCAGACGCCCTGAATGTCGATGCGGAAGAAACGCACACCGTGGTAAGCCTTCACCTGCCGCGCGGTAGAGTCGATAGTGATCATTTCGAAGGTGTCGGCGTGCATGTAGAGCGTGTCGCCTTGGGAATACTCCATGCAGCGGGCGCTGTCGGTGGCTAAGGCGTGGCGGGTGCGCTCGTCATATGATCCGTAATTGCCTTCGAGCATCATCTTCTCCGTCGTGTCGCGCAGGATGACGTTGCCGTACGCCTCGCCGAAACCGATAGCGCGGTTGTAGGCGATGGAGTCGCCGATGAGGATGCGGTTGCCGGAGGTGACTTGAGATCTGTCGAGCAAGAGTGAGGTGTTCTCGACGGTATTGTACCAGCCACGCGAGGTATAGATGTTGCCGCTGTCCGAAACGATGACCGAGGGGCCGAGGATGGTGGCCACCTTCGACTCGGTGCTGTATTGGAGCGTATCGGAGTAGAGCACAAACTTGTCGTTGAAGACGCGCACGCTATCGTTGAAGACGGCTATGCGTGTGGCGGGCGAATACTGCCCGTAATAGGAGGAGAGTTCGTTGGCCTCGTCCACGATCGTGCCGCCATCGAAGTAGTAGCCGATGTTGGCGACACGGTCGTAGTTGAGGCTGTCGGTGAAGAGGGTGACGATGGATCCATCGGCGCGGACGCTTTCCATGCGCACGTTGTCGCGCATCTTGGCCATGCGAATGTTGCCGTCGTAATAGAGGTAATCGCCGTAGACGAAGAGCGTGTCGCCCTGCTCCATACGCACCTCGCCGAAAGCCTCGAGCGAGCTGTTGGCCTCGTAGAAGTAAGCGCTGTCGCAATACATGTAGGAGTTGTCGTGGCGGAACTGGACATTGCCCGAAAGCACCTGCCGATCGGCGCTGATCTCTTTGTCGAACGACTGCACGTCAGCATGCTCGAGGAAGACTTTCGTCACCCCGGGGGGAGAGCCTGGCGTCTGTGCCTGCAATGTAGCCGCGAGGCTGAGGCAGAGGCACAACAATGCGACGAATGGCAAGCGTCCGGCCGGTAGGGGCGTATCGCATACGCCCCGGCTCGTACCCGGCCGTCCCCTGCGGGAACGTTTGGAGAGGCGTATGCGATACGCCCCTACGATGTTCTGTCGGAAAGACTCATTCATTGCCGACGGGCCTTCATCACTTTTTCACCCAGCCCGGGAACTTAAAATCGCAATTCCGCCAGCCGTCCGCGATGCGCACGTAGGTAGTCTTCTGCTGCTTCTTGATCCAATCGTTGAGCAGCTCTTCGCGCTTGTGACTCTCCACCATCGACTTCATCACTTGATAATCATCGGCCAAGTTAGCGCGGTGGCTGTCGGTGCGGGCCTTGAGCTTGACGATGGCGACTACTTCGCGCTGCTTGTCGGTCAACATGCGGAAAGGCTTGGAGATGTCGCCAGGTTTCATGCCATAGACCACCTTACTGATGTCCTGAGGGAGCTCTTGCATCTCAAACTTGGGTGTACCCGCGTGCGAGCTTTCGTAATTCTGATTCACCATGAGCCCTTTGTTGTTGCGCGTGTCCTTGTCGGCGGAGAGGTAGGTGGCAGCGTCCTCGAAGGTGAGTTTGCCGGCTTCGATGTCGGTGTAAATCGAATCGAGGCGCGCAGTGGCTTCGTTTAATTCCTTCTCGGAGACCTTGGGGCGAAGCAGGATGTGGCGGCAGTTGATGCGGTCGCCGCGCTTCTCGATCAGCTGAATGATGTGATAGCCATACTCCGTCTCTACGATGTTTGACACGCGCTTCGGGTCGGTCAGGTTGAAGGCTACGTTGGCAAACTCGGGCACGAGGCTCGACTTGCCCACGAAGCCCATCTCGCCGCCGCGCGAGGCCGACGCCGGATCCTCAGAATAGAGCCGGGCGAGGGTGGAGAACTCCATCTTGCCGTTGTTCACCTGCTCGGTGAAGTCGCGCAAGCGCGCCTTGATGGCGTCCGTCTCCTCGAAGGAGATCTTCGGCTCCACGGTCACGACTTGCACCTCTACGGTGGTAGGGATCATGGGGAGGCTGTCTTGCGGCACGTTTTGGAAGTAATGCCTGACGTCCGAAGGGGTGAGCTTGATCTTGCCGACGAGCTTCTTCTGCATCTCCTGCACGATCTGCTGTTCACGCACCATCGTCTTGCGTTCCTCCTTGATTTGGGAGAGTTTTTTGTTGAAATACTCCTCTAACTTTTCGCGTCCGCCCACCTGGTTGATGGCCATGTTGATCCACTGATCGACGGAGCGAAGCACCTGACTTTCACTCACGTCGATGCTGTCGATTTTGGCCTGGTTGAGGTAGAGCTTCTGGATGGCAATCTGTTCGGGGATGATGCAGTACGGGTCGCCGTCGAAGCGTTGCCCCTCGTTCTGCATGTAAAGGCGCTGAGCCTCCACGTCGGAGCGGAGGATGGCCTCGTCGCCCACCACCCACACGATTTCGTCCACCACATTATCCTGTCCATAAGCCGCGCCCGCAAGACAGGCTGCGAGCAGGCTTGAATACACGATTCTTCTCATTTCTGTTTATCGTTTTCGGGGTTTGTATCGTAGAAAAACGTGACGTCGCCCTTGCGGACAGCGTCGCGAAAGAGTTCCTCCTCGAAATTGCGCAGGAAGTCCACCTTGCGCATGTTGATCATCGTCTCCTCGATCTGGTTTCGGGCATAGTCGTAAGGGGCGATACTTCCGGCCAGGAGGTAGCGTGAGATGTTGAGGAAGTAGCAATAAGCACTGTCCGAGGTCTCCACAGCGCGGTTCGTGTGCAGGAATTGAGCCTTGTCGCCCACCCGTATGGGGATCTTTTCGAGTACCTCATCCAGATCCACCCACCGATCGTAGAAGTAATCATAGACCGCGGCATTGCGGAGGCTGTATTTCTCGATGCTTTCGAGGGCGTCCGTCTTTTCCGAGCGATACCACTTGCGCACGTTGTCGAGCTCCGGTGCGTCAACCGGCACCTTGACGAATAGCCCCCGGATGATGCACGTCTTGAGCACGAAGCGCTGGCTGTCCTCGCGGTAATAGGCCTCTTTTTCCTGCTCGCTGATCTGGGATGCGAGCTTATTGTGTACTATCTCGTCCAAATAGCGCTGGCGGAGCAGCGCCCGCCGATATTCCTCCACTAAGCGGTCTATCTCCTCCCCTCCCTCGCCAAGATTACGCGCGGCCACCTTGTAGATCAATATGTCCGTGACCCACTTTTTGATGTAATTCTCAGCGATCAGTAGGCTGTCAGCCGGAGAGCACCCCTGCGGAATGATCTTAGCCACCTCACTGCGCGTCAACGTATAGCGATCGACCTGAACGAGTGCATCAGCCTCTTCTTTTACAGCCGTCCTTTTGCAAGCAGCGAGCGCACAGCACACCGCCACCGCAAGCAGCAGGGCCAGTATCTTCTTACTTATGACAATCATAGAAGCAGTTCTTTTTATGGGTTAAACGAATCTTCGAGACTCACACATATACGGGGACATTGTTTTTCCGTAACGTGAGTCGATGTAAGAATAAAAATAGGCAGAGTGTCTGCGGGGCTACCACGTAAGCCTTACATAGTTTTGTCAGACTCTCCAAAAACATCATGTAAGGCTTGCACGATTCCTGCAAACATCAACCGCGTCTCCGTGGCCTTTGCAGCGTTCCTGCAAACGCCAAAAACTCAGAGTTAGGAGCTTGCTGCGATCTTTTCTGGCTGCCTACCCGAAAGAACGAATCCAATTCTTACTTCGAACACTCACGTGCCGTATTTTTTTGTGCAAAAAGCAGTGCTTTTCGTACTTCTTGAAAAAAGGAGCACCGAAGCGGTCAGGCCCGAATACGACGGGACAGAGCTCCCGACGAAACGGAGGCCCTGTCCTGTGGTCTGCTACAGCAAAAATCATAGCCCGAAGGATGAGTTATTTCTTAGATGGCACGGCGAGATATTGCTTCAAGTTGTTCAGCACCTTGCGATGAACCTTCACCTCATACTTCTTGTTGAGCTCCTTCACCCAGTCAGCCTCCAACTTGGCCTGTTCCTCGATCGGGTGGCTCCAGATACGCTCGTTGCTGATGTTGAAGAGGAGGATGCCGTCGCGATATTCCTTCATCAACTTTTCTAGCTCGGGGTGATTGGCGTCGAGCTCGCGGCGCTCTAAGGTGCGGATAATGTCGCGGATGAAAAGCTGGTACACCTCACTCATGAAGTCTCCCGAATAGGTTTTCGTGGAGAAGGGGTAGAGCCGGAGGTACTCCGCGAACTCACTCTGGGGGAAGTCGGTGCCATTGAGGTGCATCAGGGTCTTGTGCATCGTCTTGGCTCGGTTGTAAAAGTTTGTGTCCGTGGGGAAATAGTCGTCGCACAGTCGCTGCAGCTCGTCGTAGGCCTCTTGATTGAAGGTGTAGCCGTACTTCTTTTTCATCATGTCGTCGTAACTCTTGAAGAGTTCAAAGTTGCGGTCGCCCTGACGCATGGTGGTGTAGTACATTTCTTCGAGCTCCTCGTAAGGCGCCATCGGACGGCGGTCTAAGAGCTTGATGATGTGGTAACCGTAGCGGGTGCGTACGGGCCGGGTGAAGTCGCCCGTGTCCTTCAGTGCGAAGGCGGCCTCCTCGAAGGGGCGGACCATGTCGCCGAGGGTGAAGTAAGGCAGTATGCCGTCGTTGTTGCGCGTCTTGGCATCGATGGAGTAGGCGTTGACGAGGGCACTGAAACTTTCGCCCTGCTTCAGGCGGTCGTAAATCTCATTGGCACGATTAAGCAGGGCTACCGTGTCGGGCTGTTCGCTGTCGGAGCCGAGCATGATGTGAGCCACGCGGATGCGTCCGGGATTGGGCGTCAACTTCTCGAGCCGCAGGATGTGGAAGCCGGCCGGGGAGCGTACGGGGCCGACGATCTGGCCCACCTTCATATTGAAAACCGTGTTCTCCAGCGACTTCATGAGTTGCAGCGGATAGATATATTCCACATGGTCGAAGAATGCCGTGTCGCCTTTTCCTTCGGCCAATTCTCGGCCCACTTTCTCGTAATCCTCACCGTGGAGGATGCGGTCGTAGGCGGCCTTGGCATGCTGATAGACGACGACGGTATCTTTCGATACGGTTTGCTCGGGCAACGGGAAAACAATGTCGCTAAAGGCGGGAATCATCTTGCCACGGTCATAAATTTCATGGAGAACCTCGGACTCTCCCCGCTTGTCAGAAAGAATTCCAGCGCGCAGCTGCATCTCATAGTCCCTCAGTTCGTTTCGAAAGTTCTCCGTCTGATCGTATTGAGCAGCTTCAGCGTCGGCCACCTTCAGCTTGAAATTCTTAAACAACGTCACAAAGTCATCCACCGACTTCTTGTTGTTCAGATCCACGCCACTGTCTTTTTGGGCGATGAAGAGAAACTCTGACACAGGGATATCCTTCCCCGCCACGGTCATCACCGCCGGGTCGTCGACGGTCTTTTTCTGCGCAGACGTCCACGCAAAAGGCAGGGCACTGCATACCGCGACCAATAAAAGCCTTTTCATTCTACTATATCGTTGATTGGTTTATGATTATTGTTGATCGGCTAATTCGCCATCTCGGATAGAAACTTGATGCGGATCAACCGGATCTCTTCTTCCGTGTAGTCGCTGCCTAATTCTTCGATGGCGTCCTTGAGATTGTCAGTGGTAGACTCTTTGAAGTATTGGTAGATGTCGTCCACGTGATCCTCGTCTATGGCATCGAGGATGAAATAGTCGATGTTGATCCGCGTGCCGGAATAGACGATGGATTCGATCTCGTCGAGCAACTCGGAAAACTCCAACCCCTTGGACGTGGCGATGTCATCGAGCGCCACCTTCCGGTCTATGCTCTGCACGATCGAAACTTTCAGCTTCGATTTGTTGGCCACCGTTCTTACACGCATGTCCTCGGGGCGTTCAATGTCGTTTTCCTCCACATATTTCTTGATCAGGGCCACGAATTCCGTCCCGTAGCGTTTGGCCTTGCCTGAGCCGACACCGGGGATGTTTTGCAGCTCTTCTAATGTGACGGGATAGGTCGTAGCCATCGCCTCGAGGGATGGATCTTGGAAGATGACGAACGGGGGCACATCCAGCTGCTTGGAGAGCTTCTTCCGGAGGTCCTTCATAATGGAGAAGAGCGCCGGATCCACCGCGCTCGAACCGCTTCCGCGCATCGACACATCGGCCGAATCGTCTTCCTCAAACTCCTTATCCTTTACGACCCTGAACGACGTCGGGTACTGCATGAAATCCCGCCCCTGAGGCGTAATCTTAAGCGTGCCATAGTTCTCTATCTCCTTCGTCAGGTAGCCCGCGATGAGGCCTTGACGGATGACGGCGTTCCAAGTCTTGTCATCCTCGTCCTGCCCGCTCCCGAACTGCTCCATTTCGTTTTGTTCGTATGAGACGATGTCCGCCGTCTCTTTCCCCAGCAGGAAATCGACGATGTATTCCGCCTTATACTTTTCACGAAGCGCGTCGATGGCTTCGAGTGCCATCTGTAGCATATCCTTCGCCTCGATCGTGACGCGCGGTGTGAGGCAGTTGTCGCAGCAGCCGCAATTCTCTTCCGTGTATTCCTCACCGAAGTAATGCAGAAGCACCTTGCGTCGGCAGACAGCTGTCTCAGCATAAGCCGCTGTTTCGAGTAGCAACTGTTTCCCGATCTCTTGCTCTATGATGGGCTTTCCCTGTAGGAATTTCTCCAGCTTCTGTAAGTCTTTGTAGGCATAGAAAGCGAGACATCGACCCTCGCCACCGTCGCGACCGGCACGCCCCGTCTCCTGATAATACCCTTCCAAACTTTTGGGGATGTCATAATGGATCACATAGCGCACATCGGGCTTGTCGATGCCCATGCCGAAAGCGATGGTGGCCACAATCACGTCAGCTTCTTCCATCAGGAAGGCGTCCTGATTGCGCGAACGCACATGCGACTCCATCCCCGCATGGTAAGGCAGCGCCTTGATACCGTTGGCACAGAGGATGTCTGTGAACTCCTCTACCCGCCTCCGGCTCAGACAGTAGACGATGCCCGATTTGCCCTCGTTAGCCTTGATATACTTGATGATTTCCCGATCCACATCCTTGCCCTTGGGCCGCACCTCGTAATAGAGGTTCGGACGGTTGAACGACGACTTGAAGACCGTAGCGTCCAGCATGCCGAGATTCTTCTGTATGTCGTGCTGCACCTTCGGCGTGGCTGTGGCGGTCAGCGCGATGAGCGGATGCTTGCCGATTTCGTTGATGATGGGCCTTATCCGACGGTATTCGGGTCTGAAGTCGTGCCCCCACTCCGAAATACAGTGCGCCTCGTCCACAGCATAAAAGGAAATCTTCACCTGACGCAAAAATTCCACATTCTCCTCCTTGGTCAGTGACTCAGGCGCCACGTAAAGCAACTTCGTGAGGCCGGAAAGGATGTCCTGCTTCACTTGCTCGATGGCCGTGCGGTTGAGCGACGAGTTGATAAAGTGGGCCACGCCGTCATCCTCGCTGAAGTTGCGCATCGCGTCGACTTGGTTCTTCATCAGCGCGATGAGCGGAGAGATGACGATCGCCGTGCCCTCCATCATGAGCGAGGGCAACTGATAACACAGCGACTTGCCGCCGCCCGTGGGCATCAGCACGAACGCATCCTTTCCGGAGAGCAGTGTTTCAATGATGGCTTTCTGATCTCCTTTGAATGAATCGAATCCAAAATGTTTTTTCAGTGCCGCAGTCACGTCTAGCGGCTCTTCGGATGGATGTTTTGCCGACGCCTTGGTACGTGGTGTAGCTGTGCCAGTTTTTTTCGGCGCCACGCCCGATTTTTTCTCTTCTGACGGCTTTTTCTTTTCAGCTCTCGAAAGTTCTTCGGCCATGCTTTTTCCTTTTGACATATCTATTGCCATACACTTTAACGCTCCTCCTGCTTCACGCCCTTTGCAAACGGCTGAAATCCACCTTTTCAAACTGCTCTTTGGCGTAACTCAGCCCGACGGTCATCTTCTTTCTGTTTTCGGAAGGCAGCCGATACATGGCGTCCATCATAATCGCCTCCACGATCGACCGTAATCCCCGTGCCCCCAGCTTAAACTCGATCGCTTTGTCAACTACATATTCATATACGTCCTCACTGAAAGAGAGTTTGATGCCGTCCATATCGAAGAGCTTGATGTATTGCTTGATGATAGAGTTTTTGGGCTCGGTGAGGATCTGCCGCAGCGCCGCGCGGTCCAGTGGATCGAGATAGGTCAGGATGGGCAACCGGCCGATGATTTCCGGAATCATGCCAAAGGTCTTCAAATCAGTCAGCGTGATGTATTGCATCAAATTATTCCGATCCACGACAGCCGTATCCCGACTGGCAGCGTAGCCCACCACACGCGTATTGAGCCGTTGGGCGATTTTCTTTTCGATACCGTCGAAGGCACCGCCACAGATGAAGAGGATGTTTCGTGTGTCCACGGGGATCATGCGCTGTTCGGGGTGCTTGCGACCACCCTGCGGTGGAACGTTCACGATTGAGCCCTCAAGTAACTTCAGCAACCCTTGCTGTACGCCCTCGCCACTCACATCTCGCGTGATGGAGGGGTTATCGCTCTTGCGAGCGATCTTATCGATCTCATCGATAAAGACAATGCCGCGCTGCGCCGCCTCGACGTTATAATCCGCAGCTTGCAATAGGCGCGTGAGAATGCTTTCGATGTCCTCCCCCACATAGCCGGCCTCCGTGAGCACAGTAGCATCGACAATGCAGAAGGGCACATGCAACTTGCGCGCAATGGTGCGTGCAAGCAACGTCTTTCCCGTGCCCGTGGCGCCTACCATGATGATGTTGGACTTTTCAATTTCCACATCATCCGTCGTCACTTGCTGCATCAATCGTTTGTAGTGGTTGTAGACAGCCACAGACAAATAGCGCTTGGCCGTATCCTGTCCAATGACGTACTGATCCAAAAACTCTTTTAGTTCTTTCGGCTTTGGCACCTCCTCGCCTTTGGGCAGGAAACAGGCCTCCTTCGGCCGTGCCTCTTGTACAATCCGGTACGCCTGCGTCGCACACTCGTCGCAAATCGCGGCGGAAAGTCCCGTGATCAGCATACCCACGTCCTTGCCACTCTTTCCGCAAAAAGCACAAGCATTGTCTACCCCTTTTGCCATCGTCTCTTATTTACGTTTCATGATTTCGTCAACCATGCCGTATTCTAACGCTTCCTGTGCATTCATCCAGTAGTCCCGATCGCTGTCGCGGGCGATCACCTCGTAGGGCTTACCCGAATGCTCGGAAATGATCCGATAAAGTTCGTCCTTCACCTTCAACACCTCGCGAACGGCAATCTCCATATCCGAAGCCTGCCCCTGCACACCACTCATCGGCTGATGAATCAGCACACGCGAGTGGGTCAGACAGCAGCGTTTACCCTTTTCACCGGCCACTAAGAGCACTGAAGCCATCGAGGCCGCAATACCCGTGCAGATCGTAGCCACCTTGCTGCCTATAAATTGCATCGTATCGTAGATCCCCAGCCCAGCATAGACCGATCCACCGGGAGAGTTGATATATATCGAAATGTCTTTGCCCGGGTCGCTCGAGTCTAAGTAAAGGAGCTGCGCCTGTATGACGTTGGCTGTATAATCATCGATTTGTGTACCCAAGAAGATGATGCGATCCATCATCAGTCGGGAGAAAACATCCATTTGAGCGACGTTCAATTGGCGCTCTTCGATAATCGTCGGCGAGATATAGCTGCTCGTGATGTTCATGTACCCCTCCAGCGCCGTCGAACTCATGCCCAAATGCTTGGTGGCGTATTTCTTAAATTCGTTTTCCATCTTCCTTCACTCCTCTTTTCCTTCTTCTTTTTCGGCGGTCTCTTTCTTTTTTTTCTCTACGGCCTCACTCACTATTTTATCGTATTCGTCGAGGGACACTTCGACCGTTTCTACCGTGATTTGCCCCTTGATCCATTCGGCCAATTTTCGATCCGTGGCGCGATTGATCAGATTACGACGGCTTTCGCCCTCCCTCAGGAGGTCTTTAGCGAAGCGATCCACCATATCGTCCGGCATGGACAACATTCCATATTGTATGAATTGCGAACGCGCCGCCGTTTTGGCCATTTCTTCGATATCGGGGTCCTCCACCTTCAAGTCGTTGGCCGACATGAAATACTCCTTGGCTAGATGGTATTTCAGATCCTCCACTATGTGAGGATAAGTCTTTTCCAAATCTTCCGGCTTCATTTTATCAGTAAACATCAGCCAACGTTTCAGAATATCGTCAGCCAGCTGCACATCGCCCACCTTGTTGATCAACATATCGCGCGCATCGCGTTCGAAATGTACTTCACTCCGCATATTGAGTGGGCCCTTCATGAGCTTTCTTATTTCTTCTCGGAAGGCGGCTTCGTCCGTCACATTACGGTTTCCCAGCACCTTCTCATACAAATCCGAAGTCAGTTCGGCTGGCTTAAGGCGCGTGATCTCGACGATTTCAAAACGGCAGTCGTTGGTGAAATGCTCCGCCGTTTCGGCGTCGATATTCAGAAGCGAAGTAATTGCGCGCGTCTTATTTCCGAAGGCCTTTTGGGGATTGAAAACGATGCTATCGCCCAACTTAGCACCGATGAATTTGGCACGTTCCTCTTCGTCTTCGATGAGATACGGGAATAGCAGCGTGTTCTCCGCCCATATGCCCCCAGCTTTCTGTTCGCCGTTTTCCATCTCCACAGCCTTTCCTCTGATCCAGTCGTTGAGCTCCACAGAGTCCACCTTTTCGTAATCCCCGTGCTCCTTGCGATAAGCCTCGATTTGTTTTTCAACCACTGCGTCGTCCACACGAATGTCGTACCACGTCAGTCGGTCGTCCTTTGTCAGTTTGAGATCCGTCTTCGGGGCCAACGCCACGTCAAAGCGAAACTCGAATTCTTCCTGTGTATCAAAATTGATCGGCGCCTGATCAGTCTGCGGGAGCGGTTCGCCCATGACTCCGATCTTATTGTCTCGAATATAATTAAAGAGATTCTCCATCGTGAGCCGATTGATTTCTTCGGCTATCACGCGTCTGCCGTACACTTTACGAATCATGCCCATCGGCGCCGTGCCCTTCCGGAAGCCAGGCAACAGCATCTTCCGGCGATACAGGCGCAGGTTCTTATCCACGTCCTTCTCGTAGTCTTTTTTTTCTATCGCCAATGTGATGATACCGCGGATGGCGTCATCACTCGTCAACGAAATCTTCATACTATTCTATCTAATAATTAATCTTTATGTCTGCCCTTTTCATTTTGCAGGGTGCAAAATTAGACGATAATTTCAATCCCACAAATGAGGAGAAGAGGGCTAAAAAGAGGCCAAAGAGCCGCTTCAAATGCCGGTTTTCCAGCCTTTTCGGCAGACGAATTTCGACAGCCTTGCGATTCGCTTCCGTACTCCCCCATCCGCTATATATAATAACGGTATTTCCAAGAAGAACCTTCCCAAAATCAACGAAAGAGTTCTCGGGCCAAACGCACTCTCCCGGCACTGCCATGCGCCCTATATCGGCGTCCATCGAAACATCTCTTTCTAGGATACGGCAAAACTTCGGCACGTGCACTCAACGAACGAATTACGGCGGGATAACATCACCAAAACAGAGCTTGCGTGTTTCGATTTTATCTTTTCCTTTGCGCCCGTGAAGGGAAGTATATTCCGAATGTACTTAACAATCTATTCTGCCGCTGTCGATTAACTGATGATGGATTATTGTTATGAACTCGCGATTTTCTTGCTCTTTCAATAGCATCGACATCATTTTTTTTATTTTATATCTCATGAATATTTACTTGGGCAACCTGAATTATCGGGTGCAGGAAGAAGATTTGCAGAAACGATTGGAAGAGTACGGAACGGTAGATTCCGTACGGATCATTAAGGATCGGGAAAACGGCCGTTCACGGGGTTATGCCTTCGCCGAAATGCCAAACGACGAAGAAGCCAACCGGGCAATTGCCGAACTGAATGACCAGACGTTTGAAGGACGGCGATTGGTAGCCAAAGAGGCTCTGCCACGTCCCTGACGCTTCCTGCGAAGAAGAGGATGCTTGACTTTTGATTCGAGCGCCCTCCCGACACGTAATAGCAAGATCGCAACACGACCTTTCGCTTACCCTCGGAAGAGGCAGCGGAAGGTTTTTTTATGCTGAAAAATCAAAGCTGCTGTCAATTACATGCAACGAAACGCCCGTCGGATTTTCCTCAGGCAAAAAAATCACGCCGAAAAGCCTCCTCCCGAGATTCCCATGCCCCTTTCTCAAAAGCCCCCCTTCCCGGAAGAATACCTCATTCTTTATTATATAAGAAGTTTTATACTTATATTTATTATCTATATGCATACATGAATGAGTATATCCCCCCCTCCTTGCACGTAATTAATTTACGTATTGTTTTAAGTGCCACATGCATGCATTTAATTATGAAGACCATTTTATTCTTTCCTCCATGCAGTCATGAGTATATATACATCTTTATTTTATCTCTCATACGCGCACGAGAATATGAATAAATAATATATGATTTTGCGTATACATATAATTTATTCCAAAATATTCTCCATATTCATATGCGAGCATGAAAATTGTTATAAGAATATTCATATCAAAAACCGCACAGGCGTATTGTTAACAAATACTTTCATCATTCACATGCATGGAATAAGAAATGTGTTTTTATCCTACATTCTTTGTGTAGACACGATGCAATAGAATGTCTTTTATGCTTACTATCGTGACATCACAAAAAAGAGAAAAGAACCGGGATAACCCGAAAGCAAAGCGCGAGATGCTGCCGGAAATTCCGTGTGTAGATTTCAACTTACTTTTGCCCCCCACCAATCGAAAAGGGTAGGAAATGAACGAGTATTCAGACGAAAAATATTATACCGATCGGCCGCTGCCACGCAAAAACGTCGCGGAACAAACGCCGACCAAAGAACAAGTAAGCAAGCTGGTCTCGCTTATTAAGGAAGCGCAACGGGGGATGAGGTGGCTCCTCGAGGGCAAACTCTTTGACATAGGTGATTCACCTGCCCGACCGGAGGATAAAGAAGATATTCCGGAGAAAATCACCGAGCTGTGGAAGATCTGTCGACGGACGCAGTGGTCGCCTACACGCAACCGCGACTTCTACAATCAGGCACTCTTCGTGGCCAATTGTGAGGACGAAGCCCCCCGCATCGTCCCCTTCTTCGCTTACAATCCAGTCTATGCAGACATGTCGATGCAGCAGTTGCGCAGCTACTTCACTCTCCGAACACACTGGCACCACGGCAACTTTCCTGAGGTCATTTCGATGTCGTACGTTTCCGTTTACATCTACGAACTACTGATGCTCATCGGCTTTGGACTGCCGGAGGAGGCTCTGAAGGCGCTCGGGACCATCCGTGACCACTACGGCTCGCAAGACGCACGCCTGCTACGCAACCTGAACGATTGGATGCGTGACTTCGTCGTCTTCTACGGCCTTTTCGACCACGCCGAAACGTATTTCACCCAAGAGCGGGCAGAGGACGAGGCTGTGAAGTTGCTGGCCGATCCGGACGCAGCCGGCGACAAAGCTCTGTTTGAGGCGATTGCTCCGCTTTCGGCATACCACATCAAGGATTCGCGGCTCTACAAGCGGTACCCCGAGATGGTGACGATCGTCTGCGGACGCGTCATCCGGTGCACGGCACCGATCATCGAAGCGCGCTTCAAGCAGCCGATCGAACGACTGTATGTGGGCGAACTAAGGGAGGTGCCGCAGCAGCTGTTTCACGGGGCCGTCTTCTACCGCCGTTACCCCTATCGGAAGCGATTTTACCCAGCCACGGAGATGCGCGGATACAGCTGCCTGCGAGGAATTTGGAGGAAAGAGATGTATTGCAACGTCATTGACGACGAGAAGCGGGGTGAGCTGGCCGGGAAGTTGCTGCGCGAGACGGATCGCCTGCTGCGCCTCAGCATGAAGGGGGAAGGGAAGCTGTCAGAACGGATGCAGGACGCGGAGCTGACGGCGGTGATACAAAAGGAAATAGACCGATACTGGGTGGAGCAGCGTGAGGCGAAACTTGCGGCTGAGCGTGAAGTGGCGCGTGAGGCTGCACAGCGCGCCCGGGATGAGGTGGAGGTGGATCTCTCGCGGCTCGATCGCATACGCAGCGATGCTGACGCCGTTCGCGAGGCGCTCTTGACGGATGATGATCGGGCAGAGGCCCTCCAGTCGGACGAGAAACAGGCGGCGCAACCGAAAACCGCAGCGACTGCGGATACTTCGTTCACGGAGCAAGAGCGACGCTTCCTGCGTCTGCTGATCGAGGGGGGCGACTGGGCGGGCTACTTGCGCGACATCCGCGTGCCCGTCGGCGTGATGACGGAGGGGATCAACGAGAAGATGATGGAGGAGCTGCAAGACGTCGTCGTGGCTGACCGTGGCCAGGGGCCGGAGGTGATCGAGGATTATTTGGACGACGTGACTCGAAGGCTGTGAGCCGCCCCTGTTCCCTATACCTTTTATTATATATAGCCGGGCGACCACAGGAAGGCCGCCCCCCAAACAGCACAACATGTAATTCACATAACCCATAAGAAATATGGATAACAAACCGACGAAGATTCCGCGGCGCATCGCGCAGACCGTTGTGAACTCACTCAAAGGAGGCGTGGTGCCTCGCGTGGGGTTGCCCTACATCACCGTGGGGCGGCGGCAAGAGATCGAGGCGCTGCTTCGCGATGTGGACATCGTCAGTGAGGGCGGCGCGTCGTTCCGCTTCATCGCGGGCAACTACGGCAACGGGAAATCCTTCCTGCTGCAGACGATGCGCAACTATGTGATGGATCGAAATTTCGTTGTGATGGATGCCGATCTATCGCCCGAGCGACGCCTCTTTGGCAACCAAGGGCAGGGGCTGGCCACGTATCGCGAGCTGATCAAAAACCTAAGCGTAAAGACACAGCCCGAGGGCGGAGCACTGGCCACCGTGCTCGACCGATGGATCAGCGCCGTGCAAACGCAGACAGCGGAGACGGCCGATTGCAACACGGACAGCCCTGAGTTTGCCACGCGTGTGGAGCAACAAATCTTCGCCGTCGTCCGCACCATGCACGACCTCGTCCACGGCTTCGACTTCGCCCGCCTGCTCACCCTCTACTATCGCGCCTTCACCGAGGGCGACGACGAACTGAAGGGCAAGGTGCTGAAGTGGTTCCGCGGCGAATACGTCAACAAAACCGAGGCTCGCAGTGAGCTGGGCATCACCGTCATCATCACCGACGACAACTGGTATGAGTACCTCAAGCTCTTCGCCTTCTTCTTCCACAGCGCCGGCTACAGCGGCCTCATCGTCTTAATAGACGAGCTGGTGAACCTGTACAAAATCCCTAACAGCATCTCTCGGCAATACAATTACGAGAAGATGCTGGCCATGTATAACGATGCCCTGCAAGGCAAGGCGCGCTACATCGGCACCATCATGAGCGGCACACCACAAAGCATCGCCGACCCGAGGCGTGGCATTTACAGCTACGAGGCGCTCCGCTCGCGGCTGCAAGAGGGCAAGTTCGCACGCGAACAAGGCACGCCTGATTTGCTCGCCCCCGTGATCCGTCTGCAAGCGCTGACGGCCGAGGAGATGACGGTGCTCACGGAAAAGATCGCCGGCATCCACGCGGGGCTTTACGAGTACGAACCGCGGCTCAAGGACGACGACCTCGTCGCTTTCATCCGCACCGAATACGCCCGCATCGGCGCCGACACGCACATCACACCCCGCGAAGTGATTCGCGACTTCATCGAGCTGCTCGACTTGCTTTACACGCACCCCGACCTCACGCTCGCCGGCCTCTTGCAGTCCGAAGAGTTCTCTTACGCCAAGCCGGAGTTAGAGGAGAAGGAGGTCGATGCGGCCTTCGCTGAGTTTACCCTCTGATGGACGTCTACGAACGCTATTCCCCCGCCATCCGCGACTTTATCTACCGCAGCGGTTGGGATACGCTCCGCGCCGTGCAGGCTGCTGCTGGCGAAGCCCTCTTCGGCACCGACGCCCACGTGCTGCTCTGCGCCTCCACCGCCTCGGGCAAGACGGAGGCCGCCTTCTTCCCCATCATCACGCTCATGCAGGAGCAACCGCCCGCATCCGTCGGTTGCCTCTACATCGCCCCGCTCAAGGCGCTCATCAACGACCAATTCGTGCGCCTCAACGACGTCTGCGCCGAGTGCGACATCCCCGTCTGGCATTGGCACGGCGACGTGTCGCCCACGGAGAAGAAGCGACTCATGCGGCGCCCTTCGGGTATCCTTCAGATCACGCCCGAATCGCTCGAGGCCATGTTGCTACGCCGTCATGCGCAGCTCACGGCACTCTTTGGTGACCTGCGTTTTATCGTGATCGACGAAATCCACGCCTTCCTGCGCGGCGATCGCGGTGGACAGACGATGTGCCTCATCGAACGGCTTTCGCGTGCAGCTGGCGTTGAGCCGCGGCGCGTGGGGCTTTCGGCTACCGTAGGCGATCCGGAAGCAGTCGGGCAGTTCCTGGCCGCGGGCACACGACGCCGCACCGTCATTCCACGCATACAGAACGTACCGATGAAGTGGCGCCTCTCCATGCAGCACTTCTTCAATAACGGTCCGCAAGCTGCTGACGCGGCACAGGCTACGGATCACTCCGTCGACGTAAACGAAAACAATCCCGCCAACGAGCCCCCCACGGACACTGCGCCCGAAGCAGCCGACCCAGGGTTGGGCTACATCTTCGAACACACACGCGGCCACAAGTGCCTCATCTTCTCCAACTCCCGCGAGGAGTGCGAGACGGTCACGGCTACGCTGCGCCGATACTGCGAAGCGTGCCACGAACCCGACCGCTTCCTGATCCATCACGGCAACCTCTCCGTCTCTTACCGCCGCCAGGCCGAAGAGCTGATGAAGCAGGCCGATGGCCCACTGGCCGTCTGCACCACCTCCACACTTGAATTAGGCATTGACATCGGTCGTTTGGAGCGCGCCTTCCAGATCGACGCTCCCGCCACCGTCTCTTCCTTCCTGCAGCGCATGGGGCGCACCGGCCGACGCGGCGCACCGGCCGAGATGTGGTTCGTCATGCGCGAGAATCACCCCGAGCCACGCGCCCTGCTCCCCGAAACGATCCCCTGGAAACTGCTGCAAGGCATCGCCTTAGTGCAGCTTTACATCGAAGAGCGCTGGGTGGAAGCGCCACGCAAGGGCCGGTTGCCTTACAGCCTGCTCTATCACCAGACGATGAGCACGCTGGCCGCTGGCGGCGAGATGATGCCTGCCGAACTCGCCGCACGCGTCCTCACGCTGCCCCCTTTCCACCGCATCACGCAAGATGATTTCCGCACCCTTCTCCGCCACCTCATTGACATCGACCACATCCAACTGACTGACCGCGGCGGCCTCATCATCGGCTTGGTCGGCGAGCGCATCGTCAACGATTTCAAATTCTACGCTGTCTTTCGTGAGAATGAAGAGTACACCGTCCGCTGCGACTCCGAGGAGCTCGGCACCATCGTCAAGCCGCCGCCCGTGATGAGCAAGATCGCCATCGCGGGCCATGTCTGGGTGGTAGAAGAAGTGGACTACAAACATCACATCGTCTATTGCCACCGCGTGCGGGGCATCGTCTCGGCCTACTTCGGCGACGAGGCCGGCGACATCGACACGCGCATCCTTGAGCGCATGCGCCTCCTGCTCCAACAGACCGACAGCTACGCCTACCTCCTGCCCAACGCTGCCGCACGGCTCGCCGCCGCACGCCATGCCGCCACACACGCCGGCCTCGGCCTCCGCCCACTCCTCTCGCTCGGTGGAAACATGTACAGCCTCACGCCATGGCTTGGCAGCTACGCCTTCCTCGCCCTTGAGCGCTTCCTACGCATCCGCTGCGCCGCGCGCCTCGGCCTGAAAGGCTTCGACTCCATGCGGCCCTACTACATGCAGTTCACCATGCAAGTCTCCGAGGCCGACTTCCACCGCATCGTCCGCGAAGAGATCGCCCGACCTATCGATCCCATGGAGCTGCTCTACCCGAACGAGACGCCCGTCTTCGACAAATACGACGATACGCTCCCCCCCGAACTCACCCGCCGCGGCTTCGCCTACGGTGTGCTCGACATCGAGACGATGAAGCGCCGAGTCGAGCAGATCCTATAGGAGCGAAAGCGCCTTCACATCGCCAGCGCCTGCTCTAATACGGCCTTCACCTCATCGGGGAAGATGCCGCCCTCGTGCACCTTTTGGCCATCGATGTAGAACGTCGGCACGTAGTAGTAATCATACTTCTCCGCCACGTCCGGGTGCTCCGATTCCTCGATCCAATTGATCTGGATATCCTTATAGCGATCCTGCTTCTGCAGCTCATCGATCGCCGCCCGCGCCTTCTTGCAAAACGGGCATTGCTTCAAATAAAACAGCGTGATTGGCTTCATTTCTCTATTGATTAATGGTGATTGAATGATGTTTGAATGCTCTCCTCTACGCTCTAACTACCGCGGCCTTCAGGCCGCATAACTACCCTCTAACTACCTAAGCGTATGCAATACGCCCCGCCCCCCGATCGTGAGCCGCCCAACCAGCCGATCATATCGCCCCGCCGCCGGCCGATAATACACGAGGATGGTGTACTCATTCTCCGTCTCGTAGAAGCTCTCATCCCCCGCAGGCATCCGCCCCCGCCGCTCCCCGTTTGGGACGAATACGTAGCCATAATTGTAATACCCCTCTTTCAGCAGCAGCGCCGCCTCATAGCGCCCAGACGCCTCGTTGTACCGCATCCGGCTGCGTTCGTCAAAACGGTTCTGCACCAAGTCGCCCACCAAGTAGACCTCCCCGCCGGGGAGCCGCTCCGAGGCGTACGCGAAGTGCACCACCCCGTAATCCGCCTCCCGGTCGGCCTCCCCGCAGCCGCTGCACGCCGTGAAGCAGCGCCCGTCCTGATCCTCATCGTAGACATACATCCGCCGCGGCCCGTCCGTCCGCAAATCCACGTGGTAATACGGGTTGACGAACCCAATCCGCTCCACGCCCATCCCCGCGTAGCGAAACGTCAGGCACTCAAACCGCCGATACTCGTTGCCCGCCTCGAAGATGAGCCGCCGATCATGCTCATAGCCCAACCGCGTGCCCCCAATCGATGTCGGCTGCAAGTCGCCGATGCGCGTGTCCGGCCGGCCGTTTTGCTCCACGAACACCTTCAGCTCCCACTGCGGGAAATGCACTGTCAGCGCCTTCGTGTCGATCGTGAAATGCACCTGCTGCACATCGCGGTTGAGCGCCACGTCCGTGTTCGCCGTCGCCTCCCCGCTGATCCCCACCAATCCCTCGCCCACGCTGAACCGCGCCCGCAGCAGCACCCGCTCCGGATGCCCCTCCGCGTATACCTCCACCGCGTAATTCCCCGACACCTTCAGTCGCACCTGCTCGTTGGGCAGCCTCAGCCGGTAATGCCTGTACGCCACCGTGGTGTTGAACGACGGCGCCTCGTCGTCGATCACAAGCCCATTGAACCCGTCCATGTACTCCATCGGCAGCAGCGCTGACCGCTGCCCGTCCGCGTCGCAATGCACCACCGAATACGCCAGCCGCTCGCCCGCCTCAGGCTGTAGCATGTCAAACGCAATCTCGATTTGCCGCCCCCCATTCAGCTCGATGTACGGCTCCGACAGCCGCTCGCCAGCCGCCCGCACCTCCAGCGCCCCCACGCGGTTCGACCGCACCTCTGATTCATACGTCTGCCCATTCATCGCCGCCGCGCATACGATCATCGCGGCCGTCATCCATCCTTTCATCTGTCATCCATCTTTTTGAATCCGCGACAAAGATAGCCCGCGCCCCCAGCCTCCGCCGGCCGAAGCAATAGGCTTTACGCACGCTCCGAATCCCCCATCAATCACGCCGATGGCCTTTATGCAACCCAAATAGAAATCGTTTCGATCATAAACATCAATCGAAAAAGTATATACCTACTGTTTTGTTTATAGACAGCATATGAAATATCTTATACTTATCGTATATGATCAAAACAGTATGTTAAACATTTTTGACAATCTATTTAAGTCAAATGTATGCTTATAATAGATTTATATTTATCGTTTATGATCAGAACAGAGTGAATATACTATCATATAGCATGTACTCTTTATAGATAAGATATCTATAGCATTTTGACTCTAATTTTTTATTCAAAACGAAGTCTATATTCTTTTTCTATCTATATTTATGAATATAACAATTAGTATTACTCTTTGGATCGATTGCATATAATAAAAACATTCGGTGAAAGATTTTTAACAATACGTTTGCAATCAAAACATCATTTATTTGGGTCGCATAAAGGCCATCGTTCGGGTCGATGGGGAAATTCGGGGAGTTTCAAGGCTATTTGTGCGAAAAAAACGGAACGATCCTATTTTTGTAAGCCATTCCCTCAAAACAGTTTGAACCATGACGAAAGTGCAAGACGATCCGATCAAAGAAGCCGAGCGTTACTTGGAGAACTCACGGCAAATCCTCTCCGAAAAGGCCGGCAAGGACGGCGACTATTACGACGACCCGAAGTATGTGCGCATGGCGGGGAGGGAGGCATGGAAAGACGTGCGGGCCGCGCTCGACGGTCTGCTGGAGGTGAAAGCAAGACGCGAAGCGCACCGGCAGATCAGGTTTGAGGATTCTATGGAAGCAATCATGCAGTGCGATCCGAAAATGTCCAAGCCGCTGTTTTATACACATGAGACGCTGCAAAAAGTGCTGATCGGCGATGGCAATCTGAGGTGCGGCATGGTAGAGTCTGGCATGCAGCAGGCCAAGCGGGTGATCCAATGGGCCGCGCAGGAGTACCGCAAACAGCACCCGTGAAATGCCCCCGGGGGGGGGCTGTGCACCCGTCCCCCTGTGCATGAACAGAAGACAGATGGTTTAACCGATAAATACAAGACAGAAAATGGCAAAGATTTTAGTGGCATTCGACACGGTAAGCGAAGGTTTCGAGGCGCTTACCACTGAACACGAAGTGATTTTCCCGCCCCATGGGCGCGACTTTACGCAGACCGAGATCGCTGAACGCATCGGCGATTGCGATGTGCTCTGCGCCGTCTTCGACATCCCCGTCGGCCGCGACCTGATCGACTGCGGCCGCTCGCTCAAGCTCATCGCGAACTACGCCGTCGGCTACAACAACATCGACACAGCCTACGCGGCCGAGAAAGGCATCGTGGTGACGAACACGCCGCGGTCGGTCATCGAACCCACGGCCGACCTGGCGCTGGCGCTGCTGCTGAGCTGCTCGCGGCGCATCGCGGAGTGGGATCGCACTTTCCGCCGTGACCGAGGCGCCATCGAGCGTGGACGCCTCTGCCGACTCGGGGTCAATCTCTATGGCAAGACCTTAGGTATCTTAGGTTATGGCAACATCGGCGCGGCGGTGGCGCGGCGCTGCCGGGCGTTCGGCATGACGGTGCTCTACAACAAGCGCACCCGCTTCAGCGAGGCCGAGGAGCGCGAGCGGGGCATCGCGTATGCAGACAAGGACGACCTGATCCGCCGCGCCGATGTGCTTTCGCTGCACACGCCCCTGACGCCCGAGACGCGTTACCTAATCGGCGCCCGGGAGCTGGCGATGATGAAGCCGACGGCGATCCTTATCAACACGGCGCGCGGGGCTGTGGTCGACGAACAGGCGCTGGTTCAGGCACTGAAGGAGGGACGGATAGCGTCCGCGGGTCTGGATGTGTTTGAGCAGAACGATGTGCCGTCGCCGGAGCTGTTCGCGTTAGATAACGTCACGCTTACGCCGCACATCGGCACCCAGACGTACGACTCGCGCGTGGAAATGGTGCACGAGCTCTGCAACAACGTCATCGGTTTCCTGCGGGGAGATCGGAAGATCGACCGCGTGAACTGACCTCGTTTTCGAGGTCATAAAATGCCGGCTGCCTTCCGCGTTTGTCGCGCGTGGGGCAGCCGGCGTTGTGTATATATCGGGGGATTATCGGAAACGGATCTCGCAGATCACGTCAGCGCCAGCTCGCTCGTTGAGGGTGCGGACAAGGCGGTCGCGCCACATCATCAGTTCGCTGCGCAAGACGGCAGAATTGAGTACGACGTGGAGTGTACCTTCATGCACGTAGATGTGGCGCGTCTCTTTCGTCACGCCGGGGCCGAGCACTTCGCGCCAGGCCTTGACGAGGCGCACCTCAGCCAATCGACGACCGATCTCTGGGTTTTGAGCAAAAAACTCACGGAGAATCTCGCCGATGGATTGGGCGTTGATGCGTTTCATCGGCTGCCCTCCATCGCCATCACCGTCCCGTGGTCAACGTGGAACATGGCGTATTCCTTGCGTACCGATTCTAGGATGCTATCCAAGTAATTACGGTTGGTATCCGTGATGAAGATCTGTCCGAAGCGCTCCTCCCCAACGAGCTGGACGATGCGTTCCACGCGTGTGGTATCTAACTTGTCGAAAATATCATCGAGCAGTAATATGGGCATGGTGGAGCTCTTGGCGGCGAGGAAGGTGAACTGCGCGAGCTTGAGTGCCACGAGGCATGTCTTGTTCTGCCCCTGCGAACCGAGATGGCGCATCGGCAGGCTATCGAGGGTCATCTCCAAGTCATCCTTGTGGATGCCCGTGGTGGTGTAGCCCACCTCTCGGAGTTCGCGTTCGCGATTGCGTGCCAGCTCCTCCTCGATGTCGACCGTTTGCAACTGCGACACGTAGCGCAGCCCCACCGCCTCGTCATCCCGCCCGATGGCCCGATAGTATTCGTTGAAGAAGGGCAGGAACTCCTCGATGAGACGTGTGCGGACATCGAAGATCAGTCGGCCGTGCTGCGCGAGCTGTATTTCGAGTGCCTCATAGAGCGCCGTGTCCGTCTGCTGTTCACGGAGCATGCGGTTACGCTGCTGAAGCGCCTTGTTGTAACGGATCAGTGCATGCATGGCAGCGCCGTCGTATTGCGAAAGGATCATGTCCATCCACCGCCTCCGCTCATCGCTTCCCCCGCGAATCAGCTCTGCGTCCGATGGTGAGATCATTACCAATGGCAAGAGCCCGATGTGATCCGACAGCCGGGGATAAGGCTTCTGGTTACGCTTGAATTGTTTGCGTTGCCCACGCGGGATGGAGCAGAAGATGGCCTCCGTACGGTCGCCAAAGAGGTATTCGCCTTGCAGTACGCAAAGCGATTCTCCACGCCTGAGGAGCCGCTCCTCGGTAGTGTAGACGTGACTCTTGCAGAAGGAGAGGTAATAGATGGCATCGAGCAGGTTGGTTTTTCCCATGCCGTTGTTGCCGAAGAAGCAATTGATCTTCGGCGAGCAGTCGATGTCAGCCTGACGGATATTTTTATAGTTCAGGACGGAGAGTTTGTTCAATATCATATTATAAAAAGGGGATGAAGCGCATGATGCACACGGAGCGCGGGGCAAAAATAGAGAGCATTGCAAAAGGCTCTTGTGTCGCAAGGGGGCTTTGCAGATCTGATGATATGCAAACGTCTCAAATAAATTGTGGATAGACGAAAGTAGACCTTTCGGGTAAAAAATTACTTTTGCGCCTTGAATTTCAAAGAGCAAAAAACGAACAGTAAACAGAAAGAAAAAAGATCGTTATGGCGAAAAAAACAACAAACGAAGAGAAGGAAATAGAAGTGGGAGAAATCGTTTCCCGATCGGAAGAGTTCATCGAAAAGCATAAGAAGAAAATCATTGCCGGCGTGTCGGCCGTTGCCGTGGTGATTGGTCTCATTTTGGCCTACCACTACCTCTACGCCAAACCGCAAGCCGAAAAAGCTAAGTTGGCCATGTTTAAAGGCGAGCAATATTTGGCGATAGACTCCTTTGCGTTGGCGCTGAACGGTAACGGCGTCGACTACGACGGCTTCGAGGCCATCATCGATCGCTACGGCGGCACCAAAAGCGGCAACTTGGCTAAAGCCTACGCTGGCATTTGCTACTATCACCTCGGTGATCCCGAAAAAGCCATCCAACGACTGAAAGCGTATAAGGGCGACGATGCGCAAATCGCTCCTACCATCATCGGATTGATCGGTGATTGCTACGTCAGCACCGGACGCACGAAAGAGGGCATCAGTTACTTTGAGAAGGCAGCATCAAAAGCCGACAACGACCTGATCAGCCCTATCTACCTGAAGAAAGCTGGTCTCGCCTACGAGTCCATGAAGCAGTACGCAGACGCTCTGAAAGCTTACGAAACCATCCGCGACAAATACAACCTCTCTATGGAGGCGACGGACATCGACAAGTACATCACTCGCGTCAAGCTCCTAGCCCAATCGAATTAAGACAAAAACAAAATGGCAACTATCTATCACAACTTATCGGAATACGACTTCGACGCCGTCCCAAATGCCTCCGAAATGTGCTTCGGTATCGTAGCTTCAGAATGGAATCAAAACGTCACCGAAAAGCTCTTGGAAGGTGCCTGCAACACGCTGGAGCGCCACGGCGCCAAGCAGGAAAATATCCACATTGAACGTGTGCCTGGCAGCTTTGAGCTGACTTTCGGCGCCAAGATGATGGCCGAGATGTGGGATGTAGACGCCGTGATCGTCATCGGGTGCGTCATTCGGGGTGATACACCACACTTTGACTACGTCTGTTCCGCCGTGACACAGGGTGTCACTGAGTTGAACCTCACCGGTGACATCCCCTTCATCTTTGGCATGCTCACAACAGAGAACCTAAAACAAGCCGAGGATCGTTGTGGAGGCCGTTACGGGAACAAAGGCGATGAGGCTGCTGTAACCGCTATTAAGATGGTCGATTTCGCAAACAGAATTTGCACGGCAGGAAAATAGGTCTATCTTTGCGCCGCATTCAACAGAAAGGGCAGTTACCAGAGTGGCCAAATGGGGCAGACTGTAAATCTGCTGGCTTACGCCTTCGGTGGTTCGAATCCATCACTGCCCACTCCATTCGGAGATGAAAAATTGTCACAATGCAACCATGCGGAAGTAGCTCAGTTGATAGAGCATTAGCCTTCCAAGCTGAGGGTCGCGGGTTTGAGCCCCGTCTTCCGCTCTTTTTTTAAACAATTCAGAAGACAGAGGCTTTACAAAACAATTTGTAAGGCCTTTGTTTTTTCAGTGCCCTGATGGATTCTCAATGCCTATCGCCTTGAGGCCAGCTAACATCTCCGAACGGAGCGCTTGATTCTTATCCAATTCTCAAACAATCTCATTATGGATACCTCACTGATTTCCTTTGCTCTACTCTGCTTTACCTCATTCTTCACACTGACCAACCCGCTGGGCACAATGCCCGTATTCCTAACGATGACGAACGACATGGACGAGCGCCAGCGCCGTGCCATCGTCCGCCGCGCCACCATTGTGGCCTTCATCACACTCATGGTGTTTGTCTTTTCCGGCCAATTTCTCTTCAAATTCTTCGGTATCTCCACAAACGGTTTCCGCATCGCCGGCGGCGTCATCATCTTCAAGATCGGGTTCGACATGCTACAGGCGCGCTACACCTCGCTGCGCCTGAAGCAGGAGGAAATCAAGACCTACGCCAACGACATCTCGATCACTCCACTGGCCATTCCCATGTTATGCGGCCCGGGTGCTATAGCCAACGCCATCGTGCTCATGCAAGACACCCACACGCTCGAAATGAAGGGTGTGCTCATCGCCGTAATTGCCTTCATCTACCTCTTCGCCTACCTCATCTTGGGTTTCTCCACCCGTATAGTGCGCTACTTGGGCGAAACGGGCAACAACGTCATGATGCGGCTCATGGGATTGATACTGATGGTGATCGCCGTAGAGTGTTTTGTGGGAGGCGCTAAGCCGATCCTGATCGAAATCCTGCAGGCAGGGATCAAATAGCCATATTCCCACGCCGACAACACCTCGTTGGAGAGCACGAAGAGTGGACCTTTAAGGCTGTTGATAAGGCATACTTTCGCCTATCCGCCCTCATATCATGGCCGGCATATACCTACACGTTCCTTTCTGCACGCAGCGCTGCATCTACTGTGACTTCTATTCCCAAACCGATGAGGCATACAAGGCAGCCTATCTCCGCGCGGCCCAGCATGAGTTGGAGGAACGGGTAGACGAGCTCAGCGGCGAAGCGGTGGAGACCATCTATTTCGGCGGCGGGACACCCTCGCAACTTCGCGCCGACGACTTCGCGTCTATCTTTCGCACCATCGAACGACACTACGACACCTCCAATTGCCATGAGATCACACTTGAAGCAAACCCGGACGACATCACTGGCGCCTACCTCCACGACCTCCATCCCCATATGCCCTTCAACCGCATCAGTATAGGTGTGCAGAGCTTCAGCGATGCCGACCTGCGCTTCCTGAACCGCAGGCACAACGCTGCCGGAGCCATTGAGGCCGTCCGCCAATGTCGTGATGCGGGCTTTACGAACCTCAGTATCGACCTGATCTACGGCCTGCCCGGCCAGACTCCGGAGGCTTGGGCACGCAACCTTGAGGTGGCCTTCGGTCTCGGCGTGACACACCTCTCGGCTTACCATTTGACTTACGAAGAGGGCACGCGCCTCGGGCAAATGCTCCGGCAGGGTGACATCCACCCCGTGAACGAGGCTACGAGCGTCCGCCTTTACGAACTGCTGACCGAACGCGCAGCCACGGCAGGATTTGTGCATTACGAGGTGTCGAACTTCTGCCGCCCGGGGATGTTCGCGCGACACAACACGGCCTACTGGACGGGTGCGAAATACCTCGGCATCGGCCCTTCAGCACACTCGTACGACGGACAGTCGCGACGGTGGAACGTGGAGTCGCTGCGGCGCTATATGGAGGGCGTGATCTCCGGAAAGCCGCTTTACGAGCAAGAGATGGCGGACGACGATATGCGTTACAATGAATACATCATGACGCGGCTCCGCACGATGTGGGGCGTGCAGCTGTCCCTCATTCGGGAGGCGTTTGGCGAGCATCGTGCGGCTCACTTCCTCCGCCATGCCGCGCCTTTCCTTGCCTCCGGACACCTCATCCATACGGACGCCGACACGGTGCGCCTTACTGAGCCTGCCTTCTTCGTCTCTGACGGCATCATCAGCGGGCTGTTTGCGTGATAGAGAATGGAGATTAACATCAGTTCGATGTAAGAGCCACTCAGCATGCGGCATGCCGGAAGGATCTCTCACGTTCAATAAGGCGTATCCACACTGGAGGCGCCTCGTTTTATCGTCCAACGGAAATGAATTGTGTATTACTCCGCGCGTAACGAAAACCGGAAAGGCTGAAATGTGAGCCCCCAATGTATCCTCATTGCCTTGTAGTTAATACAAAGCACCTAACCGCTTTCGGCTATCTCCCAGCGGGCTTTTACCCACAAATTGGGATTGTTAGGATACGCGTCGCGAAGGTTCTTTGCACCACAATTCACTAATTAATGGATCACAATAAACACAAACAGAAATGATGAAAAAGATTTACGTATGGATGACGGCCGTGGCGCTGATAGCCGTGGGCATGGCCTCATGTAGCGATGAGGAGGGCCCGGTGAACCCGACGAATGAGAAAGTCGCGGTCACGTTTCGAGCTAAAGAAGCCGTGAAGGGCACACTCACAGCCGAGATGATGAAAGGACTGAAGGTGGTCTTCACCGAGGTGCGCAGCAAGAACGCGACGGACTGTGTGCTCGATGAGAAGGGCATGGGCACGGTCAACTTAGACAAGGGAACGTATGATGTATCGATCGAAGAGCGCGTCAAGAATCCGCAGGGGACGGATTCGCTCGTTGTTTCGGCACGGATGGAGAATGTATCAATCAACGCTGCCGGCCAGACCATTGAGGGACGCGTGAACGTGACGGCCGCAGGAGCCACGGGGAAGGATTTCATCTTTAGTGAGATCTTCTTCAACGGCGAGACGAACTCCGGCCGCATGATGCACCCCGACCAGTACTTTGTGCTCTTCAACCCGACCTCGGAAGTACTCTATGCGGATGGCGTTTCGATGGCCGTTACGCAGCACTTCTCTTTTGCTAAGAAGGCGCTGTGGTACGACACGTATTACCCTGATCGCGTACCCATCGGCGGATTCGTCACCGTCCCGGGCAACGGGCACGAACACCCTGTACAGCCGGGCGAACGCCTTGTCATCGCCTTCACGGCCGCCAATCACTCCAAAGTGAAGGGATATGATCATGCCGTAGACCTCACCGGCGCTGACTTTGAGATCTACGAAGGACCTGAAACGAAGGATATTGATAACCCCGACGTGCCGAACATGATCGTCACGGACCATACGGAAAAGAATGGCTCGTACGGCTTCTTTCTCCACCCTCGTGGCTATGTTTCCCCACTACTCTTTAAGTTAGAGAATGGCGAAAAGGCCACCGTAGAGAAATTCATTCGCGAGAACACAACAAAATCGATGACAGCAGTTCCGAAGACGAAGGACACGCCGGCTGACACAATTGAGATCAGCATCATCAGCGTCAAAACCGATCTCATCCTCGACGGTGTACAAACGAGCGATGTGCCGCAGGACATCAAGACGCGCGTGATTCCGGAGAAGGTGGATCGCGGTAAGTTCATCGTCAACGGTTGCCACCGCCAGGAGCTGGCCATCCGCCGCGAGATCCGCGTAGGCAACAAGATCTACTACAAGGACACGAACAACTCCACCGTCGACTTCATTATGAAGAAGGGCCAGAACAGCTACCCCAAAGGCTGGCGCGACAAGAAGTAGAAAGTCCCTATAGATGATAGGTAGGTATGACAAGAGAGGGGCCGTCTGCGGCTTCTCTCTTGTTACGTCAAATCACTTCCTTTTGGCTCTGTAACGGGATTGTATGGGGGTAGGCATTCTCTACGATTTAAGAAGGTCGGGGTAGAGGGGGCTTGGCTTTTCGTTATTCTGTTTCCTGAAATGCGAAGCCGATCTCCGATTTCGCGAAACGACAAAATGAAACGCGAGACCGATCTCGGACTTCCGAAAACGCCTTCCCGCGGCACGAAACCGATCAAAATTTCTCAGAAACGCTAAAATGAAGCGGGAAATGGGGGAAATTTTCCGAAAAACGGTTTTATGCGGCGGGAAATGGGGCTTTTTTCTTGAAAAACGTTTTCCGCAGCCGATTTACTCTCTGTGCCCTTCATCAACCCGCCCCACACGATTCATTATATAGCCTTCCTTTTTCCTCGCTTATGAACAAACATACCCCCCTCCTCCTTTTTCTCCTTTTCCTCTCGATCGCTCATGTACAAGCCAACGAGTCCGGCCGATTTGTCACGCTGCGGGGCACGGTCGTTTCTGCCGCCGATGGCAGTCCGGTGGGCTTCGCGCTTGTCGCGTCAGACGATCAACAGTTTCAAACCGTCTGCGACATCAACGGCCGCTTCGTGCTAAGCCGCGTGCCGGCCGGCCAACAGCTGCGGCTGCACGTCACGTGCCTTGGTTTCAACCCGACGACTTACACCGTCGACATGCAGGCCGACCGCGAGTTCGTTTTCCGTATGGCCGTGGCCAGCATCGCCCTGAAGGAGGTGGAGGTGATGGCTGGGCGCACCACGAAAGAGAAGTTGACCGTCGGGCGTGCTGCCATTGAGTATATCCAGCCGACATCCCTGGCCGACATCTTCGTGCTCCTGCCCGGCAACATCCACCGCGATAACAACATGGGACGCTTCATGCAGATCTCCACGCGGCAGGTGGGCAGCGACGCCAATACCTCGCTCGGCGTGGCCGTGGTGGCTGACGGTGCGCCCATCTCGAACGACGGCATGCGCACACAGTTGATCGGCGTGACGGACAACACTTCTTCGCGCATCGGCGATACGGAGATTCGTAACCGCACGGGGATGAACCGCGGCGTGGACATGCGGCTCGTCTCCACCGACCATATCCAGAGCGTCGAGTTTGTGCGCGGCATCGCCTCGCCACGCTATGGCAACCTCTCCGACGGCCTCATTTCTGTGCGCTCCAAGCGCGGCGTCACTCCCTTCAACGTGCGCATGAAGACGGAGCTGAAGAACAAACTGGCATACGTCGGCAAAGGCTTCAAGCTGTCCGAACACGCGGGCACGCTGCACTTGGGCGCCGACTGGCTGCATACGGTGGACGACATCCGCGAAGCCACGGATCAGTTCTCACGCGTCACGGCGCAAGCCTTCTACAGCAACCAGCTGCGACGTGGTGATGCGACACTGGACTTGGAGATGAAGCTCAACCAGACGCTGACCGTGGGCCGCATGAAGAAGGACGAGCTGATTGACGAATACGATGAGCGCTACGAGGCCGACTATTCCCGCACGGCGCTTTCGGTCAAGGCCGACCTGACGACGGGGCGCCACTGGGTGGATCGCGTGGAGCTGATCCTCTCCTCCGACCTCGTCAACGACCGCATCAAGAGGCATAAGATGGTCATCTCCTCCTCCGGCCCGCTGAGTGTGCCCTTAGCCAAGGAGCCAGGCGAGCACGAAGGACGCTATCTGCCAGGCAAGTATTACAGCGATTTCCGCGTCGAGAACCGTCCGCTGAACACGTTTGTGCAGCTGCACGCCACGTCGTCGCTGCGCCTCACCGACCATGCCAGCCTGCGTGCCCAGTACGGCGCCGACTTCCGCCACGCGAAGAACTTCGGCGACGGCGCGATCATCGAAGACGAAGCACGCCCGCCATTCCCTTACGATAACTCCTACATGCGGCCGCGCAAGAACAGTGCGATCCCCGCTTTGGCTGTCGGCGCAGCGTACGCACTCCTCGAGCTGCGCTATGAGGCGCCCGGCGGCAGTCGCCTCCGGCTCTCTGCCGGCGGACGTATCAGTCATATGTTCAACCTCGATGCCGCTTATGCCTTAGCTCACCGCACACCGTCCGAACCGCGTCTGAACGCCTCGTTCACCTTCGGTGGCGCTATGCGCAACACCCTTCGCGTCGGCTTTGGCATGGAGAACAAGTTTCCTACGCTGGATTACCTCTACCCTGATCGCATCTACAAAGACTTCTACATGCTCAACGCTTACACCGACCGCGAAGACTTGCGCCGGCTGATCACTTTCACGGACGTGTTTGACGTGACGAACCACGACCTGCGCGAGAACCGCAATCGCAAGATAGAGGTCGGCTGGGATGCGACTTTCGCCGGCTTCGACCTCTTCGTGACGGCCTTCTACGAAAAGACCACCTCCGGCTTCGAGTACTTCACAGTCTACCGCCCCCTCACGTACGATCTCTACAACACACTGCGCCCGGGCGCGGACATCAGCGGACGTGTGCCGCAAAAAGAAGACTACATCAAAGAACGATATAGCCTCTTCACCACTTATCCGCGCGTGATGAACAGCCGCAAGACGGAGAAACGCGGCGTGGAGTACCGCCTCATCCTGCCGCGCATCGAGCCGCTGGCCACCACCGTGGAGCTGAACGGCGCCTATTACCGCACCAACTACGGCTCCTCGCAGCCGGAGTATTACCGCCCCGACCTACGCATCGCCGACCGGCCTTACCCCTATGTCGGCATCTACGCCACCGATCCGCAGCAGGAATATCGCCGCTTGAACACGAATATTTGGCTCAACACGCATATCCCGAAGTTCAAGCTGATCTTCACCAACTACTTGCAGTTCGTTTGGCTTAACACGCAGCAATACCGTGACACGCGGCAGAAGTTTCCTTACGCCTACATGGATCTCGAAGGTCGCACACACACCGTCACCCCGGCCGAGCGCGACCGCATCGACTCGGACGACATGACCTTCCGTCACCTGAAGAAAACCGTCCTCCCTATCCGCTACGCTCGCGACGCGAAGCCCATCACATTCCTCTGGAACATCAAGGCCACGAAGGAATTCAACCGCTATGCCCAGCTTTCCTTCTTTGTTAACGGCATCCTCGACATCCATCCCAAATACATCTCCGGCGAAAAGACAACGGAGCGCGAATGGACCGACCCCTACTTCGGGCTTGAACTCTTATTGAATCTCAACTGATGAAACAACTACTCCTCCCCTTGCTTCTCCTTCCGCTGATCGGCGCCGCACAGGAACGCGCCGCCCACCTCACAGAACGTTACCGCACGCCACTCTCACCGGCCGAAGTGCGCTACGACCGACTCTCCATCGACGCCGACATCCGCCGAATGCACCTTTGCTACGCTAATCCCGCTTACCGACACCTCCAGCCTGTGACCGACAGCACCGCCTTCGCCCCCCGCTCCGTCGTCACCCTTGGCGGCGCCAACGGCCGTATGGACGGCGACTTCCTGCCTTACGAGGGCCACGCCTTCTCTGACATCGGCCTAACCGGCGGAGGCGAGTACACCCCACGATCAGGCGGCGGCACGCTCTTCGGCTCCGTCCGCTACGCCCGAGGCCGCCACGAGGGCATCGGCTGGAGCGCCATGCGCGACCCCGAACGTTATCTGCCTTACATCTCTACCGACTCCACTGGCGGCGACTTCCGCTTCGAGCATTACGCCATCGAGGGCGGATATGCCTTCCCATTGGCAGGGTGGAGCCTCGGCCTGCGCGGCGTCTTCTCCGGCGAACAGGCACACCGCCAGACCGACCCGCGCGCGCTGACGAACACCACGGAGCTACGTGCCGACATCGGGCTGGCACGCCGCTTCGGCGCCGGCCACCTCCTCATGCTGCAAGGCTCCATCGGGCGCTACAAGCAGCACGTCTCGCTGCGTTACTGGCGCCCTGCGCAGCAGGATCGCTTCTTCGTCACGTACGGATTCGGCCTTTACGACGTGCACCAGAGTGCTGTCCTCTTCGGCTATTCACGCATGTATTACGCCTCCGAGCATACCGCCCACCTCGTCTATCGTTCACCCGACGATCGCCCACTCAGCCTCACGCTCGGACTCGGCTACACCCATCAAAGCATGGAGACGGAGGAGAGTCGCTACACACTCAATCTCTACGGATCGCGCACCCACCGCCTCGCACCCACCCTCGACGTGCGCTGGAAAGCCGCGCCGTGCCTCACGCTCTCACTCCTCGTCGATGCCGACATCGCGCGCCGCCAAGGCCTTGAGCATATCTATGAACAATACTTGGCCGACGAGACACACCACGTCTACGATTACCGCCTGATCGACACCCGCCGGCGCTACGCCTGTAGACACTCCGAAAACCTCGTGCGTGCCGGCTTCAGCCTCCGCCCCGCACGGGATTATACCCTCGGGCTGAGCCTCGGCGCACTACTCACGTCGCGGCGGGAGACGTACCGCAGCGAGCCCTATGAGATCCGCAACACCTCGGCCCTTCCGCATGTCATGCTCGACTTCCATATGGATCGCCCGCGCTCCGCCCTCGACCTCTCGCTCGTCGGTGGCCGCAGCCTCCCCACCGGCGGTCGCTACCGCGTGGACATCGCCAACCGCAGCATTCAGCACCTCGATTTCCAACACGCCTTCGCCCCCTACGCCTACCGGGCGGCCACGTTCACTACCATCAGTGCGACGGCTACCTACCTGCGCAAGTTTCGAGGTTACGCCGTCGGTGCGACGCTGCGCTTCCTACTCACCCGCGGCCGCCGTTCGCCGGACGCCGCCTACACGGGCGAAATCGGTTTTGCTTCCACCGCGCCGATGGTCTCCCCCACGCCCGATCGACACGATGAGCGTTGGGCGGGAGCCTCACTGTTTGTTACATTCTGAAGCAACACAATGTGTATGCACCGTATTGTCATGTGTGTCGCAACGCATGCTTTGTGAGTGTCGCAACACATGCTTTGTGAGTGACACAACGCATGCTTTGTGAGTGACGCAACACATCCTTTGTTTGTGAGTCATTGGAGAAGGTGCTTCCCTCGGTGCGGGGAAATGGATTTTTTACGTCGAACTCACGTTTTACAAATAAGCGCAAAGTGCCCCACTTCGCATATGAAGAGAGGCACTTTATCGATCGAGACATTAAGAGTATGCCTCTCCTACCGGAAACGCGTCGCTAACTCGTCGTCGGTGAGAAGAATCAGCACTGGCTTGCCATCCGGCGTGATGCGGTTCGACTCCGTGGAGAAGAGCGTGGCGACCATCTCCTCCATCTCCTCCGTCGTGAGCGATCGACCCGGACGAATGGCTGCCGAACGGGCCAAAGAGAACGCCAAGGCCTCGGCCATCTTGTCGCCCACGGCATCTGGCGTATCCGCGGCACCGTCTACCAGCTCCTTCAGCAGTTCCGATGCTTTCACGTCGCGGAGGCCTGAGGGGACAGCCGTCACAGAGTAGCTATTCCCTCCCATCGCGCTCAGCTCGAAGCCGAGGCGATGCAGGCCGTCAAGGAGCGAGGGTAGCAGCGCGGCTTCGGCAGGAGTGAGCTCCACGAGCTCGGGGAAGAGCAGCTTTTGCGACACGGCCGTGTGCCCCCGCACGTCGCGGACGTAGCGGTCGTAAAGGATGCGGACATGCGCGCGGTGCTGGTCGATCATGGCCAAGCCGGACTTGAGGGCGGTGAGGATGTAGCGGTTCTTGTATTGGAAGCACGCGGAGGTCGCCGTGGTCGGTTCAGGGAAGAGCGGGGCGACAGGCGCGTCGGGCGGGGGGAGGCTGCCTTCGTTCGTGAAGTCTTGGTAGAGCTTTTCCCAGTTGCGATCCGGGGCGAGGGGCGCAGGTGCGGAGCGGAAGGGGTTGTAATGCGGGTTGACCTCCACGGCGGGTTGCTTCACAGCGGTGTGGTCGGCCGCGGGGTTGTAGATGGGGATGTCGAGGGCGCCCTCGGTGTCGAAGTCGATGCTGGGCACGGCGTTGAACTTGCCGAGCGCCTCGCGGACGGCAGCGGCGAGGATCTGCCAGATGGGTTGCTCGTTCTCAAACTTGATCTCGGTCTTGGTTGGGTGGATATTCACGTCGATGCCGGCGGGGTCGAGGGTGAAGTAGATGAAGTAGTCGGGCAGCTCGCCAGGCGGTGTCAGGCGCTCGTAAGCCTGCGTGACGGCCTTGTGGAAATAGGGGTGGCGCATGTAGCGGCCGTTGACGAAGAAGTAGTTGCGATAGCCGCGGCGCCGGACCGTGTCGATGCGCCCGATGAAGCCCTCGATCTTAACGAGCGATGTCGTCGTCTCCACAGGCAGCAGGCGCTGGTTGAAGTGCTTACCGAAGACGTCTACGATGCGGCGGCGAGTGGGGGCGGCAGGCAGGTTCATCACCTCGGTGTCGTTGTGCAGCAGGCGGAAGGTGAGGGCGGGGTTGGCCAGCACGACGCGCTCGAACTCGGTCATGATGTTGCGAAACTCCGTCTCGTTCGACTTGAGGAACTTCCGCCGGGCGGGGATGTTGAAGAAGAGGTTCTTGACGGAGAAGATGGCGCCCTCGGGGCAGGCGTCGGGGGCGATGTCGATCAGCTCGGAGCCTTCGATCGTGAGACGTGTGCCTAACTCGGTGCCGCGAGCGCGTGTACGGAGCTCCACCTGTGCCACGGCGGCGATGGAGGGCAGTGCCTCGCCGCGAAAACCCATCGTGCGGAGCGAGAAGAGGTCTTCGGCGGCGGCGATCTTCGAGGTGGCGTGTCGCTCGAAGGCCATGCGGGCGTCGGTTTCTGACATGCCCTTGCCGTCGTCGATCACTTGGATCAGTGCGCGCCCGGCCTCCTTGATGTGGACGGTGATGTGCATGGCGCCGGCGTCTACGGCGTTTTCCATCAGCTCCTTCACCACGGAGGCCGGGCGCTGAATCACCTCGCCAGCGGCTATCTGGTTGGCGATGTGGTCAGGGAGTAAGTGGATGATGTCGCTCATTCGTTGGGTTAATTGTTAATGATCAATGATTAATCCGGATACCGGCCTGTTCGGATGCCCGATAACCATTGATCATTATTCATTGATAATTCACCTGAGGTACAGGAACCAGTAGATGGCAGCCAGGATGGCAAGGAGCAGGAGGAGCCGCATGTTGCGATAGAGCCGATCGCGGGCGTCGTCGCCTTTTTCGCGGCTCTTCTTCAGGTGGTGCGTGCCCTCCACGAAGCTGCCGCGGATGGCCTCCTTGTATTGCTCGTAATCGCCCTCTTCCACGCCCATCTCCATCTTGACTTTGTGGATGCGCTTCTCGAGTTTCTCCTTGCGGGGATCCCAGTAGATGGGCTTGTGCTCGAATTGGCGTGGCTTGCGCACGTTGTAGAAAGAAAACATTCCCATGATCGGTTTGGATTATAGAGGCGCATTGGGGTGTGCCCGATTGTGATACATGATGTAGGGGCGAATCATTATCCCCCTACGGATAAACGATCGCTCCACCGATCACATCCGTTCTGGCATTTCGATTCCGAGGAGCGACATGGCGGTGAAGATCACTTTCGCCGTCTCGGCCGACAGCGTCAGGCGCAGCGTCCGCACGCGTTCGTCGGCCTCGCCGAGGATCG